>DATFLO010000066.1:0-3560 GCA_035267605.1 Gammaproteobacteria bacterium
AGCAATCCACGCCGTGCGCAGTTGGTTCGCACGCCTGCGCGCCGCTGACGAACACCGGGAAGGACCCGCGCCGGGCCGGCCACGGCTGGCGGCCGCGACGGCGGCGGCGGTGGGCGGATTCGCCGCCGTGCTGCTGGTTCCCGCCGCGGCCCTCGTGGCCTTCGTCTCCCTGGTGGTGGTGTCGATACACGCCGGCAGCCTACTGGCATGGACCGGCGCCGCCACGCTGGCGGTCGCCGCCTCGGTGGCCACAGCCGCCAGCCTCTATCTCCTGGGGCTGCGTCCGCGTCAGCCGGTCGGCTATACCCTCACCCTGGACGAGGCGCCCGCCCTGTTCGCCCTCATCGAGGAGGTCTGCCACGAATATCGCGGTGGGCCCCTGTCCCGGGCGCCGGTCATCCACCGGCTCTGCGTGACCGGGGACTACGAGCTCGCCGCCGTGGCCGTCCCCCGCAGCGCCATCCCCTTTGCCCACCGCAATACGCTGGTGGTGGGCCTGCCGGTGCTGCAGACGGTCACGCCGTCGCAGTTCGAGGCGCTGCTGTCCCGGCAGCTGGCCATGCTCTCCGGCCGGGATGCGCCGCTGACCGGCGCGCTGGTGCGGCTGCGCCGCAGCTGGTTCGCCTGCGCTGCGGCGCCGGCCGCCCGACCCGCCTTCCTGCACCGGCTGATCATGCCGCTGGTGGGGGCCTATGCACGGTTTTACGGCCACCTGAGCCGACCCCTGGCCATGGCGTACCGGGAGGCCGCGGACCAGGCGGCCCTGGCCCGGGTCAGCAGCGAGGATATGGTGGACGGGATGGTGGCCTATGAAGTGGGCGCCCGGTTCGTGGCCCGCAAGTTCTGGCCCACCCTGGAGCGGCTGGCCGACCGGGTCGCCAAGCCACCGCGTCTGCCCTACGAGACGCTGGAGCAGGCCTTCCTCAAGGGCGTACGCCCCCGGGAACGGCGCAGCTGGCTGCAGGCCGCGCTGCGCGACCGGACCCGGCGCACCACGCCGCCCCTGGACCGGCGTATCGCCCACCTCAGCAACAACCCGCCCCGCCTGCCGGCTATGCCCACCGTCACGGCCGCCAGGGAGTACCTGGCCGAGACCGCCGGCCTGATCGAAAGGCATCTTGACCAGCGCTGGCTGAAAGCCAACCTGGGGGCCTGGGAGCGGCGCTATTCCCGGCGCCGCATGGCGGAGCGGCGCATCCGCACCCTGCGCGAACGCGCCGAGTCCCGCAGCCTCAACGGCCGGGAGCTCAAGGACTTTCTCGGTCTGGTGCGTCGCTATGTGGACCGCCCCAGGGCCGGCGCCCTGTACAAGGCGCTGCTGCCGAACATCGCCGGCAATCCCCGGGCGAATTTCGTGGTGGGCCGTCTGTTGCTGGGCTGCGGCGACGCCGAGGGCATCATCGTGCTGGAGAAGGCCATGGCCCTGGACTCGCGCTACACGGCCCAGGCCTGTGCGCTGATCGCGGGCTTCAAGGCCCGGCGCACCGCCACTCAGGTGGCCTGACGCAGCCGCACCGGCGGCGCCGGCCGCGCCAGGAACCCCAGGTCCCGGGCACGCAGGCGGTAACCCTGCGCCCAGAGGTCGTGACACAGGGACCGCGCCGCAGCCGGCGGCACCAGCCAGGCGTCCAGCATGGCGTCCCGCTCGGCTTCGACCCCGTCCAGCAGGCCGAGGAGACGGGCGTCGGTGGCCACCCGGCCCCGGGCCCGCAGGTACAGCCCGCCTTCGGGTCCCACCGTGAGGCGGATATCGTCGTCTCCGAAAAACTCGGTGTCCACCACAGCCCCCTTGGCGCGTGAGGAGCGCTCCATCGACGGTTTGAGTGAGTATAACGAGCCCGGGGGCACAGGGATGCGCCCGATGGCGCCTTCTGGTTTGGGCCTGGGGCGTCAGGCCGTGTAGGAAATGGCCTACACGGGTCCCGCGCCGGGCCCACCTCCCGGAAGTCCACGGGCTCAGGGCGGCGACTGTTCGGCCAGCAGGGCGCGCAGGGTGGCGGCCACGTGGGCGCCGTTCCAGTCCAGGGCCCCGAAGGCGCCGTAGCGGATGCGCCCGCGCCGGTCGACCACGAAGCTGGTGGGAAAAGCGAACACCCCCCAGCGGCGCAGGGCGGCTCCGTCCCGGTCCAGCAGCACCGGAAAGCCCACGTCCACCCTGCGGGCCAGGAAGCGCCGGACCCTGGCCGGCGCCTCGGCCATGTTCACCGCCAGGATCGTGAAGGGTTCACCGGTCATCGCCCGGCGCAGACGTTCCATGGAAGGCATTTCGTGGACACAGGGGGGACACCAGCTCGCCCAGAAGTTCACCAGGACCACCCGCCCCCGGTAATCCTTCAGGCTGTGCATCCGCCCGTCCAGACCGGGCAGGTCCAGGGCCGGCGGGTGGGGATCGCCGGCGTAAGGCGCCAGCCGATGGTCCTGCCGGCCGCCCCCGACCGGGCCGGGCGGTGGGGTGCGCTCCGGCGCCGGGCGGGCCGCCCGGGGCAGGCTGGCCAGCAGATTCCCGGCACGGTGGATCATGACCCCCAGCTCCCCGGCCAGCGCGTCTTCCCGGTCCGTGGCGTCAGGCCGGAAATAGAACCGGTCCCGGATGCCGGGGAGGATCTGGACGAACACGTCGCTACCCGACTGCTCCAGCGCGGCGACGCTTGCGTCCAGCTTCCACCGCCACGGGGACCGGGCCGGCTGAATCAGGAAGATCGGCAGGTTGGTGGCCCTCACCACGGGCATGAGCACACCGCGCCGGCCGGGGGCAGGGGTCCGCTCAAAGAATTTCGGGCTCAGCAGGATCGCACCGGCCGGCCCCGGTCGGCGTGGGTGGCTCGACTGCCATTGGTACATCCCCCGCAGCAGGGGGATGGCGCCGCGCCCGGCGGCCACCAGGTACAGCGGCCCTCGGCCCGACAGAGCCCGCTGGACAAGGGCCGCCACGTCCCCGGCGGGGATCCGGTCCAGGCTGCTGGGCAGCGGCGGCAGAAAACGCGCCGCCAGCAGGTCCGCCATCCAGACCTCAGCGCCATCCCGGGCCAGGCTACGGGCCGCCCGGACCTCGCCGTCGGTGAAACCGGCCCCGGACGGCAGCCATAGAAACCGGGCCCGGCCGGCACGGCCGTAGACGGTGAAGGGAATCCGGGTGCCGTCGCCGACGGTCAGGGCCGCCCCGGACGCCGCCGCCGGCCACGCCGGGGACAGCCCGGCCGCGAGCACGATGCCCAGGATCCCCAGCGCCGCCCGGGCACAGAACCGATTCATTGGGGAGCAGATCATGGCCGCGACCGGATTTGGGCTGGGCCGAGTCTGCCCCAAACCGCCTCGGGCCGCCAGCGGTCGTGCGCCGCCGCCGGGGGCTCGGTTACAATCCCCCGCCTGTCCACGACCCTGCTGCGAGCCTGCCATGCGTATCGGTACCCCCCTTTCCCCCAGCGCCACCCGGATCATGCTTCTGGGCGCGGGCGAGCTCGGCAAGGAGGTGATCATCGCCCTGCAGCGCCTGGGCGTGGAGACCGTGGCGGTGGACCGGTATGCCCATGCCCCGGGGCACCAGGTGGCGCACCGCAACC
>DATFLO010000067.1:0-11056 GCA_035267605.1 Gammaproteobacteria bacterium
CGAGGGCGCCGGCCCGTCCGCCGGGATCCCGGCCGCGGACCGGCCGCAGGTGGCGGCCTCCATCCTGGACGCCATGGGGCTGACCGAGGGCTTCGGGCGGCTGGTGCTGCTCGCCGGGCACGGCAGCTCCACCGTCAACAACCCCCACCGGGCGGGGCTGGACTGCGGCGCCTGTGCCGGCCAGACCGGCGAGGCCAGCGTGCGCATCGCCTGCGCCCTGCTGAACGACGGCGAGGTGCGCGCGGCGCTGGCCGACCGCGGCATCGAGATCCCGGCGGACACCTGGTTCCTGCCCGCGCTGCACGACACCACCACCGACGAGGTGACGCTGCTGGATACGGACCGGGTGCCGGCGCAGCGGGCCGAGGACCTGCAGCGCCTGCGCGGCCTGCTGGAGCGGGCCGGGGAGCTGGCCCGCAGCGAGCGCCTGGGCCTGCTGCAGGAGCGCCCCCCCGCCGATCCGGAGGCGGCCCGCAAGGCGGTCAGCCGGCGTGCCAACGACTGGGCCCAGGTGCGACCCGAGTGGGGGCTGGCCGGCAACGCCGCGTTCGTCGCCGCTCCGCGGGCGCGCACCGCGCACATGGACCTGAACGGGCGCGCCTTCCTGCACGAGTACGACTGGCGGGGCGACGACGGCTTCGAGGTGCTCAACCTGATCATGACCGCGCCCATGGTGGTGGCCAACTGGATCAACCTGCAGTATTACGGCTCCACCGTGGATCCCGAGCACCTGGGCTCGGGCAACAAGGTCCTGCACAACGTGGTGGGCGGCCGCCTGGGCGTCCTGGAGGGCAACGGCGGCGACCTGCGGATCGGGCTCGCCAAGCAGTCCCTCCACGACGGCCGCGACTGGGTGCACGAGCCCGTGCGCCTGAGCGTGTTCATCGAGGCCCCCGAGGCCGAGCTGGACCGCGTCATCGAGGCCAACCAGATGGTCCACGACCTGGTGGCCCACGAGTGGCTGCACCTGTTCCGCATCGCCGACGACGGCAGCGTCAGCCGCCGCCGTCGCGATGGCGGATGGGTGCCGGCGCCGGGGGCGGCCGAACCGGCCCCGGCGCGCGCCGGCTAGGAGCGGGGGCCGCCGGCCTTTGCCAAAGACCGGCCGCTGGGACACCATGACGCCATGTCCCCGGCCCGCCTGATCCCGTTCCTCGCGCTTGTCCTGCCGGTGCTGTCCGCAGCGGCGACGGCCGGCGATGGCGTGGCCACCATCACCCCGCCCCGGACGCTGGAGCTGGTGCAGCCCGTCCAGGCCCGCCGTGCCCCCCGGGGCTCGCCGGTGTCGCGCTGGTCCGCCGGCACCCTGGTCACCTCGGACCGCGCCCGCGGCCACTGGGTGCGGATCACCGGCCGCTTCCCCGCAGGCCGCTGGCGGCCCCAGCGGCGGCCGCTGTGGGTGCCGGAGGCGGCGGTGCTGGCGGTGCGGCCGCTGCGGCCCAAGCAGCCGGCGGCGCAGGCCACCCGGCCGCGCACCTACGAGCTCACCGAGGCGGCGCGCCTGCGCCGCGGACCGCGCGGCCGCCCGGCCGGCCGCTGGCCGGCCGGGACCCGCTTCACCAGCCATCGCCGCCGCGGCGCCTGGCTGGCGGTGTCCGGCCATTTCCCGGACGGCGCCTGGGCGCCGCTGTCCGGCGGGCGCTGGATCACCACCGCGGCCGCCCGCGACATCACCCCGCCGCCCGCCATTCCCCGCCCCGACGGCGCCGAGCGCTACGCGGTTGTGGACAAGTCCGACTTCCAGCTGCGCGTGGTGCAGGAGGACCGGGACGGGCGCCGGGTGCTCTACCGCACCGAGGTGGGTCTGGGCATGGACGGCTGCCTGCCCGAGTCCCAGGGCGGGCGCTGCTACTACACCCGCACCGGGACCTACCGCGTCCGCTGGCGCATCTACGACCCCGACGGCATCGACTGGTGCATCCCCGATTCCATGGCCGAGGAGCCGGCCTACGCCGCCGATCTGGCCCGCGGCGAGCGCTGCTTCGACGGCGCTCTCGGCAAGTTCGCCGTCAACATCGGCAAGTCCTACGCCATCCACGCCACCGGCGACCCGGACAGCATCGGCAAGCGCGAGAGCCATGGCTGCATCCGCACCCGTCCCGCGGATGCCCGCCGCCTCTGGCGCTACCTGCGCGAGGGCGACCGCGTGGTGATTCGGGAGTAGGGTGGGAAGGCGGCGCCGGCCGGCGCCGCCCTGCCGTCGAGGGGGAGTGGAGGGGGACATGCCCAGGAAACCGGTGACATGGTGGCTGGCGGTCTGGCTGGCGCTCCAGGCCGCGCCGGCTGCGGCCGCGGTCCACTACTGGCAGGGCCTGGGCAGCCTGGTGCTGCCGGGCCTGGGCCAGGCGGCGCAGGGCCGCTACGGGCCGGCCGCCGTCCACGGCGGCCTGTGGCTGGGCACCGGCCTGGGGGCGGCGGCCCTGGCCCGGCGCGACGACTACATGGATGCCAATCAGCGCTCCTCCGAGGGCGACCGCATCCTCTACTACAACCGCACCACCTACTACGGCGACCTGCTGAGCACCGTCTCCTTCGACACCCAGCTGTTCTCCGCCTACGACGCCTTCTACGCGGGCGAGGCGCAGTCGGCGGGGGAGCTGATGGCGGCCCCCTTCCGGCCCACCTACCTGCGCCGCATGACCACCTGGATCCCCCTGCTGGTGCGCGGCGCGCTGATCTTCGACGACGGCGAAAACGACTGGGCCATCGTCACCGACGACTCCATCGGCCCCTGGGAGATCGGCGCCGCCAACGCGGTGCGGTACGAGTCGGTGGCGGTGGGCGAGGAGGCCTTCTTCCGCGGCGTGGCCAATCGCCAGCTCACGCGCGCGTGGGGCACGGTGGTCGGGGTGGCGGCCTCGTCGGTGCTGTTCGGCCTGGCCCACAGCGGCCGCGGCGGCAGCGCCGACGTCGCCGGCGCCGCCGCCTACGGCGCCTACCTGGGCACCCTCCACGTGCGCAACGACTACGATCTCGGCGAGGGTGTGGCCATCCACTTCTGGTGGAACGTCCTCACCGCCGTGGACTACCTGCGTAACGGCGAGGACCGAAAGGACGCGGTGTTCCCCATCGCTACCATTCGGGGCCGGTTCTGACGGCGGGGTGAACGCCAAGGCGCCACGACGCCAAGAAGACCGGAGGATAAGGGCAACTGGCACCCGGACTGGCCGGGTTTCCGGTTTAAGCCATTTTCCAGCCTTCTTCGCGTCTTGGCGCCTTGGCGTTCCCTTCAGGTGGTGAGATTGGCGAACAGCTCGGGCAGGCGCTCCGGCAGCCGCTGCACGTGGTCGAGCACGGTGTAGCCGCCGGGGCCGAAGATGCGGCCGACGTAGTCGTCGGCCTGGCTGTCCAGGGTCAGGTTGTAGACATGGATGCCGTCGGAGGCCAGCTCCTCCACCGCCTTCTTGGTGTCGTGGCGCAGGTACTGCGGATCGCGCTCGTCGATGTCCGCGGGCTCGCCGTCGCTGACCATCAGCAGCAGCTTCTTGGACTGCGGCTGCTGCTTGAGGAACGAGGCGGCGTGGCGCATGGCGCCGCCCATGCGGGTGGACAGCTCGCCCTGCATGCCCGCCAGCCGCGCCTTGACGTCGTCGCCGTAGGGCTCGAGGAAGTCCTTGAAGCGGTAGTACTGGACGTCGTGGCGGCCGTCGGAGTGGAAGCCGTGCACCGCGAACGGGTCGCCGATGCCGTCGATGGCCCACGATAGCAGGGCGGTGGCCTCGCGCGTGAGCTCGATCACCGGGCGGTCGGTGCCCGCCAGGGTGTCGTTGGTGGACTCGGACAGGTCCAGCAGTACCAGCACCGACAGGTCGCGGGTGTGGCGCTCCAGGCGCAGGTCCACGCGGCTGTCCGGCGACACCCCCATGCGCAGGTCCACCATGGCCTCGATGGCGGCGTCCAGGTCGATGTCGTGGCCCGACTCCTGGCGCTTCTTGCGCACCAGGCCCTCGGGCTGCAGGCCGTCGATCAGGTAGCGGATGTGGCTGGCCAGCCCCTTGTGCTCCTCCAGGATCCCCTCCATGAAGTCCGGGTCGCCTACCGCCGGCTTGCGCTCGAGCACGGTGACCCAGTCGGGGCGGTGGAGCTGGATCTGGTAGTCCCACTCCGGGTAGTGGTACGGCCGGCTGACCTGCTTCTTGCCTTCTTGCTCGTTGATGGAGGTGTACTCGCTGTCGCGGAAGAACTCGGTCTCCAGGACCAGGATCTCCTCGGCGTCGTCGCCGGCGTAGGGTACGTCCAGCTCGTTGACCATCTCCATGAGGTTGACGGTGCGCCGGACCTGATGGTCGGGCGACTGGTAGCCCACCGCGGCCTCCTCGCCTTCCTCGGCGAAGTTCCACACCCAGGTGTTGTCGTCCCGATAGAAGGGCAGCAGGCCGTCCAGCTGGCTCTGGGTGGGCAGGGTCGCCACCTCGCTGATGCGCTTGTACAGGTCCAGGCCGATGCTCCAGCCCAGGTGCAGGTCGCGCGGGCTGTCGGCCATCATCTGCTCGAAGCGGTCCACCACCTCGCGGATGGCTGCGGCCTCGGGCTCGAACGCCGGGTCCAGGAAGGCCCGGACGGCGTGCTGGATCAAGCGCGCCCCTTCGTCCTCGGCATCGGTGGCGTGGAACGGCAGCCACAGCTCGCGCAGGCCCGGGAATTCGCCCACGGCACGGTGCTCCGCGCGGGCGTCCTCGGCCAGGCCGATGAAGAAGCGCTGGGTGGTGGTCAGCTCCGCCGGCGACAGCTGATCGTCGTGGTACACCAGGTGCGCGGCGGCATGGGCGGCCGCGGCGCGGTACACCAGGTTGCCCTCCAGCCCGGCGACGGCATCGTAGGCGTCGGGCAGGTGGATGACGTAGTCGGCGATGAACGGCCGGTAGCCCTCGCGGGTCTCGAAGTCGCCGGAGGTGGGGCGCATGAAGAAATCGCGGTTCCACAGCGCGCGCAGGTAGAAGTTGAGGCGGCGCTGCTGGTCCACGAACAGCACGCCGCGGCGCTCCTGCTGCAGCACCGCCTGGGCGTCCGAGGATTCCAGAGCGAAGTACTGCTGCTGGCCCTGGAAGTCGCGGCCGTAGGCCTCGGCGCCCCAGTTGGCCCAGCGCCGCAGGCCGCCCAGGGTGAGCCGGCCCAGCAGCACCTCCAGGTTCTCCAGCATGGGCCGGATGCCGCGCGGCGCCTTGCTGGCCAGGTTGTGCAGCAGGTTGAGGTAGTCGCTCATGAGGGCGGCGTCGCCCAGGCGGCGGGCGGCCACCGGCAGGGTGGCGAAGATCAGCGTCACCACCTGCCCGGAGACCAGCGAGGACAGCTTCATGGCCGCGCTCACGGCCTCGGGCACGGTGTCCTCGCCCACCTCCTTGGCCACCGCCGGCGCCTCCTGCAGGTAGGAAACCACCAGGTCGTGGCCGCGCCCGAGCTGGCACAGGGCCTTGGCGCCCTCCAGGTAGTTCCGCAGGCCCTTGGGCGACATCACCTGGGCCGCCTCCTGGTAGGAGGCCTCCAGGGTGTCGCGCACGTTCGGCTCGATCTGCTCCAGGAAGTCCTGATATTCCTCGAGATGTACGGTCATGGCTGGGCCTCGTTGCCGGAACGCCAAGACGCCAAGGCGCCAAGAGAGTCAGGCATTATTGATGATCCTGTGGAGCCCTTGGTTCAGCGTGGAGTTGTTGGAATTGACCAACAGGCCGATTTGAAGGTCCAGGGCGCGCAGATATGAGAGAACCTGGGCCTTATGCACGGCGTTCAGGCTTTCCACCGCCTTGAGCTCCAGAAGCAGTCGATCCTCGATCAGGAAGTCCAGCCTGCCCTGACCAACGGGGTCTCCCTTATAGAGAACCTCGAAAGGCCGCTGTCGGGCGAACCGGATGGTTCGCCGATCCAGCTCGGTTCCTAGGGCCTTCTCGTAGACCGATTCCAGATAGCCAGGGCCGAGATGCCTGTGCACCTCCAGACAGGCCCCGATCACACGGTGAACCAGCTCGTCCAGATCCGAGCTTGGCTCCACGCCACCCCCTTTCTTCTGCCTTTCTTGGCGTTTTGGCGCCTTGGCGTTTCCTCCGCCTAGAAGTAGGTCGTAACTGCCGCATCCAGGGTATCGCGCATGTCGGCGTCGTCGGTGATGGGCCGGACCAGGGCCATGCGGCAGGCGGCGGTCGGCTCCACGCCCTTGGTGATGAGCTGGCCGGCGTACACCAGCAGACGGGTGGACATGCCCTCGTCCAGGCCGTGGCCCTTGAGATTGCGGCTGCGCTCGGCGATGTGCACCAGCTTCTCCGCGATCTCCTTGTCCACCCCGGTCTCGTGCGCGACCACCTCGGCCTCCACCTCGGCGGCCGGGTACTCGAAGTCCATGGCGCCGAAGCGCTGCTTGGTGGACTGCTTGAGATCCTTCATCAGGCTCTGGTAACCGGGGTTGTAGGAGATCACCAGCTGGAAGTCCGGGTGGGCCTCCACCACCTCGCCCTTCTTCTCCAGCGGCAGGGTGCGCCGGTGGTCGGTGAGCGGGTGGACCATCACCGTGGTGTCGGTGCGCGCCTCGACGATCTCGTCCAGATAGCAGATGGCGCCGATGCGCGCGGCCACGGTGAGCGGGCCGTCGTGCCAGCGGGTGCCGTCGGCGTCGAGCAGGTAGCGGCCCACCAGGTCGGAGGCGGTCATGTCCTCGTTGCATGCCACCGTCACCAGAGGCCGGCCCAGCTGGTAGGCCATGTGCTCGACGAAGCGGGACTTGCCGCAGCCGGTGGGGCCCTTGAGCATTACCGGCATGCGCGCGGAGTAGGCTGCCTCGTACAGCGCCACCTCCTCGCCCACCGGGCGGTAGTAGGGCTCCTCGGTGATCTTGTACTGCTCGGCGTCGACTTCGTAGCGGGTGTCGTTCATGGTCGCCTCGCTCCTCGCAATGGGTAAGGAGTCAGGGGTAAGGGGCGCCAGCTTCGGGGACAGGCGGCCCGTCACCCCTCACGCCTCGGCCCTCCTGCAGACGGGTCCGGATCCCGTGTCGGTAAAAAAAGCCCCTGGCCGGGCCAGCCGGGCAGGGGCGGATTCGCCTTCCGGTCGGGGCGCTTACTTCGCCGGGCCCCGGTAGACCACGAAGGCCGTCCCCTGGGTCTGCTTGTAGGGGTCGTAGCCGATCACCTTGACGTGGTGCTCCGGATTCGCCTCGTGGGCCTTCTTGGCCTCGTTGAGGATGGTGTCCACATCCTCCTCGCCGAACATGGGGAGCTTCCACATGTACCAGTAGTCGTCGTTGGCACGCTCCGGCTCGGTGTGCTCGATGGCCGGCTGCCAGCCCTGGTCGACGATGAACTGCACCTGGGTGCGGATCTCGTCGTCGCTCAGCTCGGGCAGGTAGGAGAAGGTCTCCAGCTTGCGGCTGGCCGGATCGGTGACCTTGGAGTCGAAATTCTGAATCTCAGCCATTGTTCAAATCCTCGTTCGCTAAAGTTCGAGTGCCGTCTTCAGGCGCCTGAAGGAATCGCGGCTGAAGCCGCTCCTACAGGAGGCCCGTCCCGGCCGGGGAGGCGAATGCGGATTCCCCGGCCGTAGCGGATGGGGCGCCCGGTTTTATTTGTGCTGGGCGTCCAGCTTGTCGACGGTGTCGAATTCGAACTTGATCTCCTGCCAGGTCTCCATGGCGGCCTTGAGCTCGGGGCTCGACTTGGCGGCCTCGGTCAGGATCTCCTTGCCTTCCTTCTCCAGCTGGCGGCCCTCGTTGCGGGCCTTCACGCAGGCCTCGAGGGCCACGCGGTTGGCGGTGGCGCCGGCCGCGTTGCCCCACGGGTGGCCCAGGGTGCCGCCGCCGAACTGCAGCACGGACTGGTCGCCGAAGATGGCAACCAGGGCGGGCATGTGCCACACGTGGATGCCGCCGGAGGCCACCGGGAAGACGCCCGGCATGGAGCCGAAGTCCTGGTCGAAGAAGATGCCGCGGCTGCGGTCTTCCTCGATGTAGGAATCGCGCATGATGTCGATCCAGCCCAGGGTGGCCTCGCGGTCGCCCTCGAGCTTGCCGACCACGGTGCCGCTGTGCAGGTGGTCACCGCCGGACAGGCGCAGGGCCTTGGCCAGCACGCGGAAGTGGATGCCGTGCTTGGGGTGGCGGTCGATCACGGCGTGCATGGCGCGGTGGATGTGCAGCAGCATGCCGTTGTCCCGGCACCAGTCGGCGATGCCGGTGTTGGCGGTGAAGCCGCCGGTCAGGAAGTCGTGCATGATGATCGGCATGTCGAGCTCTTTGGCGCGCTCGGCACGCTTGTACATCTCTTCCGGGGTGGGCGCGGTCACGTTGCAGTAGTGGCCCTTGCGCTCGCCGGTCTCTTCCTCGGCCTTTTTGATGGCCTCGGCGATGTAGCCGAAGCGGTCCCGCCAGCGCATGAACGGCTGGCTGTTGATGTTCTCGTCGTCCTTGGTGAAGTCCAGGCCGCCGCGCAGGCACTCGTAGGCGGCGCGGCCGTAGTTCTTGGCGGACAGGCCGAGCTTGGGCTTCAACGTGCAGCCGAGCATGGGCCGGCCGTACTTGTTCATCATGTCGCGCTCGACCTGGATGCCGTTCGGCGGGCCGCCGCAGGTCTTGACGAAGGCCAGCGGGAAGCGCACGTCCTCGAGGCGCAGGGTGCGGATGGCCTTGAAGCCGAAGACGTTGCCCACCAGCGAGGTGAACACGTTCACCACCGAGCCTTCCTCGAACAGGTCGATGGGGTAGGCGATGAAGGCGTAGAAGGCCTCGTCGTCGCCCGGCACGTCCTCGACCTTGTAGGCGCGACCCTTGTAGTAGTAGAGGTCGGTCAGCAGGTCGGTCCACACCGTGGTCCAGGTGCCGGTGGAGGACTCGGCGGCCACCGCGGCGGCGGCCTCCTCACGCGGCACGCCCGGCTGCGGGGTGACCTTGAAGCAGGCGAGGACGTCGCTTTCCTTGATGGGGTAATCCGGCTCCCAGTAGGTCTCCCGGTACTCCTTCACCCCGGCTTCGAACTTCTTGCCCATGGCTCGCTCCTATCATGGGGTCCTGTGGATTCGGTCGGGCGCCCCTGGCGCCCGCTTCGGGGTTCGCCTCCGGCGCCCCCGAGCCGCCAAGCCTGACGGAACTCGTTCGGGTGCCCGCCTGCGGCGCTCCCCCGGCCGTCGAGAACGGCCAAACCGGGCCGGGGGGCCGCCGGCTAGCTGGGGATAGATAATAGGGGGCGCCAGAAATAATTTGAAATCGGGATTTTTTCGGGTAACCATAAGACCCAGGTTATACCTTAAGACCCCATCCCGATTCCGGATAATCAATCAATATGCACCTTACGTTCCGCCAGTTACAAGTCTTCGAGGCCGTGGCGCGCCACCTGAACTACACCCGCGCGGCGGAGGAGCTGTTCATGACCCAGCCCGCCGTCTCGGGGCACGTGCGTCAGATGGAGGAGGCGGCCGGTCTGCCGCTGATCGAGCAGGTGGGCAAGCGCCTGTACCTCACCGAGGCCGGCGAGGAGGTGCAGAAGGCGGCCCTGGACGTGATCAACCGGGGCGAGGCGCTGGAGATGCGGCTGGCCGATCTGGCCGGCATGATCCGGGGGCGGCTGCGGCTGGCGGTGACCACCACCGCCAAGTACTTCGTGCCGCACCTGCTGGGGGCCTTTTCGCGGCGCTATCCGGGGGTGGATGTGCGGCTGGAGGTGAGCAATCGCGAGACGGTGCTGGAGCGCCTGGCCGCCAACGAGGACGAGCTGGCCATCATGGGCCGGGTGCCGCAGGGCATGCACGTCACCGGCACGGCCTTCACCCGCAACCCGCTGGTGGTGGTGGCGCCGCCCGAGCATCCGCTGGCGCAGGAGCACGGCATCGCGCCGGAGCGCCTAGCGGAGGAGACCTTCCTGCTGCGCGAGCCCGGTTCGGGGACGCGGCTGGCCATGGAGCAGTTCTTCAGCGAGCGCGGGCTGTCGCTCAAGGGGGGGATGGAGCTGGGCTCCAACGAGACCATCAAGCAGGCGGTGATGGCGGGACTGGGGCTGTCGGTGCTGTCCTGGCACACGCTGCCGCTGGAGCGCGCCACCGGCAGGCTGGCCATCCTCGACGTGGAGGGCTTTCCGCTGCAGCGCCACTGGTACGCCGTCCACCTCAAGGACAAGCGGCTGTCGGTGGTGGCGGCGACCTTCCTGGAGTTCCTGGTGGGCGAGGGCGCCGACCTGATCGAGCCGGCCTCCTTCGGGGGCGGCGGGGCGGAGGTGGAAACGGGAACATCTTAAGTGTTCAGTGTTCAGTGGTCGGTTGGGAGGGCTGAAGTTCCCGCAGTTGGCTGTTTTTTAGCTGTTACTGAACACTGAAAACTTCTAACTGAACACTGCCGTTAGAGCCTTTCGAACACCGTCCCCTGCCGCGGCATGAACAGCCGCTCGTACATGCGGCTGGCGTACTCGTCGGTCATGCCGGCGATGTAGTCGCACACCACGCGCAGCCCCGCCGGCTCCGATTCCGCCTCGCGCCAGCGGCGGGCGAAGCCGGTCTTGAGCAGGCGGCCCGGGTCGGAGGCCAGCGCCGCGAACAGGCGCATGACGATCTGCTGGCCGCGGTATTCCAGGGTCTGCACCGCCGGCGCCTGGATCACCTCCCGGCCCACGAACCCCTTGAGGGCGTCGAGCAGGGCCTCGGCCTCCGGCTGCAGCCGCGCGCGGTAGCGCAGCAGCGGGGTGTCGAAGGCGGCGGCCTCGGCCACCTCCACCGACGCCAGGAAGGCGTGCACCAGGGAGCCGATGCCCTGCTTGCGCCAGGCGCTGGCGTCCTCGCCCTCCGCGTTGCGCGGGAACAGGCGGTCGAGCACGCCGCCCAGGCCGCGCGCCTTTGCCCATTCCCCCTCCAGCAGCTCGCCGATCTCCGCCTCCAGGGCCTGCCGGCCCACCAGCTCCAGGGCGATGGCGTCCTCCAGGTCGTGGACGCCGAAGGCGATGTCGTCGGCGATCTCCATGATGGAGGTGTCGAAGGCCTTCTCCGCGGTCTTGCCTGCCTGGTCCGGGCCGGGCTCCCGCTTCAGCCCGCCCAGGCCGCGGCGCTCGGCCTCGGGCAGGCCCGCGGTTACCCAGTCGACGATGGGGGTCTCGTC
>DATFLO010000068.1:0-22458 GCA_035267605.1 Gammaproteobacteria bacterium
TGAAGGACCTGGAGGTGGCCTATAACCCTGCCCAACCCCCCACCGTTGGCGACGACCGGACCTTCCGCGAGGACGGCTTCTACGTCCAGGGCCGCTACGGCTTCGCCGCCAACTGGCGGGCGGGGGCGCGCTACGGCATGGTCGGGCTCACCAACCAGAAGGCGGTGGGCGCCACCGGCAGCGCGGAGCACTACGGCCGCTCGCACCGGGTTTCGGCCAACCTGACCTGGACCCCCACCCACTTCACGCGCATCCAGGCCCAGTGGTCGCACTCGCGCATCGCCACCGGCAGCGGCCGCGAGACCGCCGACCAGTACTTCCTGCGCTACATCCTGAGCATGGGCAAGCATGGCGCCCACGACTTCTAGAGGGGGAGCCCCGACATGATCCGCATCCTGTTATCCCTGTTCCTCGTCCTGGCCGCTGCGGCCCCGGCCCTGGCCCAGACCCGGGTGGTGGCCACCACCACCTCCATGGCCGTGCTCGCCCGCACCGTGGGCGGCGATGCGGTGAGCGTGACCACGCTGGCGCCGCCCGACCGCGACGTGCACTACCTGCAGGCGAAGCCGAGCATGATGCGGCGGCTGCGCCGGGCCGACCTGCTGCTGGCGGTGGGTGCCGAGCTGGAGGTGGGCTGGCTGCCGGCCGCCCTGCGCAATGCCGCCAACCCGGGCATCCGCCCGGGTCACCAGGGCTACTTCGAGGCCGCCGCGCAGGTCGAGCTCACCGGCACCTACCAGCGCGCCGACCGCGCCATGGGCGACGTCCATCCCGCCGGCGATCCCCACGTGAACCTGGACCCCGTGCGCATGGCCCGGGTGGCGGAGGCCCTGGCGGCCCGGCTGGCGAAGCTGGAGCCCGCGGCTGCCGAGGCCTTCCGGCGCCGGGCCGAGGGTTTCGGCAAGCAGGTCCAAAAGCGCCTGCCCGGCTGGCAGGAGCGCGTCGCCGACAGCCCGGGAGTGGTGGCCTTCCACAAGGACATCAACTACCTGATGGACCGGCTGGGAGTGCCCATCCGCGGCTATCTGGAGCCCAAGCCCGGGATCGCCCCCAGCGCTTCCCACCTCAAGCGCCTGATCGCCGACCTCAAGGCGCGCCCGGCCGGGGTGATCATCCGCCACCCCTATCACCCGCGCGATCCGGTGCGGAAGGTGGCGGACGCCACCGGCTGGCGCACGGCCGCGCTGCCCCTGGACCCCGAGCTGGGCGCCGGTGCCGAGGCGTATTTCGCCCTGATCGACGCCTACGTCGCCGCCATCGCGGGTGACCGCTAACCGATGGATGCCGCTGGCCGGGCCAGGCCCAAGGAGATTCCATGACCAACGCGACGGTGAACGCAGCCGATGGAAGGGGGGCGGCGGCCGCCCCGCGGCCGCGGGAAGGGGCGATGCTGGTGTCGGCGCAGGAGCTGGTGGTGGGCTACGAGCGCCCGGTGCTCGGTCCGCTGTCCTTCGCCGTGGCGCCCGGCGAGGTGGTGGGCATCTGGGGCCCCAACGGCGCCGGCAAGTCCACCCTGCTCAAGGCCGTGGCCGGAAGCGCCCGGATCCATGCGGGGCGGCTGGAGCGCGCCGCCGGACTGAGCCTGGCCTATCAGGGTCAGCGGCCGGTGCGGCTGCCCGAGATGCCCTTCCGCGGCCGTGAGTACCTGAGCTACCTGGAGGCCCACCATGCGGCGCCCCCCGCCCGCCTGGCGAGCTGGCTGGACCGGCGCATCGACCGCCTGTCCGGCGGGCAGTTCCAGCTGCTGACGGTGTGGGCCAGCCTGGCCAGCGGCGCCGGCCTGGTGCTGCTGGACGAGCCGTCCAACAACCTGGACCCGCAGAACCTGGAGCTGCTCACCGAGCTGCTGCGCACCCGGGAGGGCCACGGCGGCGTGCTGCTGGTGAGCCACGAGCGGGCCTTCCTGGAGGCCGCCTGCGACCGCCGTTTGGAGGTGAGCCCGTGGACCCCCTGAGCGCCTTCACCGACCCCCTGTTCCGGGTCCCCCTGGCCGCGGGGGCGGTGGCCGCCGCGGTGCTGCCCCTGCTCGGCGCCCTGCTGCGCCTGCGCGAGGAGTGGCTGGCCGCCCTCGGCCTGGCCCATATCGCCGCCGCCGGCGCCCTGGCCGGCCTCGGGGTTGGCGTGCCGGCGGCCGCCGGCGGTGCCGCCGCGGCCGGGGTCGCCGCCGCGCTCAAGACCTTCGCCGCCGCCCGCGGCAACACCGCCTACGCGGTCATGATCCTGCTGGGCTGGAGCGCCACCCTGGTGCTGGCCGCCAACACCCCCCTGGGGGAGTCGCTGGCCCACGCCATGGTGGACGGCCAGCTGTACTTCGCGGGCTGGGCCGATCTGGGCGGACTGCTGGCATTCGCCGCGGTGACCCTGGCCGCCCTGCCGTGGCTCATGCACCGCCTGGTCCGGGCCCGTTTCTTCCCCGAGCACGAGCGCGCCAACCGGCTGCCCGCGTGGCGCTGGCACCTGGGCTTCGACCTGCTGGTGGCCGCCGGCATGGCCCTGGGCACGGCCACGGTGGGCCTGATGGGGGCCTTCGCCCTCGCCTTCCTGCCGGCGTGGGCGGCGTTTCGCGTGGCGCCCGGCTGGCGGGCGGCCCTGGCGCTGAGCGCGGCCCTGGGGCTGGCGGCCTACGGGGTGGCCTTCGCCGCGGCCATGGCCTGGGACCAGCCCTTCGGGCCGGTGCTGGTGGCGGCCCTGCTGGCCGCGGCGCTCCTGGTGAGGGGAGCGGGGGCGGTGGGGGCGGCGCGGATGGGGAAGCGCCCGGCCGGTCTCAGCCCGCCAGCGCCACCGTCTTGACCTGGGCGTAGACCGCCGTCCCGGGCTCCAGCCCCAGCTGGTCCCGGGACTTGCGGGTGATGCGCGCCAGCAGGGGGATGCCTCCGGCTTCCAGGCGGGCCACCATGCCCGCCTCGCCGTCGGCCTCCAGCCCGGTCACCGTGGCCGGGAAGACGTTGAGGATGCTGGTGCGCTGCGGCCGGTCCCGGGCCAGGCTGACATCGCGGGCGTGGATGCCGACGCGCACCGTGGCGCCCTTGGCGAGGTCGCGCCGGGGGACGCTCAGGCGTCCGCCGGGGAAGTCCAGATAGGTTAGGCCGTAGTCCGGGTCCTGGCCCGCCACCGTGGCCGTCAGCACGGCCTCGGCGTCCTCCGCGCGCGCCAGCGGCAGGTCCAGGCGCGAGGCCATGTCCGCCAGGGTCCCGGCGCCGCGCACGGCGCCGTCCTCCAGCAGCACCAGGCGGTCGGCCAGACGCGCGACCTCGTCCAGGTCGTGGCTGACGTAGACCGCCGGCAGCCCCAGCTCGTCGCGCAGCCGCTCGAGGTAGGGCAGGATCTCCCTCCGGCTGGTGCGGTCGAGGGCCGACAGCGGCTCGTCCAGGAGCAGCAGCCGCGGCCCGGCCAGCAGCGCCCGGCCCAGGGCCACCCGCTGCCGCTGGCCGCCGGAGAGGGCGTGTGGACGGCGCTTGAGCAGGGGGCCCAGCCCCAGCAGCTCGACCACCTCCGTCTCCGCCAGCGCCGGCCGCCGTGCCCGGCGCTGGCCGTAGCGGAGGTTGCCGGCCACGCTGCGGTGGGGGAAGAGGTTGCCCTCCTGGAAGACGTAGCCCAGCGGGCGCCGGTGCGGCGGCAGGAAGCGCTCGCCGTCCTGCCAGGCCGCGCCGTCGACCCGCAGCTCGCCGGCGGCGTGCTCCAGCCCCGCCAGGCAGCGCAGGATGGTGGTCTTGCCCGAGCCCGAGGGCCCGAACAGGGCCGTCACCCCCCTGGCGGGGGCCTCGAAGGCGGCGTCCAGGGTGAAGCCGGGCCGCTGGAGCCGGAAACGGGCCCGGAGGAAGGGGTCGGACACGGCTGCGTCCTCCGAAGGAGGTCTACAGGCCCACCACCCTGAACCGCCGGTTGAGTCCGTAGACCGCCAGCAGCAGGGCGAAGGAGAAGGCCAGCAGGAGCCCCGAGAGCAGGTGGGCCTGGGTGTACTCCAGGGCCTCCACATGGTCGTAGATGGCGATGGACAGCACCCGGGTCTCGCCGGGGAGGTTGCCGCCGACCATGAGCACCACGCCGAATTCGCCCAGGGTGTGGGCGAAGGCCAGGGTGGTGGCGGTGAGGAAGCCACGCCGGGCCAGCGGCAGGGCCACGGTGAAGAAGCGGTCCACCGGGCCGGCGCCGAGGGTGCCGGCGGCCTCCATGGGACCGCGGCCGATGGCGGCGAAGGCGTCCTGCAGCGGTTGCACCACGAACGGCAGGCTGTAGCCCATGGAGCCCACCACCAGGCCGGCGAAGGAGAAGGCCAGGGCGTCGCCGCCCAGCGCCTCCAGGGTGCCGCCGATGGGGCCGTGGGGTCCCAGCGCCAGCAGGAAGTAGAAGCCCAGCACGGTGGGCGGCAGCACCAGCGGCAGGGCCACCACCGCCTCCACCGCCACCTTCCAGCGCGCCCGGGTGCGGGCCAGCCACCAGGCCAGGGGCGTGCCCAGCACCAGCAGGATGGCCGTGGTCAGGCCCGCCAGGGCCAGGGTGATGCGGAAGGCCTGGAGATCGGCGGGCGAGAGCATGGCCGCCTCAGTCGCCGGCCGGGAGGGCGTAGCCGAAGGCGCGCATGATCCTGGCGGCCGCCGGGCCCTTGAGGAAGGTCACCAGGGCGCGCGCGGCGTCGCGCTCGGCGGCGCCGTCGAGCAGCACCGCCTGCTGGCGGATGGGCTTGTAGCGCGCCTGCGGCACCAGCCAGCGCGAGCCCCGCTCGGGCCGGTTGGGGCCGCTGATCTGGGACAGCGCGACGAAGCCCAGCTCGGCGTTGCCGCTGGCCACGAACTGATGGGTCTGGCCGATGTTCTGGCCCTGCACCATGCGCCCCTGGAGGGCCTGCCAGCGGCCCAGGCTGGTGAGCGCCTGCTTGGCCGCCAGGCCGTAGGGCGCGGTCTTCGGGTTGGCGATGGCGAGGTGGCGGAAGTCGTCCCGCGCCAGGGTCTGCGGGCCGTTTACCCGGTCCGGGTCGGGGCTCCACAGCGCGATGCGGCCCCGGGCGTAGGTGAAGCGGCCCCCGGGGGCCACCGCGCCGGCCTCGTCGAGCTTGCGCGGCCGGCGGGTGTCGGCGGCGAGGAAGACGTCGAAGGGGGCGCCGTTGCGGATCTGGGCGTAGAGACCGCCGGTGGAGCCGGTGCTGATAAGCATCTCGTGGCCGGTGGCCTGCTCGAACTCGGGCTTGATGGCCTGGATGGCGGCGCTGAAGTTGGAGGCCACGGCCACCCGCACGCTGCCGGCGTGGGCGGGCAGGGCGAGGGTCAGGGCCAGCAGGGCCGGGACGAGCCGTTTCAGCATGGGAATCCCTTGCGGTTGCGGTGGGGCCCAGGGCCTGCGGGGGCAGGCGGCGGGGGTCGGCGGGCAGGGGCGGCCATCCCGGCCCGCCCTCACTGATTCACCGCCAGGATCACGTGCGGCGCCTTGATCAGGGCGCAGGCCTCGACCCCCTCCGCCAGCTCCAGGGCGGTCACGCTGTCCCGCGTCACCACCGCGGTGATGGTGGTGCCCCCGGCCAGGCGCAGGGTGACCGCGGCCTCCACGTCGTCGCTCTCGATCCGCTCGACGGTCCCGCACAGGCGGTTGCGCGCGCTGGTCTTCAGGTCCGGGCTGGCGCCGGTCAGGAGGAGGTGGCTGGCCTTCACCAGGGCGAGCACCTCCTTGCCCTCGGCGAGCCCCAGCTCCTGCGCGCTGCGGTTGGTGATGACCGCGACCATGGGCTCGCCGCCGCCCAGGGTCAGCGTCACCTCGGTGTTCACCTCGCCGGGCCGGATCTCGGCGACCCGGCCCCACCACTGGTTCCGCGCGCTGGTCTTCAAGGCCATCCTCCCCATGAGGGAGCGCAGCCGCTCGGGATCGCCGGATTCCGCGGCCAGCATCTCCAGGAACCGCTGGTAGGCGGCCTCGGCGGCGCGGAACTCGGCGATCATGCGGCGGCCGTGCTCGGTGAGGCGGGTGCCGCCGCCGCCCCGGCCGCCGGTGGTGCGCTCCACCAGCGGCGCCTCGGCCAGGTTGTTCATGGCCTCCACCATGTCCCAGGCGTGCTTGTAGCCCATGCCCATGGCCCGGGCCGCCTTGGCCATGGAGCCCAGCTCGTCGATGCGCTCCAGCAGCTCGGCCCGGCCCTGGCCCAGGAAGCCCCGGGATTCCTTCTCCAGCCACAGCCGGCCGGCGGGTCGCATGGGGCTGCGCTGGGACATGGAGGACTCACGCGGAAGCGGCGGATGTCGTTATATTCGATCAGATATAACGGGGCCCGGCAACCCTCGCCCCGGGGATTCCCACGCCGCCGTCCGCAGCTTATGGTGGAAGAAGGAACCGGCAGAGGAGATGGCCCATGGCCCCGGCCCCTGGCCCCAGGCCCCGCATCGCCGTGCACAAGTTCAGCTCCTGCGACGGCTGCCAGCTGGCCTTCCTGGACCTGGGCGAGGACCTGATCCGGCTGTACGAGCTGGTGGACATCGTCCACTTCGCCGAGGCCGGCCCGGTGGATCCGGAGGCCGAGGTGGACATCGCCTTCGTCGAGGGCAGCGTGTCCTCCGCCGACGAGGCCGAGCGCATCCAGCGCGTGCGCGCCAACGCGCGGGTGCTGGTCACCATCGGCGCCTGCGCCACCTCCGGCGGCATCCAGGCCCTGCGCAACCTGCACGACGGCGAGCAGTGGCTGGCCGACGTCTACCCCTCGCCGGAGTTCGTGGACTCGCTTGCCTGCTCCACCGGCATCGCCGAGAACGTGGCGGTGGACTACGAGCTGTGGGGCTGCCCGGTCAACGGCCGCCAGGTGCTGGCCGCCGTGCGCGCCCTGCTGTGGGGGGTGCCCCCGGTGGAGGAGGCGGACAAGGTGTGCATGGAGTGCAAGCGCGACGGCAACGTCTGCGTCCTGGTGAGCCTCGGCCAGCCCTGCCTGGGGCCGGTCACCCGCACCGGCTGCGGCGCCCTGTGCCCGGCCTTCGGCCGCGACTGCTACGGCTGCTACGGGCCCGCCGAGAACCCCAACCCCGACGCCCTCGGCCGGCGCTTCGAGGGCCTGGGGCTGCTGCGGGAGGACGTGGCCCGGCGCTTCCGCTTCATCCACAGCAACCGCGCCCCCATGGGCGAGGCCGGGGCGCGCTGGGCCGATGACGGGGACGGCCCGTGAGCGACGACCGCCGGGTCGATATCAACGTGCCGGTGCTCGCCCGGGTGGAGGGCGAGGGCGCCCTGCGGGTGACCGCCGAGGACGGCCGCATCACCGACCTGCAGCTGCGGATCTACGAGCCCCCCAGGCTGTTCGAGCGCTTCCTCGTCGGCCGCGCCTGGCACGAGGTGCCCGACGCCGTCGCCCGCATCTGCGGCATCTGCCCGGTGGCCTACCAGATGTCGGCGGTGCAGGCCCTGGAGCAGGCCTTCGGCGTCGACCCCGGCGACTGGGTGCGCGCCATGCGGCGGGTGTTCTACTGCGGCGAATGGATCCAGTCCCACGCCCTGCACATCCACCTGCTGGCCGCGCCCGATTTCTTCGGCTATGCCGGCGCCCTGGACATGGCCGCCGACTACCCGGACGAGGTGCGCCGGGGCATGCGCCTGCAGGCCCTGGGCAACGAGCTCATGGCCCTGTTCGGCGCGCGCGCGGTGCACCCCGTGGGGGCGCGGGTGGGCGGCTTCCACCGCGCGCCGCTGGCGACCGCGGTGGCTGAGCTGCGCGGCCGCCTGGAGGCCGCGCTGCCCGAGGCCGAGGCCCTGGTGCGCTGGTGCGCCGCCATCGGGCTTCCCGAGGCGGCCCAGGACTTCCCGTCGGTGGCCCTGCGCGGCGCCGACTACCCCATGAACGCCGGCCGCATCGCCGCGACCACCGGCCTCGACCTGGACAAGGCGGACTGGGACAGCCGCTTTGCCGAGGAGCAGTCGCCGCACTCCACCGCCTTCCACGCCCGCCTGGACGGCGCCCCCTACCTGGTGGGGCCGCTCGCCCGGCTGAATGTCAACGCCGACCGCCTGCCCGCGGAGACCGCCGCGCTGCTGGCCGAGAGCGGGCTGGCGCTGCCCAGCGCCAACCCCTTCCACAGCATGCTGGCGCGCGCCCTGGAGATCCACCTGGCGCTGACCGAGGCGGTCCGGCTGCTGGCGGACTACGCCGCGCCCGACCGCCCCTTTGCCGAGGTCACCCCGCGCGCAGGCACCGGCTTCGGCGCCACCGAGGCGCCGCGCGGCGTGCTGTGGCACCGCTACGAGACCGACGAGCGCGGGCTCCTCACCGCCAGCCGCATCGTGCCGCCCACCGCCCAGAACCAGGCGCGCATCGAGGACGACCTGCGCCAGGCCCTGGAGGGGCGCGGCCTGGACGCCCCCGACGACGAGCTGCGCCGGCTCGGCGAGCAGGTCATCCGCAACTACGATCCCTGCATCTCCTGCGCCACGCACTTCCTGGACCTCACCGTCGAGCGCCGCTGATGGCCGGCGAGGTCGTGGTGGTGGGGGTGGGCTCGCCCTTCGGCGGCGACCGCACCGGCTGGGCGGTGATCGATCGTCTGGCGGCCGGGGAGCCCCTCCCCGGCGTCCGCCTGGAGCGCCTGGACCGGCCCGGGCCTGCCCTGATCCCCGCGCTTGGCACAGCGGGACGCGCCGTGATCGTGGATGCGGTGCGCTCGGGGGCGGCGCCCGGGACCCTGCACCGCTTCACCGCCGCCGACCGCCTGCCGCGGACGCGGGCCGTCTCCGGCCACGGCCTCGGCCTGGCCGACGCCCTGGCTCTGGGCGAGCGCCTGGGCGACCTGCCGCCGTGGGTGGTGATCGGGGTGGAGGCCGCCCCGGAGGCGCTGCCCCCGGAGGCGGCCCTGGAGCGGGCGGTGCGCGCGGTGCGCGCGGAGGCGGCGGCGCCGGCCGCCGGCTAGCCGGGCCTCAGACCTTCGCCGCCCGGGAGCGCGCAGCGCCCCCGCACAGATGGCTCAGCACCGCGGCCTGGCCCGGGCTGGTCAGGGTCAGGGCGCGCACCAGGTCGGCCTCGCCGGCGCCGTTGCGCAGCTGGCGGGCGCACAGGCGGCGGATGCGGGCGGGGTCGAGCCCGTCCTCCGCCGCGCGGCGGCTGCGGCGCCCGAGCAGGGCATGAATCCGCCGCCGGTCGAGGGCGTCGGCGCCGCCGTCGCCGCGGCGCACCCACAGCACCGGCGCCCCGCGCCCGGCGGCGGGGCGGAAGAAGCGGGCGGCGGCGGGCAGGCCCGTGCGCAGCAGGCCCGCCCACAGGTGGTCGCAAACCTGATGGTGCTCCGGGGCGGCCGGCAGCTCGCCCTCCAGGTCCGCCAGGACGGTCCGGATGCGGCGGCGGGTGCGGGCTTCGCTGGCGGGACCCCGGCCTTCCAGGGCGCGCAGGACGCGCTCCAGCTGGGTGCGGGCCCATTCGGGGAAGGGGACAGGCGGGGCCGGGCTGGGGGTGCCGGCCGGCTGGGGTTGCTGCATGGGAGGCCTCCAATCGCTCGCGGATTGGAGCCAACGCGGAGAGCCGGGGCGGGTCCCGCCACTGTACCCGCAACGGTCGATGCCGAAGGCCCGAAGCCGTCCCGGTTGGGTGGCGGGATCACCCGGAGCCCTGAGGCGCGAAGGCTCGCACGGGTTTCCCCCGCTACTAAACCCCTACGGACCTCTCCCGTAGCCGCCGACAGAGGACGGTTTAGTAGCGGGGCCTCCGGCAGGTCTTCGGACTGAGGGGCGGCCTTCCCGGAGGAAGGCCGAGGACCGCGGCTTCCCATCCCGCCCCTGAGCCCCTACGGGTGGTTCCCGTAGCCCGCATCCGCGGGAGGCTCAGGGGCGGGACAGTGCCCGGAGGTCGCACCTCCAGCGGCCCTCGTCCCCATCACCGCTGCGCGTCAGTCCCGGATTCGCACCGGGTTCCCTGTCCCCAAGATCTGGGGAGCGGCCGGAGTAGAGCCCCAAGATACGGTGTGCGGCGCCGGCGGGCAAGGGGCCGCCGGCGCAACGGTTGAGGGTGGCACCGCGGCGGGGTAGCTTGAGGGGGCCGCCTGCACGAGGAGCCCCCTTGCCGACCGAAACCGCGGTTCACCTCGAAGATGTCCGCTACGCCTATCCCGGTGCCGAGCGGCCCCTGCTGGAGGGCCTGTCGCTGGAGCTCGCCGCCGGCGAGTTCGCCGCCGTGCTCGGGCCGAGCGGCGTCGGCAAGTCCACCCTGCTCAATCTGGTGGCGGGCCTGGCGCTGCCCGCCTCCGGCCGGATCGAGGTGCTGGGCACCGAGGTGGCCGCTCTGGATGAGGCCGCGGCGGCGGAGTGGCGGCGGCGCAACCTGGGCTTCGTGTTCCAGCAGTTCCACCTGCTGCCGCACCTGACCCTGGCCGAGAACGTGGCCCTGCCGCTGGCGCTGAACGGGCGCCGCTGGACCGACGAGGAGGTGGCGGACCTGCTGGGGCGGCTGGGTCTGGCCGGCCACGCCGACCGCTACCCGCGCCAGCTCTCCGGCGGCCAGGCCCAGCGCGCCGCCATCGCCCGCGCCCTGATCCACCGCCCGCGTCTGCTTTTGGCCGACGAGCTCACCGGCAATCTGGACGAGGAGACCGCCGAGTCGGTGCTCGACCTGCTCGCGGAGGTAGTGGCGGAGTCCGGGGCCACCACCCTGGTGGTGACCCACGCCCCGGAGGTGGCGGCGCGCGCCCACACCCGCTACCGCCTGGCCCACCACCGCCTGCAGCCGGAGGCATAGGCGGGTGCGGGCGGGCCGCCTGCTGTTCCGGGCCCTGGTGTGGGGGCCGCTGGCCGGCAAGCCCTGGCAGGCCGCCGGCATGGCCGGCGCCATCGCCCTGGGCGTGGCCATGGTGGCGGCGATCCACTGGGTCAACGCCTCCGCCCTGTACAGCTTCAAGCAGGGCGTGGAGGCCCTGTCCGGGCGCGCCTCCACCGCGGTCCTGCCCGCCGGGGCAAGCCTGGACGAGGCCCTGCTCGCCCGCATCCGGGCCTTCCCGGAGGTGGCCGACGCCTATCCCGCCCTGCGCATGACGGTTCCGGTGGCCGGCGGCGGCAGCCTGCCGCTGCTGGGGGTGGACCTGCTGCGCGACGCCGGGGTGCGCGGCGACTACCTGCCGCAGCTGGGCGAAAAGGGGCCGTCGTTCACCGACCTGCTGCAGCGGGGCGCGCTGCTCCTGGGGCGCGGTGCCGCCGCGCGGCTGGACAAGGCCCCCGGCGACACCCTGCGCGTGCAGTACGGCACCACCACCCGGCCGCTGACCGTGGCCGGCCGGCTGCCGGCCTCGGCCTTCTGGAGCGACGGCGCGGTGATGGACATCGCCACCGCCCAGTGGACCTTCGGCCGCAGCGGTGAGCTCGACCGCATCGATGTGGTCCTGACCGCGCCCGATCGCCGCGAGGCCTTCGCCCGCCGCCTGCGCGCCGTGGCCGGGGACGCCGTGCGCCTGTCGCGGCCGGGGCTGGAGGCGCGCCGGCTGGATGCCATGACCAGCGCCTACCGCACCAACCTCAACGTGCTCGCCCTGGTGGGCCTGCTCACCGCCGCGTTCCTGGTCTACAGCCTGCTGACCCTGTCCATGCGCCGGCGCCGCACCCATTTCGCGGTGCTGCGCGTGCTGGGCATGGATCGCCGCCGCCTGACCCTGTGGCTGCTGGGCGAGGGCGTGGTGCTGGGGGTGGCGGGCAGCGCCGCGGGCCTGGCGCTGGGGCTGGGGCTGGCCTGGCTGGGGGTGAACGCCCTCGGCGGCGACCTGGGGGCGGGCTACTTCAGCGACATCGGTGCCCGCCTCCACGCCGGGGCCGGGGACATGCTGGTGCTGGGGGGGCTGGGGGTGCTGGCGGCGGTGGCCGGCACCCTGGCGCCGGTGCTGGACAACGTCCGCGGGGCGGGGGAGGCGGCCATGCGCCGGGGGGCCGCCGAGGGCCGGCGCGGGCCGGCCTACGCCGGGCGCCTGGCGCTGGCGGCCGCCGCGCTGCTGGCCGCCGCCGGCCTGAGCCGGCTGCCGGCCTGGGACGGCCGGCCCCTGGCCGGCTACGCCGCCATCCTGCTGGTGCTGGGCGCCGGCCTGCTGGCGGCGCCGCTGGCCCTGCGCGGCCTGGCCCGCGCCCTGCCCGTGAGGCGCGACCGGGTCGCGCCGCTGGTGGCCCGCGCCCAGCTGCTGGGCGCCCCGCGCCGGGCGGCCATGGCGGTGAGCGCGGCCCTGGTGAGCTTCGCCCTGCTGGTGGCCATGGCCACCATGATCCATTCCTTCCGGGCCAGCGTCACCGACTGGCTGGACCAGATCCTGGCCGCCGACCTCTACGTGCGCGGCGGCGACGGCGCGGACGTCTTCATCCCCGCCGGGCGCTGGCGGCCCATCGCCGACTGGCCCGGGGTGCGCCACCTGGAGCCCTACCGCCGGCTGCGGCTGGATTGGGCGCCGGCAGGCGGCGGTTCCGACCCCGGAGCGCCGGTGCGGGTCACCGCCCGCCGCCTGCAGCTGCCCGAGGCGAAAGGCGCGGTGGAGGTCATGCGCGGCCACTGGCCGGACGCCGGCGACGAGCGCCAGGTGCTGGTGTCCGAGGTGCTCGCCCGCAAGTACGGGGTCGGGCCCGGCGACACCCTGGACGTGCCGCTCGGGGGGCACCCGCGGCGGCTGACGGTGGCCGGGGTGTGGCGGGACTACTCCTATCAGTGGGGCCACCTGCTCATGGACCGCGCCGCCCTGGCCCGCTTCACCGGCGACCACCGCGCCGACCAGCTGGCCCTGTACCTGGCGCCCGGCGCCGACCGGGGCGCCATCCGCCGGCGCCTGCGCCGGACCTTCGCCGACGCCCCGGCGCTGGAGGTCGCCGATGCCGCCGAGATCCGCCGGCACAGCCTGGCGGTGTTCGACCGCAGCTTCGCCGTCACCTACGTGCTGGTGGTGGTGGCCGTGGGCGTGGGCCTGATCGGCACCCTGCAGTCGCTGGCGGTGCAGGCGGTGGAGCGCCGCGGCGAGCTGGCCATGCTGCGCTTCCTGGGCTTTCGGATTATCGACGTGGCCCGCGCCCAGGCCTGGGAGGCGGGCCTCAGCGGCGCCTTCGGCGGGGTCCTGGGCCTCGGTGTGGGCGCGGTGGTGGCGGTGATCCTGGTCAAGGTGGTCAACGACCAGTCCTTCCTGTGGGCCCTTCCGGTGGCCTTCCCGTGGGGTCTGCTGGCCGCCGCGCTGGCGGTGCTGGTGGCCGCCACCGCGGCCGGCGGCTGGCTCCTCGGGCGCGCCCAGGGCCGCCGCGACCCGACGCGGGCGGTGGGCGAGGAATGAGGCGGAGACGGTACGTTCCGGGAAGGAGGCGGCGATGATCGGACTGCTGCAGCGGGTGAGCGAGGCCCGGGTGGACGTGGCCGGCGAGCCGGTGGCCGAGATCGGGCCGGGCCTGGCGGTGCTGGTGGGGGTGGAGCGCGGCGACGGCGAGGCGCAGGCCGAGCGGCTGCTGGAGCGCCTGCTGGGCTACCGGGTGTTCCCGGACGACGCGGGCCGCATGAACCGCTCGCTGGCGGACACCGGCGGCGGCCTGCTGCTGGTGCCCCAGTTCACCCTGGCCGCCGACACCCGCAAGGGCACCCGTCCGGGCTTCTCCACCGCCGCCGATCCGGAGGCCGGCGAGCGCCTGTTCGCCTATCTGAGCGAGCGGGCCGGGGCGGTGCACGGCGAGGTGGCCTGCGGCCGCTTCGGCGCCGACATGCAGGTGACCCTGACCAACGACGGGCCGGTGACCTTCTGGCTCCAGGCCCGTCCCCCGGAGGCGGGATGAGACGGCGCGCCCTGCTGCGCCTGCTGGCCGGGCTGCCGCTGGCCGCCGCGGCCCGGCCGCGGGCGGCGGAGTGGGCGCCCTACGCCGGGGTCACCGCGGAGCGGCCGCTGCGGCTGCCGGGCGACCACGCCGCCCATCCCGACTTCGCCACCGAGTGGTGGTATCTCACTGGCTTCCTGCGCCTGGCCGAATCCGGCGCCGAGCGCACCTTCGAGGCCACCTTCTTCCGCCAGCGTCCCGAGCCGGGGGAGTGGCTGGCCAACCCCTCGGCCTTCACCCCGCGCCAGGTGATCAGCGCCCACGCCGCCCTGGGCGAGCCGGGCTCGGGGCGCTTCCGCCACTGGCGGCGGCTGGCGCGGGTCGGGCTGGACGGCGGCCGGGCGGCCTCCGGCCGCCTCGACGTGGGCATCGATGACTGGGGCCTGGCAGCCGCGGCGGACGGCGGATGGCGCCTGCGCCTGGGCGGCGGGCCCGGGGACTGGGACCTGCGGCTGCGGCCCAGCGGCGAGGCGGTGCTCCAGGGGCCCGGCGGGGTGAGTCCCAAGAACGCCGCCGGCACCGCGGCCAGCTACTACTACTCCTATCCGGCCATGGCGGTGCGCGGCCGCCTGCCGGAGGGCGAGGCGAGCGGGGTGGCCTGGTTCGACCACGAGTGGACCTCCACCTTTCTGCCCGCGGGCACCGCCGGCTGGGACTGGGTGGGGCTGCGCTTCGACGACGGCGCCGCGCTCATGGCCTACCGCTTCCGCGACGCGGCCGGGGCCACCGTGTTCCGGGCCGGCACCTGGATCCGCCCGGACCGCAGCGTGGCCTACCTGCGCGGCGACGACCTCGGGTGGAGCCCCGGCCGCACCTGGACCTCCCCGGACACCGGCAACACCTACCCGGTGGCCTGGGAGCTGCGGGTGCGCGGCGAGCGCCTGCGTCTGGAGCCCCTGTTCGATGCCCAGGAGATGGTCGGCGGCTCGCCGCTCAGCCCCACCTACTGGGAAGGCGCCATGAAGGTCTCCGGCGACCGCGCCGGGGGCGGCTTCCTGGAGATGACTCGGCTGGGCGGCTGATCCCTCCCCCGGCTGGGCCGATGCCGGCGGGAAGCGGTATCCTGGGGGTGCGGTCCTCGCGCGGCCGCATTCCGTGAACCGCGGTTCGGAGCCCCGATGGAAACCCGCATCCCCGAGATGGCCGAGACCCTGCGGGCAATCTTCCCCGCCTTCGGTGCCGCCGGACGGCCGCTGGTGCGGCCCCTGTTCGGGCTGCTGGCGCAGGGCCGGCCGGTGACCCCGGAGGCCCTGGCCGGCGCCACCGGCCTGCCGCCGGCCACCGTGCGCCGCCACCTGTCCGCCTGGTGGGGCGTGCGCTTCGATGACGACGGCGCCGTTATCGGCTTCTGGGGCCTCGACCTGTTCGCCACCCG
Source organism: Gammaproteobacteria bacterium (assembly GCA_035267605.1). Lineage (GTDB taxonomy): Bacteria > Pseudomonadota > Gammaproteobacteria > Thiohalorhabdales > Thiohalorhabdaceae > Thiohalorhabdus. Next base: position 15,131 of record DATFLO010000068.1, read on the forward strand.
CCACCAGCTGCGGGTGGGCGAGCGCGACCTGTTCGCCTGGTGCGCCTGGGACACCCTGTTCCTGCCCGGCCTCATCGGCGAGGAGGCGGAGGTCACCACCCTGTGCCCGGCCAGCGGCGACGACATCCGCCTGCGCGTGGCCCCCGAGGGGGTCCTCGACGCCGAGCCCGATGATGTGCGCCTGGCCCTCACCATCCCCGACCCGCAGGCGGCCCGCGCCAATGTGCGCGGCGCCTTCTGCTGCGACGTGCGCTTCCTGGTGGATGCCGACGCCGCCCGCCAGTGGCAGGCCGACCACCCGGCCGTGCGCCTGCTGAGCCTGGAGGAGGGCCACCGCCTGGGGCGGGCGGTTTGGGCCGGGCTGCTGGGGGAGGAGGGCTAGCCTGCCGCCCGCCGGCCCCCCGGGCTTGCCGGTGCAGTCCGGTGCTGGCACCATCCCGCGTCATGCGCACGCTGCTCGGCTGGATCCTCCTCGTTTGCGTCCTGTTCGCCCAGTCCGCCTGGGCGTTCGAGGGTCACCCCGGTCATTTCGAGGCCGGGGCGCACAATGAGCGTCCCGCCGACGCGGCACCGCCGGCCGGGGATTCCGCTCCGTCCGGGGCTCACTGCGCCCATTCCCCCGTCCACTTCGTCGCCGTCCATCGCGAGCCGGCCGCCCTGGCCGCGCCCAAGGCGATCGCCGAGCTGCCGCCCTACCGCGGCCCGGTAACCACGGCCTTCGCCGACCCCCCGTTCCAGCCTCCCAGAGCCTGAGTCCGACGCCAGCGCGCAGCCCATCGCACCGCCGCCCGTGACCGGCGGCGGCCGACGAATGCGTTCGAGGACTCAGCCCCATGAACTGCCAAACCCTTGCGGGGGCGGCCGTCCTGCTGGCGCTGGCCTGGCCCGTTGTGGCCCGGCCGGTGCCGGCGGCGGATCTGCCCCAGCCGCTTCACCTTGAGCAGGCCCTGAGCCGGGCCCTGCAGCACAACCTGACCATCCGTCAGGCCCGCCAGCAGGTGGGCATCCGGCGCGGCCAGCGCACTCACGCGGCCCGCATCGTGCCCACCAATCCCGAGCTGTCCCTGTCCGCCGCCAGCCGGCGCGGTGACGCCGAGACCACCACCGACCTCGGCGTTCGGGTGGCACAGACCCTGTTCACCGGAGGCAAGCGCGGCCTCGGCATGGCCGCGGCCGGGGCCCGGGTGGACAGCGCCCGGGCGCGCCTGGCCTACCTGCAGACCGCCACCGCCGCCCGCACCCGCCGGGCCTTTCTCGACCTGCTGGTGGCCCGCGAGGCGGTGGCCACCGCCGAGCGGGTGCTGGCCATCTCGCGGGAGTTCCGGGACTACGCCCGCGGCCGCCTGGAGGCCGGCGGGGCCACCCGCATGGCCCTCAACACCGCCCGCATCGGCGTGGGCCGGGCGGAGGCCGCCCTGGCCTCGGCCCGCACCCGCGCCGACCGGGCCCGGGTGCGCCTGCTTGAGCTGATGGCCGCCGACCCGGCCCGCGACCTGGCCGTGGCCGGCGAGATCCGGGGGCGCTCCCTGGACCTGCCGGACCGGCGGGCCCTGCTGCGGCGGTCCCTGCGGCGCCGCGACGACCTGGCTGCGGCTGGCCGCGAGGTGGCCGCCGCGCAAAAGGAGCTGACCCTCTCGGAGCGCCAACTGGTGCCCAACCTCACCGTGTTCGGCTTCTACAAGCGCGAGGGAGGCGCCGACGTCGCCGGCGGCGGCGTCTCCGCCCCCATCCCGGCCCTGCACCGCTACCGCGGCGAGCAGGAGGCGGCGGCCGCGCGGCTGCGGCGGGCCCAGCTCGAAGCCGATGCCCTGCGCATCACCGTGCGCCGCGAGGTGACCCAGGCCCTGGCGGAATACCGCGGCGCCCGCCGGCGCCTGGCGGCCCTCAAGGGCGCGGTGCTGGACAGCGCCGAGCAGAACCTGGCGCTGACCCAGCAGGCGCTGCGCGCCGGCAAGGTGGGCGTGCCCGCCGTCACCGCCGCCCGCGACAACCTGCTCAATGTGCGGCGCGATTACCTGGACGCCCTGAGCGCCCTGGTCACCGCCGCCACCGACCTCGAACGCGCCACCGGCGGCCTGATCGCCCTGGGCCCCAAGCCCCGCGCCGCCGGCGACGAGACGGAGATCCCGGACCATGAAGACTGAACGCAAGCACGCCCTGGCCCTCGTCCTGATCCTGGGCGGGAGTCTCGTCGGCGGCGCCGCCTCCGGAGCCGCCGACCGTCATGCCGGCGAGGGCGGCGACCCTGCCGAACCGGCCGGCCATAAGCTCCATCTGACCGAGGCCCAGCGCGGCCGGCTCGACCTCCAGGTTGCCGAGGCCGAGGCCGGCAGCGCCGAGGGCACCCTGGAGATGCCCGCCACCGTCCATTTCGATGCCGACCGGGTGGCCCGCATCGGGCCGCGGCTGCGCGCCAAGGTGGTGCGGGTGACCAAGGACCTGGGGACGCGCGTCGAGAAGGGCGAGACGGTGGCGATCATGGACAGCGTCGCCCTGGGCAAGGCCAAGGCGCGCTACCTGACCGCCCAGGCGGCCTTCGAGACCGCCCGTGCCGATTTCCGGCGCGAGCAGGAGCTGGCCGACAAGCAGATCAGCTCCGAGGCCGAGCTGCTCGACGCCCGCGCCCGCTTCCGGGAGGCCCGGGCCCGGCGCGACGCCGCCATGGAGGAGCTGCGCCTGTACGGCATCGCGCGGGAGCGCATCCGGGGGATCGAGGCGGACAGCCGGCGGCCCCTCTCCCGTTACCGGCTCACCAGCCCGCTGGCGGGCGTGGTCCAGAAACGGGACCTGACGCCGGGGCAGACGGTGGGCCCCGAGGAAACCCCCATCCACGTGGTGGATACCGGCAGGGTGTGGGTCCTGCTCGAGGCCTACGAGCGCCACCTGCCCATGATCGAGAGCGGCCAGACCGTGCGCTTCCGCTCGCGGGCGCTGGGCGAGCGGCGCTTCACCGGGAAGATCGACTGGATCTCCCGCGAGCTGGATGCCCAGACCCGCACCGTCCGCGTGCGGGCGGTGGTGGCCAACGCCGACGGCCTGCTGCGCGCCGGCATGTTCGGCAAGGCCACGGTGTCCACTGCCGGCGGCCGGGTCGCCATGGTTCCGGTGGACGCGGTGCAGACCATCGAGGACCGGCCCATGGTGTTCGTCCCCGGCGCCCCGGAGGGCGAAGCCCGGGCCTCGCGCGACCCTTCGCGCGTTTCCGGAGAGGACGGCCACTTCCGCGCCGTCCCCGTGACTCTCGGGCAGGAGGCCGGCGGCCGGGTGGAGGTGCTCGACGGTATCCAGCCGGGCGACCGGCTGGTGGTTCGCGGCGCCTTCGACCTCAAGTCCGCCCTCACCGCCGGCGGCCGCAGCGCCGCGCATCACCACTAAGGGGCGAGCGCAATGATCGAACGCCTGATCAACCTGGCCCTGCGCAACCGGCTGATGGTGCTGGTGCTGGTGGCCGGCGTGGCGGCGGCGGGCTACATGTCCCTGAACCGCGTTCCCATCGATTCCTTCCCCGACGTCACCCCGCCCATGGTGCAGATCTACACCGCCAGCCCGGGGCTGTCGCCCGTGGATGTGGAGACCCTGATCAGCTATCCGGTGGAGATCAGCATGTACGGGCTGCCCGGCCTCAAGCGGGTGCAGTCCACCTCCATCTTCGGGCTCTCGAGGGTGAACGTGTACTTCGAGGAGGGCACGGACATCTACTTCGCCCGGCGGCTGGTGATGGAGCGCCTGGCCAAGGCGCGGGAGAACATCCCGCCCGGCCTGGGTGAGCCCCAGCTCGGGCCGATCACCACCGGCCTGGGCCGGGTTCTGCTTTACACCATCGAGAACAAGGAGGGCTACGACCACTCCCTGACCGAGCGGCGCACCGCCCAGGACTGGATCGCCAAGCCCATGCTGCGCACGGTGCCCGACGTCACCGGCGTGCTGTCGCTGGGCGGCCACCAGAAGCAGTACCAGGTGCGCCTGGACCGCAAGGCCCTGCAGGCCCACGACCTCACCATCGGCGACGTGCGCACCGCCATCGCCAGCAACAACCGCAACGTGGGCGGCTCCTTCATCAACCGCGGCGGCGAGGAGCACATCATCCGCGGCTACGGGTGGGTCAGCCCCGGCCAGGAGGGCCTGAGCGATCTGCGCGACATCGTCATCCACGAGCACGGCGGCACGCCGGTGACCGTCGGCGACGTCGCCGAGGTGAAGTTCGGCGCGGCCATCCGCCGCGGCGCCCAGGTCGCCAACGGCGAGGAGTCCACCGGCGGCTACGTGCTCAAGCTGATCTATGCCAACACCCAGGAGCTGCTGGGGGACGTCAACGACAAGCTGGCGGCGGTGAACAAGGCCCTGCCCGAGGGCATGGAGGCGGTGCCCTTCTACTCCCAGGCCGAGCTGATCGAGAAGGCCGTGGGCACGGTGGAGGACGCCCTGCTGGAGGGGGCGGTGCTGGTGCTGATCTTCCTCTACCTGTTCCTGGGCAACCTGCGCTCCACCCTGATCGTCATCGCCAGCCTGCCGCTGGCCACGCTGATCGCCTTCATCGCCATGGACTATGTCGGCATGTCGGCCAACCTCATGAGCCTGGGGGGGCTGGCCATCGGCATCGGCATGATGGTGGACGGCTCGGTGGTGATGGTGGAGAACATCTTCCGCCACCTGGAGGAGCGCAGCGGCGAGGACGTCTCCCTCACCCGGCTGGCCGGCGAGGCCGCGCGCGAGGTGGGCCGGCCCATCGCCTTCGGCATCAGCATCATCATCATCGTCTTCCTGCCGCTGTTCACCCTGCAGGGGGTGGAGGGCAAGATGTTCTCGCCCATGGCCTACACCATCGCCTTCGCCCTGGTGGGGGCGCTGGTGCTGGCGCTGACCATGGTCCCGGTGCTGGCCAGCTACGCCTTCCGGCGCGGCGAGGCGCCGGGCGAGCCGCGCCTGGTGGGCTGGATCAAGGCCGCCTACCGGCCGCTTCTGAACGCCGTCTACCGCCACCCGGTGTGGGTGATCGGCGGCGCCGGCGTGGCGTTCGCCGGCAGCCTGGCGCTGTTCCCCCTGCTCGGCACCACCTTCGTTCCGACCCTGCGCGAGGGCACCTTCATGGTGCGCTCCACCCTGCCGCCCGGGGCCAACCTGCCCACCTCGGTGGACTACGCCAAGCGCTTCCAGGCGGTGGTCAAGGCCTTCCCGGAGGTCACCGGCACCTACTCCCGCGTGGGCCGGGCCGAGGTGGGGGGGGACCCCGAGCCGGTCAACGTGGTGGCCACCATCATCAACCTCAAGCCCCTGGATGAGTGGTCCTCCGGGCGCAGCTACGAGGGCCTGCAGTCGGCCATGGCCGCCAAGGTCAACCAGCAGATCCCCGGCCTGGCCAACAACTTCTCCCAGCCCATCCAGCTGCGCACCGACGAGCTGCTCTCCGGGGTGAAGGCCCAGGTGGCCGTATCCGTCTTCGGCGAGGACCTGGACAAGCTCGCCGACCTCGGCGAGCGCGTGGCCGCCATCGCCAAGGACACCGAGGGCGCGGTGGACGTGCGCAAGCAACAGCAGTCCGGCAAGCCGCAGATCGTCATTCGGCCCGACCGCGACGCCCTGGCGCGCTACGGCATCCCGGTGGACAAGGTCCTGACCACGGTGGAGACCGGCATCGGCGGCTCCTCGGTGGGGCAGGTGTTCGAGGGCATCCGCCGCTTCGACATCTACCTGCGCCTGGCCGAGGCCGCCGGCGACCACCTGCAGCTCGGTGAGATCCGCGACCTGCCGGTGCGCACCGCCGAGGGCGGCCTGATCCCGCTGTCGCGGGTGGCCGACGTGGACACCTACGTGGGCCCCAAGAAGATCTCGCGCTCCAAGGCAAGCCGGCGGGTGTTCGTGCAGTTCAACGTGCGCGGCCGCGACATGGGCAGCGTGGTGCGCGAGGTCAAGCGCCGGGTGGCCGAGGAGGTGGACATGCCCGCCGGCTACTTCACCGAGTACGGCGGCCAGTTCGAGAATCAGCAGCGGGCCATGGCCCGGCTCTACCTGGTGGTGCCGGTGACCCTCGGCCTGATCTTCCTCATGCTGCTGACGGCCTTCGGCAGCCTGCGCTATGCCACACTGATCTTCCTCAACGTGCCCATCGCCGTCACCGGCGGCATCTTCGCCCTGTGGGTGTCGGGCATGTACCTGTCGGTGGCCGGGGCCGTCGGCTTCATCGCCGTGTTCGGTGTGGCCGTGCTTAATGGGGTGGTGCTGGTGTCCTACATCAACCAGCTGCGCGAGCAGGGCCTGGCCATGGAGGAGGCCGTGAAGACCGGCGCCGAGCGCCGCCTGCGCCCGGTGCTGATGACGGCCACCGTGGCCATCCTGGGCCTGCTGCCGCTGCTGCTGGCCGACGGCATCGGCGCCAACGTGCAGCGGCCGCTGGCGGCGGTGGTCATCGGCGGTCTGGTGACCTCCACCCTGCTGACCCTGCTGGTGCTGCCGGCGGTCTATCGCTGGTTCGCCCTGCCGCGCCGGGATGTGGAGATCTGAGCCCAATGCTGTCGTTCGGGTCCGGCCGCGGCCGGACCCGAACCCATGGAGGAATCGACATGAAAGAGATCAAGGCCTATATCCGCGAGGCCATGCGGGACGCCGTGGTGGATGCCCTGGAGGAGACCCCGGGAATCCCGGGAGTCACCGTATCGGCGGTGGAGGCCTACGGCCATCCGTCGGAGGGGGAGGACTTCGGCGCCACCCGGATGGTCAGGCTGGAGGTGGACGTGGCCGATGCCCTGGCGCCGACGGTGGTGGCCACCATCCTAGAGCGGGGCTGTACCGGCGACGGGCACCCCGGCGACGGCAAGGTGTTCGTCAGCGAGCTGGCCGAGGCCTACCGCGTCAGCGACGGCGCCTCCGGGGAGGGGGTGCTCGGTGGCTGAGGCCGGCGGGGACGAGAAGGGCCGGATCCGCGCCCTCTACCGGCGGCGGGCCCGGGACTACGACTGGTCTCTTCCGCTGTGGCGGCTGGGCGGCTTCCGGGAGACGGCCTATCGGCAGGCCCTGGTGGCCGCCCTGGGGCTGCGGCCCGGCGACACGGTGGTGGACCTGGGCTGCGGCACCGGCCGCAACTTCCCCTTGCTGGAAGGGGCGGTGGGCCCCTCCGGATCCCTGCTGGGCGTGGATTTCTCCGGGCCCATGCTGGAGCGGGCCCGGCAGCGGGCCGACCGGGCCGGCTGGTCCAACATCTCCCTGATGGAGGCGGATGCCGCCGAGCTGGACTATCCCGACGCCGTGAACGGGGTGGCCGCTGCCTTCGCCTTCGGCGCCATGCCGGATTACGAGGCGGCCATCGCCCGCGCCGCGGCGGCGCTCGCCCCCGG
>DATFLO010000069.1:0-24928 GCA_035267605.1 Gammaproteobacteria bacterium
CGACCTTCCGCGCCAGGAGGAAACCCGGTCCCTGGGGTCCGGTTTCATCATCAGCTCCGACGGTTATATCCTCACCAACTACCATGTGGTCCAGGATGCCGACCAGATCATCGTGCGCCTGAAAGACCGCCGCGAGTTCGAGGCCAAACTCAAGGGCAAGGACGAGCAGAGCGACCTGGCGCTGCTGAAAGTGGATGCTTCCGACCTGCCCACGGTAAAGATCGGTTCCTCCGGGGATCTCAAGGTGGGCGAATGGGTGGTGGCCATCGGCTCGCCGTTCGGCTTCGAGAACAGCGTCACCGCCGGCATCGTCTCCGCCAAGGGGCGCAGCCTGCCCACCGACAACTACGTCAACTTCATCCAGACCGACGTGGCGGTGAACCCCGGCAACTCCGGCGGTCCGCTGTTCAACCTGGACGGCAAGGTGGTGGGCATCAACTCCCAGATCTATTCCAAGTCCGGCGGCTTCATGGGGCTGTCCTTCGCCATCCCCATCGACGTCGCCATGGACGCGGTGGAGCAGCTCAAGCAGCACGGCGAGGTCAAGCGCGGCTGGCTGGGGGTCTACATCCAGGACGTCTCGCGCGACCTGGCCGATTCCTTCGGCATGGACAAGCCCATCGGCGCCCTGGTGGCGCGGGTCATCGAGGACAGCCCGGCGGCCAAGGCGGGCATCGAGTCCGGCGACGTGATCGTGGCCGTCAACGGCGACGAGATCCGCACCGCCGGCGACCTGCCGCCCAAGATCGGCCGCATGCAGCCGGGCGCCAAGGCTACCCTGACGGTGGTGCGCAACGGCGAGAAGGAGAAGGTCACGGTCACCGTTACCAAGCGCGACGAAGGCAAGCAGGCCGCCGCCGGCAGCGGCGGAGGCGAGCCGCAGGAGGTGCTGGGCCTGCACGTGCGCCCGGTGCCGGCGGATGTTCGCAAGGACATGGGCCTGCCTGCCGACCGCGGCGTTCAGGTGACCGATGTCTCCGGCAGCGCCGCGCGCTCGGCAGGGGTGCGCCCCGGCGACGTCATCCTCAAGCTGGCCAACCAGCCCATAACCGGCCCCGAGCAGCTGGCCAAGATGGCCGGGGAATTGCCCTCGGGCCGGGTGGTGCCCATGCTGGTAAGGCGCGGCAAGGGCGCCCTGTTCCTGCCGATCCAGATCCCGTAGCCTCCAGCGAGGCTGCCTTTTCGGGGGACCGGCCCGCGGGCCGGTCCCCGTGTATGTTCCGACCGCGGTTCGCGAACCGACCGGTGGAGGACCGTTGAAGCTCGAAAATATCCGCAATTTCTCCATCATCGCCCATATCGACCACGGCAAGTCGACCCTGGCCGATCGCTTCATCGAGGCCTGCGGCGGCCTGGCCGACCGCGAGATGAGCGACCAGGTCCTGGACGGCATGGACCTGGAGCGCGAGCGCGGCATCACCATCAAGGCGCAGAGCGTGCGCCTGCTGTACACCGCCGACGACGGCCAGACCTATACCCTCAACCTGATCGACACCCCGGGCCACGTGGACTTCTCCTACGAGGTGTCGCGGTCGCTGGTGGCGTGCGAGGGCGCGCTGCTGGTGGTGGATGCCTCCCAGGGCGTGGAGGCGCAGAGCGTGGCCAACACCTACCAGGCGGTGGAGTACGACCTGGAGGTGATCCCGGTGCTCAACAAGATCGACCTGCCCAGCGCCGAGCCGGCCAAGGTCAAGCAGGAGATCGAGGAGGTCATCGGCATCGAGGCCGCCGACGCCGTGGAGGCCAGCGCCAAGGAGGGCATCGGCATCCACGCCATCCTGGAGCGGCTGGTGCGCGACGTGCCGCCGCCCGAGGGCGACTCCGAGGCGCCGGCCAAGGCGCTGGTGGTGGACTCCTGGTACGACAAGTACCAGGGCGCGGTGGCCCTGGTGCGGGTCATCGACGGCCGGCTCAAGAAGGGCCAGCGCATCCAGATGATGGCCACCGGGCGCACCTTCACCGTCTCCACCGTGGGCGTCATGACCCCCAAGCCGCTGGAGGTGGACAGCCTCGACGCCGGCGGGGTGGGGTTCGTCATCGCCGGCATCAAGGACGTGGACGGCGCCAAGGTGGGTGACACCATCACCGACGCCGACAATCCGGCGGCGGCGCCCCTGTCCGGGTTCAAGGAGGTCAAGCCGCAGGTGTTCGCCGGCCTCTATCCCACCGACTCGGCGCAGTACGACGAGCTGCGCGACGCCCTGGACAAGCTGCGCCTCAACGACTCCAGCCTGCAGTACGAGCCGGAAACCTCGCACGCCCTGGGCTTCGGCTTCCGCTGCGGCTTTTTGGGCAAGCTGCACATGGAGATCATCCAGGAGCGGCTGGAGCGCGAGTACGACCTGGACCTGATCACCACCGCGCCCACCGTGGTCTACCAGGTGACCAGGCACAGCGGCGAGGTCATCGAGGTGGAGAACCCGGCCGAGCTGCCCGAGGCCGGCGATATCGAGGCCATCGAGGAGCCGGTGATGCTGGCCAACATCCTGGTGCCCCAGGCGTACGTCGGCGAGGTCATCCGCCTGGGCGAGGAGAAGCGCGGTCGCCAGAAGTCCATGCACTACACCAACGGCGGCCAGGTGATGATCACCTACGAGCTGCCCATGAACGAGGTGGTCACCGACTTCTTCGAGCGCCTCAAGTCCTCCACCTCCGGCTACGCCTCCATCGACTACGAGCTGCACGGCTACCAGCCGGCGGATCTGGTGCGCCTGGACATCCTGGTCAACGAGGACCGCGTGGATGCGCTGTCGCTGATCGTTCACCGCGACCATGCCTATTACCGGGGCCGGGAGCTGGCCAAGAAGCTCAAGGAAATGATCCCGCGCCAGATGTTCGACATCGCCATCCAGGCCTCCCTGGGCTCGCGTGTGATCGCCCGCGAGACGGTCAAGGCGCTGCGCAAGAACGTCACCGCCAAGTGCTACGGCGGCGACGTCACCCGCAAGCGGAAACTGATGGAGAAACAGAAGGAAGGGAAAAAGCGCATGAAACAGGTGGGCTCCGTGGAAATCCCCCAGGAGGCGTTCCTGGCCGCGCTGTCGGTGGACGAGGAATGAACTTCACCCTGCTGCTGCTGATCCTGCTCCTGATCACCGGGGGCGTCTGGCTCGCCGGCTGGGCGTGGGGCCGGGCGCGCGGCCTGGAGCCCGACCAGCGGCCGGTGGTGGTGGAGTACGCCCGCTCGCTGTTCCCGGTGATCCTGGTGGTGTTCCTGATCCGCTCGTTCGTGGTGGAGCCGTTCAAGATCCCCTCCGGGTCCATGCGGCCCACCCTGCAGGTCGGCGACTTCCTCCTGGTCAACAAGTTCGAGTACGGCCTGCGCATCCCCCTGGTGGGCTGGAAGCTCACCGACGGCGACGCGCCCCGGCGCGGCGACGTCATCGTCTTCCAGTACCCGCGCAACGAGAGCGTCGACTACATCAAGCGCATCGTGGGCCTGCCCGGGGATCGCGTGGCCTTTCACGACCACACCGTCTACGTCAACGGCGAGCCCGTGCCCAAGAACCCGGAAGGGCCGTACAGCTACCGCAGCAAGCGCGGCCAGACGGTGCATACCCAGCGCTTCATCGAGCGCACCGACAGCCACCGCTACGATGTGCTCTACACCCGCGACAAGCGGGGTCGGACCCTGTACGAGCCGATCAAGGTCCCGGCGGGCGAGTACTTCGTCATGGGCGACAACCGCGACAACAGCAACGACAGCCGCTACTGGGGCTACGTCCCGGAGGAGAACATCCTGGGCCGGGCCTTCGTGATCTGGTGGTCATGGGACGGTTACGAGAACAGCGCCCGCTGGGGGCGCCTGGGACAATGGATTCCCTGATGCGGGGGAACAGGAGGTTGCCGATGGGGGGAGCAGCAGTGCGCGGCGAACGGGGGGTGGGCCTGGTGTCCATCCTTTTCTGGCTGGTCCTGGCCGCCTTCGTGGTCTGGCTCGGGGCGCGGGTCGTGCCCCTGTACTTCGAATACTGGACGATCCACACCGTATTCCAGGAGCAGGTGCGCAAGGGCAACCTCTACGACACGCCCCAGGAGATGAAGCGGCAGGTGCTCAAGGAGCTCGAGTTCCAGGACGTCTCCCGGCTGAAGGCCGACGACGTCAAGGTGGAGGCCCTGCCGGGCGACGGCCACTACCGGGTGTCGGCCGACTACGAGGCCGAGGTGCACCTCACCGACCGCGTGCGCCTGGTGTACCACTTCCAGCCGGAGGCCCGGGAAGGTGGATGAGGAGCGCCTCCAGCAGCGCATCGGCTACCGCTTCGCCGATCCGGACCTGCTCCGCCAGGCCCTGACCCACCGCTCGGCCGGCGCGGTCAACAACGAGCGCCTCGAGTTTCTGGGGGACAGCGGCCTCAACTTCACCGTGGCGCGCTGGCTGTTCGACGCCTTCCCGCGCCAGCGCGAGGGCGTGCTGTCGCGGCTGCGGGCCCGGCTGGTGTGCACCGAGACCCTGGCGGAGATCGCCGAGGAGCTGGAGCTGGGGGCCCTGGTCTACCTCGGCCCCGGCGAGCGCAAGGCCGGCGGCCACCGGCGCGAGTCGATCCTGGCCGACGCGGTGGAGGCCCTGCTCGGGGCGGTGCTCCTGGACGGCGGGGTGGAGGGCATGGAGGCCCTGATCCACCGCCAGTGGGCCGGGCGCATGGAAGCGGTGGACCCGCGCTCGGTGACCAAGGACCCCAAGACCCGGCTGCAGGAGTTCCTGCAGAGCCGGGGCCAGCCGCTGCCCGAGTACCGCCTGGTGGAAACCGTCGGCGCCGAGCACCAGCGCCGCTTCTTCATCGACTGCACCATCGTCGGCGAAGAGCCCATCCGCGGCGAGGGCACCAGCAAGCGGCGCGCCGAGCAGGAGGCCGCCCGGCGCATGCTCCACCACCTCGGAGTGGACGATGCCTGATCCGGAGAGCGGCCCCTTCCACAGCGGTATGGTGGCCCTGGTGGGCCGCCCCAACGTGGGCAAGTCCACCCTCATGAACCGCATCCTGGGCGAGCGCGTCTCCATCGTCTCGCGCCGGCCCCAGACCACGCGTCACCGGGTGCTGGGCATCCACACCAGCGACGACTACCAGATGGTGTTCGTGGACACGCCGGGCATCCATCAGGCCAAGCGCACCATCAACCGCTACATGGTGCAGGCCGCGGTCACCGCCCTGGAGGGGGTGGACGCCATCGTCCTGGTGGTGGAGGCGCTGAGCTGGGGGGAGGGCGAGGATGCCATCCTGGAGCGCCTGGCGGGGGTGGAGACGCCGGTGATCGCCGTGGTCAACAAGGTGGACCGGGTCAGCCCGCGCGAGAGGCTGCTGCCCTTCCTGGACGAGCTCGCCGGCCGCTTCCCCTTTGCCGCCATCGTGCCCCTGTCCGCCAGCAAGGGCGACAACCTGGATCCGCTTCTGGACGAGCTGCGGGCCCGCCTGCCGGAGTCACCGCCGCTGTTCCCCGAGGACCAGATTACCGACAAGAACCTGCGCTTCCTGTGCGCCGAGCTGGTGCGCGAGCAGCTCTTCCACCAGCTGGGCGAGGAGGTCCCCTACGCCACCGAGGTGGTGGTGGAGCGCTTCGAGGAGGCCGCCGAGCGCACCGAGATCCAGGCCACCATCCTGGTGGAGCGCGACAGCCAGAAGGGCATCGTGCTGGGCAAGGGCGGCCGCCGCATCAAGGAGGTGGGCAGCCGCGCCCGCAAGGCCATCGAGTACCTGCTCGAGGCCCGGGTGCGCCTGGAGCTGTACGTGCAGGTGCGCGCCGGCTGGACCTCCGACGAGCGGGCCCTGCGCGACCTGGGGTACGAAGAGTAGGGGGCGCCGCTCCGTGAGCCGGCCCGAAGCCCATACTGCCTTCATCCTGCACCGGCGCCCGTACCGGGAGACCAGCCTGCTGGTGGAGCTGTTCAGCGAGGACGCCGGCCGCGTGGGCGTGGTGGCGCGCGGGGCGCGCAAGCCGCGCAAGGGGGCCACACCCCTGGAGCCCTTCCGGCCGCTGCGGGTGAGCTGGTCCGGTCGCGGCGAGCTGCGCTCCCTGCGCACCTCCGAGGCCGCCGGCGCCGCCACCGGCCTGCGCGGCGAGGCCCTGTACCTGGGCTTCTACCTGAACGAGCTGCTGCTGCGCCTGTGCCCCCGCTTCGACCCCTACCCGCGCGCCTTCGCCGCCTACCGCCAGACCCTGACGGCGCTGGCCGAGGGCGGCCGCGACCGGCCGCTGCGGGCGTTCGAGGCCGGTCTCCTGGGCGAGCTGGGGCTCGCTCCCGACTGGGAGCGCTGCGCCGGCTGCGGCGCTGCCGTCCGCGACCACGGCGCCTATGCCTGGGAGCCCGAGCTGGGGCTGCTGTGCGGGGGCTGCACCGCCGGCCGCCGGCCCTTTTCCGGGCGGGCGGTGCGCAGTCTGGCGGCGGGCGGGAGCGAGCCCGGCGCCGACGAGCGGCGCCAGGCGCGCGACCTCATGCGGGCGGCGCTGGCCCCCCACCTCGGGCCGCGGCCGCTGGAGAGCCGCCAGCTCCTGCGCGCCCTGCGCCGGGGCGAGGACCACTAGCAGGGCGTTGAAAAACGTCGCGAGGAGGCCATATGCAAGGCGCACACCGCGCAGCGACTGATGCATATCAGGTAGATAGGTGAGGGAGCGAGCAGTGCGCAACGCCGCAGATGGCCTCCGCAGCAGTATTTCAGCGGCCTGCTAGCGCCGCTGCCGCGCGGTCCGTGTGGTATCCTCACTCCTTTCAAGGACTTTCGCGTACCCCTCCGCGACAAGGCAGCCAGCCATGATCGAACTGGGCGTCAACATCGACCACGTGGCCACCCTGCGCCAGGCCCGGCTGACGCGCTACCCGGAGCCGCTGCAGGCAGCGCTGGAGGCCGAGCGCTTCGGCGCCGACGGCGTCACCGCCCACCTGCGCGAGGACCGTCGGCACATCCAGGACCGCGACATCCGCATGCTGCGCGACACGGTGCAGACCAAGCTCAACCTGGAGATGGCCATGACCGAGGAGATGGTGGCCATCGCCGAGGAGGTGCGGCCGCGGGACTGCTGCCTGGTGCCCGAGCGCCGCGCCGAGCTCACCACCGAGGGCGGCCTGGACGTGGCCTCCCAGGTGAGCGCCACGCAGTGGGCGGTGGAGCGCCTGAGCGCCGCGGGGGTGCGGGTCTCCCTGTTCATCGATCCCGAGCCGGAGCAGCTGGAGGCCGCCGCGCGCGCCGGTGCGCCGGTGGTGGAGCTGCACACGGGCACCTACGCCAACGCCGCGGACGCCGACGCCCGGGCGCGCGAGCTGGAGCGCATCGAGGAGGGGGTGGCCCGGGCCCACGCCCTGGGGCTGCGCGTGCACGCCGGCCATGGCCTGGACTATTACAATGTCGAGCCCATCGCCGCCCTCGGTGGCGTCAAGGAGCTCAACATCGGCCACGCCATCGTGGCGCGGGCCTTGTTCGGCGGTCTGGGACCGGCGGTGGCCGAGATGAAGCGCCTCATGCGCGAGGCCGCCGCCGCCGGCGGCTGACGGTCGCCCCGTGATCCTCGGCGTGGGCACGGACCTGGTGGCGGTGGAGCGCATCCGTCGGGCGCTCGACCGGCACGGCGAGCGCTTCCTGGAGCGGGTCCTCACCAGCGGCGAACGCAGCGTCTGCAGCGGGCGTGCCGATCCCGCGCTGTGCGTGGCCAGCCGCTTCGCCGCCAAGGAGGGGGCGGCCAAGGCCCTCGGCACCGGATTCGGCGGGGAGGTGCGTCTGACCGATCTGGAAGTGGTACGCTCGCCCGGCCGGGCCCCCGAGCTGCGCCTGCACGGCGGCGCCGCCCGCCGGGCGCAGGCCATGGGGGTGGTCTGGAGCCACCTCAGCCTTTCCGACGAGCAGGGCTACGCCCTGGCCGTGGTGGTCCTGGAGGGGGAGGGGCGGTGAGGGTTTGACAGCCCCTCCCGAATCTGGCAAGAAAGTTTTGTCAACAAAACCAGAAAGGGGGGATCCATGCGGAACCTGTGCGCATGTGTGGGCCTGTGTCTGGCCCTCGTCCTGGCCGCTCCGGCCATCGCTGCCGAACCCGTGAACCTCAATCAGGCGAGCGCCGAGGAGCTTACCGGCCTCAACGGCATCGGCGATGTGCTTGCCCAGCGCATCATCGACTACCGCGATGCCAACGGCGGCTTCGAATCGGTGGATCAGCTCGCCGAGGTCAAGGGGATCGGCGCCAAGACCCTGGCCGAGCTGGAGGACCGGGTGAGCATCGGTCACTGAGCGTCCGCCGAGCTGCCGAGCAAGGCCGCGCTTCCCGCGCGGCCTTTTTCATTGCCCGTCCCGGAGTCGCCATGCCCCGCCCCCGCATCATCGCCGCCGTCGCGCCTTCCGCTCCCGCCGACCTGCCGCAGGATGGCGCCCGCCGGGTGGCCGCCGCCGACCTGGTGGAGGTCCGGCTGGACGCCGTGAACGGCGGTCCCGAGGAGGCGGCCGCGCTGTGCCGGGCCGTGGCCGCCTGGGGCCGGCCGTTGCTGGTGACTCCGCGCTCGCCGGGGGAAGGGGGGCTGCGCCAGTGGGACGAGGAGACCCGCTTGATGGTTCTGGAGGCGGTGTGGCAGGCGGTGGCGGTGGCCTGCGTGGACGTGGAGGTGGCCGACTCGCCGGGGCTCCTCGACCGGGTGCTGTCGGCGCGGCCGGCGGACACGGAGGTCATCGCCTCCTTCCACGACTTCGGGGGCTTCCCGGGGGAGGAGCGGCTCGCCGCGCTGGCCGACGACGCTGTCGCCCGCGGCGCCGACCATTTCAAGGCGGCGGTGCAGGTGGCCGACCTCGACCAGGGCGCGCGGCTGGCCTGCTGGACCCGGGAGCGCAGTCGCTGCCAGTCCCTGCTGACCATGGCCATGGGGCCCGCCGGGGTCCTGTCGCGGGTCATGGGCGGCGCCTTCGGCAGCTGGGGCACCTACGGCCACATCGAGACCGCCACCGCGCCCGGCCAGCTGGCCGTGACCGAGCTGGCCGAGCTGATCGACCGCCTCTATCCCCCCGAGCGGCCCCTTTCCTAGTATTTCCGTCCCAGGTGCTTGATGTAGCGGATCACCGCCTGGCGCTCGCGCGGCTTGAGGGGCACCTCGATCATGCGGGTGTCCGGCTTCATGGCCTTGGGGAAGCGCAGCCAGCGGCGGATCTTGTCGTCGCTCCACTGCCCCAGGCCGACCTGGGACCGCTGCCAGCCCTGGCCAGGCTCGTACAGGGTCCAGAGCGGCACCGCGTCCGGGCGCGCCTTGTAGCGCGGGCCGTCGGCCTGCCCGGGCGAGTTGGGATGGCATAGCAGGCATTTGCTGCGGTACACGGTCTCGCCAACGTGGGGGAAGTCGTCCGGCGCCGCCGCCGGGGCAAGGGTCGGCAGGCCCAGGGCGGCCAGGCCGAGGGCAATCAGGGTGAGGACCATCAGGGGGGCTGAACGGGTCATGCGGCTCCTTGCCTCCTCCGGGTGCGGCCGGCTTCCGGCGGCCGTGTGGGGTGAGGAGGGCAACCTATCATAATCCCGTAATATTCTTAAGGGATTATATGGGTGGGCCGCATGCGGTGGCGTGCAGCCTCCCGCCCCGGATCGGCCCGGAACAGCCCGCGGCTCGGGCGCTGGCGCTGGCCGCTCAGCGGTGGGTGGCGGTTGCCGGGCAGCCCGAACAGGGCGAGCATGCCGGTGCGCCCGGCGTCGTCCCGGAAGCCACGTCGAGGCGCCACTGGGCCATGGCCGGCTTCCCGGCTCAGGGCAGCCGGGTTCACGGCGGGGGACAATCCCGGGGTAATCCGGTCGTTCTCCCATATAGGGCCGTGTGGTAAATTTCCAACCTTGGCCGAGGCGCCTCTTTCCCGGGAGGGAGGGGCGCCTCGGATCGCTATCGTCGCGCCGAACGGGAGAGCCGATTGGACCGAACCATCCGCAAGGCGGTCTTCCCCGTGGCCGGCCTGGGAACGCGCTTTCTGCCCGCGACCAAGGCCATGGCCAAGGAAATGCTGCCGGTAGTGGACAAGCCGCTGATCCAGTACGCGGTGGAGGAAGCGGTGGCCGCCGGCATCGACCAGGTGATCTTCGTCACCGGTCGGGGCAAGCGCTCCATCGAGGACCACTTCGATCACCAGGACGGTCTGGAGAACCAGCTGCTGGCCAAGGGCAAGGATGACCTCGCCCAGGTCTACCGCGAGGTCTCGGACATGGCCGAGGTCATATACGTGCGCCAGAAGCAGCCGCTGGGCCTGGGGCACGCGGTCTGGTGCGCGCGCCACGCGGTGGGCGACGAGCCCTTCGCGGTGCTGCTCCCGGACGACCTGATGGACGACGCCGCCGGGGCCATCGGGCGCATGAAGGCGGCCTACGAGGCCTCCGGCGCCAGCCAGGTGGCGGTGGAGCCGGTGGCCGCCGAGGACGTCGGCTCCTACGGCGTCATCGATCCGGGCGAGGCCGGCGGCGAGACCTACCCGGTGCGCGGGCTGGTGGAGAAGCCCGAGCCCGGTGCCGCGCCTTCCAGCCTGGCCGTGATCGGCCGCTATGTGCTGTCGCCCACCGTGTTCGAGCCCCTCGGCCGCGCCCGGCGCGGCGCCGGCGGCGAGATCCAGCTGACCGACGCCCTGCAGGCGCTGATCACCGAGTACGGCGAGGCCATCCAGGCCTACCCCTTCGAGGGCGTGCGCTTCGATTGCGGCTCCAAGCTGGGCTACCTCAAGGCCCAGGTGGAGTTCGGCCTGCGCCGCGGCGAGTTCGGGGAGGAGCTCGCCGCCTATCTGCGGGACCGCCTGGGCAGCGCCGGCGCCGGTCCCGTTGCCCATTCCGCCTCCCGCCGTTAGACCCCATTCCGAGGAAGTCCCGACACCGATGGACCATCTGATCGAACCCCACGGTGGCGAGCTGCGCGAGCTGCTCGTCGACGACGAGCGTGCCGAGCAGCTGCGGGCCGCCTCCGTCGAGTTCCCCTCCGTCGACCTCAACGACCGTCAGCTGTGCGACCTGGAGCTGCTGATCAATGGCGGCTTCTCGCCGCTGACCGGGTTCCTGGGCGAAGCCGACTACCGCTCGGTGGTGGAGTCCTGCCGCCTGAGCGACGGCACGGTGTGGCCCATGCCCATCACCCTGGACGTGGACGAGGCCACCGCCGAGGGCCTGTCGGCGGGGCAGAGCGTGGCCCTGCGCGACCCCGAGGGCTTCATGCTGGCGGTGCTGCACCTCGGCGAGATCTACCGCCCGGACAAGGAGCGCGAGGCGGCGGCGGTGTTCGGCACCACCGACCGCCACCATCCGGGCGTGGCCTACCTGCTGGATCAGGCCGGCGATGTCTACCTGGCCGGCACGGTGGAGGGCGTCCAGCTGCCGCTGCACTTCGACTTCACCGAGCTGCGCCTGACCCCCGCGGAGGTGCGCGACGAGCTGCGGCGCATGGGCTGGCGGCGGGTGGTGGCGTTCCAGACGCGCAACCCCATGCACCGGGCGCACAAGGAGCTGACCCTGCGCGCCGCCGCGGAGCAGGAGGCGGGTCTGCTGATCCACCCGGTGGTGGGCATGACCAAGCCCGGCGACATCGACCACTACACCCGGGTGCGCTGCTACCAGGCCATCGCCGAGCACTACCCGGACAAGATGATGATGCTGTCGCTGCTGCCCCTGGCCATGCGCATGGGCGGTCCGCGCGAGGCCCTGTGGCACGCCCTGATCCGCAAGAACTACGGCGCCAGCCACTTCATCGTCGGCCGCGACCACGCCGGCCCCGGCCAGGACAGCGGCGGCGAGGACTTCTACGGCCCCTACGACGCCCAGGAGCTGGTGGCCGAGTTCGAATCCGAGATCGGCGTGCGCATGGTGCCGTTCAAGGAGATGGCCTTCGTCGAGGACCGCGCCGAGTACATGCCGGTGGACGAGATCCCCGAGGGCGCCACGGTCAAGAAGATCTCCGGCACCGAGGTGCGGCGCCGCCTGCGCGAGGGCCTGGAGATCCCCGAGTGGTTCTCCTACGCCAATGTGGTGGCCGAGCTGCGCCGCAGCCACCCGCCCAAGCACAGCCAGGGGCTGACCATCTTCTTCACCGGCCTGTCCGGGGCGGGCAAGTCCACCATCGCCAACGTCCTGCTGGCGCGCTTCCGGGAGATGGGCGGCCGGCCGGTGACGCTGCTCGACGGCGACATCGTGCGCAAGAACCTGTCCAGCGAGCTGGGCTTCTCGCGCGAGCACCGCAACCTCAACGTGCGCCGCATCGGCTTCGTGGCGAGCGAGATCACCAAGAACGGCGGCATCGCCATCTGCGCGCCGATCGCGCCGTACCGCCACGTGCGCGAGGAGAACCGCCAGCTGATCGAGGGTTACGGCGGCTTCATCGAGGTCCACGTGAAGACGCCGCTGGCGGTGTGCGAGGCGCGCGACCGCAAGGGCCTCTATGCCAAGGCGCGGGCCGGCCAGATCAAGGAGTTCACCGGCATCGACGACCCCTACGAGGAGCCCGTCGGCCCCGAGGTCGCCATCGACACCTCCGACCTCTCCCCGATGGAGGCGGCGCAGGAGGTGCTGCTGCATCTGGAGAAGGAGGGGTATCTGCGCTAAAGGCAGTGTTCAGTTGAAAAGTTTTCAGTTTTCAGTAACGGCGAAACGGCTAAACCCCGGGAACCTTCAGGCGAATTCGGCGCCGTCCTTTTCTGAACACTGAACACTGAACACTGAACACTGAACACTGAACACTGAACACTGAACACTGAACACTTAAAACTTAAAACTTAAAACTTAAAACTTAACCCCCCTTCCTGAGCCCGAAATGCCCGAAAACAACCGCCCCGCCTGGATGCGCTGGCTGGCCAAAGTGGAGCTGGACAGCCAGGCGCTGTTCGACCACGTCATCAACCTGGTCTTCCGGGTCCTGACCCTGCTGGTGATCGTCGCCCTCATCGGCGGGGTCATCCAGTTCTTCCTGGGGCTGGGCAAGCTGTGGGAATCCACCGAGATCAGCGAGTCCTTCGGTGTGATCATCACCGACATGCTGACCCTGTTCGTGCTGGTGGAGCTGCTGCGCTCGCTGGTGGACTATTTCACCCACCACCGCCTGCGCATGACCTATATCCTCGACGCCGCCCTGGTGTTCGTGGTGCGCGAGCTCATGATCAAGCTCTACGCCCACGGCATCGTCGCCTCCGAGGTCTACCCCATGGCGGTGCTCATCCTCGTGCTGGGCGTCGTGCGCACCGGCGCCGTGCTGGTGTTCCAGCAGGAGCAGCGGCTGGCCGGGGACCTCTCCGAGCGGGCCGCCGGAGGGCGCAGGGACCCCGCCCGCGACTAGCCGGCCGGGGCCCTGGCGGCCCCGCGGTCCGCCTGGCGCTCTCCCGCCGCCGGGCGATTTTCCCCTTCACTGCCTCCCCCAGAAGGTTTACAACCTTGGGTAAGGGTTGTGCCGGTCCGCCCGCGCGGACCGCAAGCGGCCACCCCCCGCCGGGGCGATCGCCCCGCCGTGAACGCAACGGCGGCCGGGGCAATCTAACCGGGTGAGATGAACAGGCCGCGTCGCACCCAAGGAGGGTCGAATGGCAGCTAACGGCCGCAGCAAGGAAGGTGACAAGCAGAACCAGTTCCTCGACTCCCTGGTCAGCTTCACCCAGGAGCACAAGGCCCGGCACTGGGAGGGTACGCTCGCCGAGTTCCTGCAGGATGTCCTGCCCCGGGATGCCCAGGGGATTACGCGCACCAGCCACGAATACATGTGGGACATGATCCAGTGGTACGGCTCGGAGACCTCCGAGGAGGGGGATCATGTCACCCGCTACAACCTGTTCGCCAACGACCTGTTCGGGGTCGACGAGTCCCTGGAGCGGGTCGCCAACTACTTCAAGGCCGCCAGCGAGGGCTCCGAGGTGGGCCGCCGCCTGCTTCTCCTGCTCGGTCCGCCGTCGGGCGGCAAGTCGTCGCTGGTGATCCTGCTCAAGCGCGGCCTGGAGGAGTACAGCCACACCGACGAGGGCGCCCTGTACGCCATCAAGGGCTGCCCGGTGCACGAGTCGCCCCTGCACCTCATCCCCCAGACCAAGCGCGCCGAGTTCCGCGAGACCTACGGGGTCGACATCGTCGGCGACATCTGTCCCTACTGCCGCACCCGGCTGGAGGAGGAGTTCGACGGCGACTTCATGCAGATGCCGGTGGAGCGCATCTTCATCAACGAGGCCGGACGCAGCGGTGTCGGCACCTACGCCCCGCACGACCCCACCACCGCCGACATCGCCGACCTGGTGGGCTCGGTGGACCTGTCCAAGGTCGCCGAGTACGGCGACGAGGGCGACCCCCGCGCCTGGTCCTGGTCGGGCGCGGTGTACGCAGCAAGCCGCGGCATGCTGGAGATGATCGAGATCCTCAAGGTCAAGCGGGAGTTTTTGTACCTGCTGCTGACCCTGACCCAGGAGAAGAACGTCAAGGTCTCCCGCTTCCCGCTGATCTACCTGGACGAGACCATCGTCGCCCACACCAACCTGGCCGAGTTCCGCAAGTTCCTGCAGGAGAAGGAGAACGAGGCGCTGCTCGACCGCATGGTGATCGTGCAGGTGCCCTACACCCTGCGCTACCACGACGAGTCGCGCATCTACGGCAAGCTCATCTCGGCCACGCCCACCTTCAAGGAGGTCCACCTCGACCCGCACGCCCTCAATGTGGCCGCGGTGTTCGCCGTGCTCACCCGGCTGCACCCCTCCGAGCGCGAGGACCTGGACCTGTCCAAGAAGGTCCGCCTGTACGCCGGCGAGGATGTGGAGGGCATCTCCGCCAGCGAGGTGGAGCGGGTCAAGGCCGAGCACCCCGAGGAGGGGCTCGAGGGCGTGTCGCCGCGCTTCGTGGTCAACGCCCTGGCCGGGGCCATCTCGCGCTCGGAGAAGAAGAGCCTGACCGCCATGGACGTCATGCTGGCGCTCAAGGACAGCATCGAGTCGGATGCCCGCATGGACTCCAAGGAGAAGAAGAACTGGGTGGATTTCCTGGTCACCGTGCGCAAGGATTTCTACAACCGGTGGGTCAAGGAGGACGTGCACAAGGCGCTGTTCGTGTCTTTCGAGGACGAGGCCCAGGACCTGCTCAACAAGTACCTCGACGAGGTGGAGGCGGTGCTCGACAACCGCAAGGTGACCGATCCCATCACCGGCGAGGAGCGCGAGCCGGACGAGCGCTTCCTGCGCTCGGTGGAGGAGAAGATCTCCATCTCCGACTCGGGCAAGCAATCCTTCCGCCAGGAGGTGGTGCGCAAGGCCATGGGCGCCTACAAGCGCGGCGAGCACTTCACCCTGGACAGCCACGCCCGGCTGCACGACGCCATCGAGCAGTACCTGTTCGAGGAGCGCCGCGACGTGCTGCGGCTGGTGACCTCCAGCGCCCGCCCCGACCAGGAGGCCCAGCAGAAGATCTCGGCGGTGGAGGACCGGCTGGTGGCCGAGTACGGCTACGATGCCCACTCGGCGCGCGAGGCCCTCAACTACGTCACCACCCTGCTGTCGCAGGAGTGAGGGGCGCGGCCATGGCCACAACCCGCCGCCATTGCAGCCGCCAAGGCCGACCCCCGGGTCGGCCTTTTTTTCGCCGAGCCCTCGGCCGTGCCGGCCGTACCGCGGAATTCGTGCGGCGGCCGCCCCGATCGGGACCGGCGCGGCGGTGTCTAATCCACGGGACCGGCCGCGCCCGGCCGGCCGTCAATGCGCGTGAGGAGTGCCATGACTTCCGATAACGGCGAGACCCGCACACCGTCCCGCATGGCCACCGACAACCGCTGGTACGACCTGTTCTCGCGCGGCTCGCGGGACTGGCTGCGGCACAACGAGAAGGTGCGCGAGACGGTGCGCGAGGAGCTGCCCAATCTGATCTCCGGCTCCGACGTGCTGTCCCGGCCCTCCGACCGCACCGTGCAGGTGCCGGTGCGCTTCCTGGAGCACTACCGCTTCCGCCTGCGCGACGACCCCCAGGAGGGCGAGGCTGGCGTCGGCCAGGGCGACGGCCAGCCCGGCGACGTCCTGCGCCGGGCCCAGCCCGGCGAGGGCGAGGGGGGCAGCGAGGGCGGCTCCGGCGGCGGCGAGCTGCGCTTCGTCCTGGAGCTCAAGGTCGACGACATCGTCGACTGGATCTGGGCGGAGCTGCAGCTGCCCGATCTCAAGCCCAAGACCACCGATGCCCTCACCGACGAGGACCTGATCCAGGAGGGCTGGGACAAGCGCGGCCCGCGCGCCCGCCTGGACCGCCGGCGCACCGTCAAGGAGGCCATCAAGCGGCGCTCGGTGCAGGAGCAAAGCGAGGGCGAGGCCACCCCGTTCTCCAACGAGGACCTGCGCTACCGCCAGCTGGCCCGGCGCAAGCGGCCTGCCACCAACGCCGTGGTGGTGTTCCTGCTCGATGTCTCCGCGTCCATGGACGCCAGCCGGCGCAAGCTGGCCAAGTCCTTCTTCTTCTGGGCCATGCAGGGCCTGCGCCGGCAGTACGGCCAGGTGGAGACGGTGTTCATCGCCCACACCAACCAGGCCTGGGAGTTCTCCGAGGAGGAGTTCTTCCAGGCCTCGGCCACCGGCGGCACGGTGGCCTCCAGCGGCTTCCGGCTGGCCCGGGACATCCTCACCGAGCGCTTCGATCCGGCCCAGTACAACCAGTACCTGTTCTACGCCTCCGACGGCGACAACTTCGGCGATGACCGGCGCAGCGCCGAGGCCCTGCTGGGCGAGCTGTGTCGGTTGGTGAACTTCATGGGCTTCGTCGAGACGCCGCAGAACCCGCTGGAGGCCTCCAAGTCGGAGATGGGACGCCTGTTCAAGGCCCTGGCCGCCCGCAACCACCCCGTGGGCAGCTACACCGTCCACGAGGAGTCGGAGATCTGGGAGGCCATCCGGCTGTTCTTCCAGCACCAGGCGGAGGAGGCGGCCTGAGCCCAGGAACCGGGTCAGGACACCATCAAGGGGAAAGCCACGTGCCATTCGCGCCCAACAGTCCCGTGAGCAACGCCGATCTCGCCGAATACACGCCCAAGCTGGAGGCCCTGGCCCGTGACCAGGGTCTGGACTTCTACCCGGTGGACTTCGAGGTGGTGCCGCCGTCGTTCATGATGGAAGTGGCGGTCTACGGCCTGCCGGTGCGCATGCCCCACTGGTCCTTCGGGGTGCGCTACATCTACCCGTACATCCAGCACCGCATGGGCCACTCGCGCATCTTCGAGGTGGTGTTCCCGGGCAATCCCAACCGCGCCTACCTGGTGAACAACAACTCGCTGGCCGAGAATACCCTGGTCACCGCCCACGTCCTGGGCCACGCCGACTTCTCCAAGAACAACGAGCTGTTCGCCCGCATGCAGTCGCAGGTGGGCTACCACATCGTGGAGCAGGCGGCGGAGCGTGCGCACCGCATCGAGGAGGCCATCGGCGACCACGGCCAGAAGCGGGTGGAGGCGGTGCTCGACGCCGCCCTGGCCCTGGAGCAGAACATCGACGTCAACTTCGCCATCAACCGGCCCGAGTACCCGGAGCGGATGGAGCGCCGCCGGGCCGAGGACGAGCGCCCCCGGAGCGGGTTCCAGGGCCGCTTCGGCCAGCTCCCGGGCGAGGAGGACGCCCACGGCACCGAGCCCGAGCGGGGCGGTGGGCGCGCCCCCATCCCGCCGCGGGCGGAGTACGACCTGCTGTGGTTCATCGCCCACTACGCCCCCGACCTGGAGGGCTGGGAGCAGGACATCTTCCTGTCTGTCCGGGAAGAGTCCTTCTACTTCTACCCCGTCTTCGGCTGCCAGATCATGAACGAGGGCTGGGCCTCCTACTGGCACGCCCGGCTGCTGCGCGAGGCCGACTTCCTGCCGCAGCAGCTCTACCTCGATGCCATCAGGGCCCATTCCGACGTGGTCCGCCCCTACGCCGGCGAGGATTCGGTGGCGCTTTCCATCAATCCCTACCACGTGGGCTTCCGCATGTGGGAGCGGATCATCGCCGAGCACGGCCTGGAGACCGCGCTGCGCCTGCGCGCCGAGGAGGACGACTTCAGCTTCGTGCGCAACTGGCTGGATGAGGACCTGGCCGACGAGCTGCAGCTGTTCTCCTACACCACCCGCCAGGGCCGCGGCGGCGAGGAGCAGTACGTGATCCAGGAGCGCGACATCCACGCCCTGCGCGAGGCCATCCTGCACCCCAAATTCAACTACGGCGCCCCCCGGGTGTACGTGGCCGAGATGGGCACCGACGGCAGCCTGCTGCTCCGCCACGACTACGTCACCGACGGGCGGGGCCTCGACCTCGACCGCGCCCAGAAGGTGCTGGACTATGTCCACCGCGTCTGGCGTCGCCCGGTGCGTCTGGAAACGGTGGACGCCAAGGGCCAGCCGCAGGTGGTGGAGAAGTCCTAGTGTCCTGTCGCAGGAATTCGTTTCATTTCTGCGAAAGGACACTAGCCCCTTCTTGCATCCCATGCCGGTAATGCTTTACCAAAGAAGGAGGCCCGCGCCATCCCCGGCGCTCCGGCCCCGGCCTGATTGCCCTGCCATCCTTGCGACCAGGAGACGCGACCGATGACGGCGGTTTCCCTGACTGTGAACGGCGAGACCTACAAGGCCGACGTGGCCTCGGACACCCCCCTGCTGTGGGTCCTGCGCGACAACTTCGGCCTCACGGGCACCAAGTACGGCTGCGGCATCGCCCAGTGCGGCGCCTGCACCGTCCACCTCGACGGCCAGCCGGTGCGCTCCTGCACCACGCCGGTAACCCAGGCGGACGGCCGCGAGGTCGCCACCGTCGAGGGCCTGGCCTCCGGGGAGGACCTCCATCCCCTGCAGGCTGCCTGGATCGCCGAGAACGTGCCCCAGTGCGGCTTCTGCCAGTCGGGCCAGCTGATGAGCGCGGCGGCCCTGCTGGCGCGCAACCCCCGGCCCAGCGACGGCGACATCGACGCCGCCCTCAGCGGCAACCTGTGCCGCTGCGGCACCTACCAGCGCATCCGGCGGGCCGTGCGGCGGGCCGCCGAAGACCTGCAGGAGAAGGGCTGATGACCGTGGCAAGCGGAAACCGACCGACCCGCACCAGCCGCCGCACCTTCCTCAAGGCCAGTGCCCTGGCCGGCGGCGGCCTGCTGCTGGGCCTGCGCCTGCCCGGTGGCGGGCGCTACGCCGAGGCCGCCGGCACCGTCCCTGCCGCCGACGGCGAATTCGCGCCCAACGCCTGGATCCGAATCGATGCCGACGACCGCGTGACGGTGCTGGTGGACCGCTCGGAGATGGGGCAGGGGGTGATGACCGCCCTGCCCATGCTGGTGGCCGAGGAGCTGGAGGCCGACTGGGAGCGCGTCGCCACCGAGTTCGCCCCGGCCGACTCGGCCTACACCAACAGCCTGCTGGGGCGCCAGGCCACCGGCGGCTCCACGGCCATCCGCAACGCCTGGAAGCCCCTGCGCGAGGCCGGCGCCGCCGCCAGGGAGATGCTGGTGGCCGCGGCGGCGGAGCGCTGGGGGGTGAAGGCCGCCGACTGCGAGGCGGCCAATCAGGTGGTGCGCCATCCGGCCAGCGGCCGCTCGGCCACCTACGGCGAGCTGGCGGCGGCGGCCGCCGAGCGGGAGGTGCCGGAGGCGGTGTTCCTCAAGCAGCCCAAGGACTTCCGGCTGCTGGGCACGCCCCGTGATCGCCTGGACGCCCCGGCCAAGGTGGACGGCTCCGCCCGCTTCGGCATGGACGTCCAGCTCGACGGCCTGCTCACCGCCCAGGTGGTGCGCTGCCCGGTGCTCGGCGGCCAGCTGCGCTCCTTCGACGCCAGCGAGGCCGAGCGCGTCCCGGGGGTAAAGAAGGTGGCGGCCATCGACTCCGGCGTGGCCGTCATCGCCGAGGGCTTCTGGCCCGCCCAGAAGGGCCGCGAGGCGCTGCGGGTGGAGTGGGACTACGGCGACAACGCCGGCCTGACCTCCGCCGCCATCGAGGACCGCTTCCGCAAGCTGGCCGACGGCGGCGACGCCGCTTCCGCCCGCGACGAGGGCGATGCCGCGGCGGCGCTGGAGAAGGCCGCAACCACCGTCGAGGCTGAGTACGAGGTGCCGTTTTTGGCCCATGCCTGCATGGAGCCCATGAACTGCACCGCGCGCATTGCCGATGGCCGCTGCGACGTGTGGGCGCCCACCCAGGACCAGACCTCCACCCAGAAGGTGGCGGCCAGGATCAGCGGTCTGCCCACCGACAAGGTGCATGTCCACACCACCTTCCTCGGCGGCGGCTTCGGCCGGCGCTCGCACACCGACTTCGTGGCCGACGCCGTGGCCTGCGCCAAGGCCGCGGGCGCCCCGGTCAAGGTCATGTGGACGCGCGAGGACACCACCCGCCATGACCGCTATCGGCCGGCCACCTACAACCGCCTGCACGCCGGCATCGACGGCGACGGCCGGGTGAGCGCCTGGCGCCACCGCATCGTCGGCCCCTCGATCATGGCGCAGAACGGCATGATCGGCCCGGACCAGAAGATCGACCACTCGTCGGTGGAGGGCGCCGCCAACATCCCCTACGGCCTGCCCAACATCGGCGTCGACTACGTCATGGCCAACACCCCGGTGCCGCTGTGGTGGTGGCGCTCGGTGGGCAGCTCCCAGAACGGCTTCATCCGCGAGGCCTTCTTCGACGAGGTGGCGGCCGCCGCCGGGGAGGATCCCTACCAGCTGCGGCGCCGGCTGTTGGCGAAGGGCGATCGCCACCGCGGCGTGCTCGAGCGGGCCGCCAAGGAGGCCGGCTGGGGCGGCAGCCTGCCGGAGGGCCGCGCCCGCGGCATCGCGGTGGTCCATTCCTTCGGCAGCTACTGCGCCGAGGTGGCCGAGGTCTCGGTGAGCAAGGGCCGGGAGGTGCGCGTCCACCGCGTGGACGTGGCCATCGACTGCGGCGCCGTGGTCAATCCCGAGATCGTTACCGAGCAGATGGAGAGCGCCGTGGTCTACGGCCTGTCCGCCGCCATGGGCGAGGCCGTCACCGTGGACCGCGGGCAGGTGGAGCAGGGCAACTTCGATGCCTATCAGATCCTGCGCATCGACCAGATGCCGGAGGTCCACGTGCACATCATCGACAGCAGCGAGGACGCCGGCGGCGTCGGCGAGCCGGGGACCCCGCCCATCGCCCCGGCGGTGGCCAATGCCATCCGCGCCGCCACCGGCGAGCCGGTGCGTCGCCTGCCGCTGACCCGCGCCGGCTTTCGGCCGGCCTGAGGCGCTGGCCATGACGGAGCCCTACGCCGGGGGGACCGACGCCGCGGTGGTGGAGGCCGCCCGTCACTGGCTGGGCCGGGGCCACGGCGTGCACCTGGTGACCGTGGTGGGCACCTGGGGCTCCTCGCCCCGACCGGCCGGGGCGCTGCTGGTGCGCCGGGACGACGGTGCGGTGGTGGGCTCGGTCTCCGGCGGCTGCGTGGAGGCCGAT
This sequence comes from Gammaproteobacteria bacterium, assembly GCA_035267605.1. Taxonomy (GTDB): domain Bacteria; phylum Pseudomonadota; class Gammaproteobacteria; order Thiohalorhabdales; family Thiohalorhabdaceae; genus Thiohalorhabdus. The sequence continues at coordinate 21,335 of DATFLO010000069.1, forward strand.
CTGCCGGCCCACCTGCCCGCTCCCGGCCAGCCGCCGGTGCGCCTGGTCTACGGCGGCGACGACGCCGAGCGCTACGGCCTGCCCTGCGGCGGAACCCTGGAGCTGCTGGCCGAGGCCCTGGCCCCGGGCGATGACCGTGGCCTGGACGGAGTGGCCGCCGCCCTGGACCGCGCCGAGACCGTGCGTCGCCGGGTGAGCCTGGATACCGGTGCGGTGGGGCTGGAGGCCGCCGGCGACGGCCCCGATCTGCTTGCCGACGACACTGCCGTAAGCAAGCGCTTCGGCCCCGTCTGGCGCCTGCTGGTGGTGGGCGGCGGCGAGCTGGGCCAGCACCTGGCCGCCATGGCGCGCCGCCTCGACTATCGCGTCACCGTGTGCGAGCCCCGCTCGGAGTACCGCGCGGTGTTCGCCGAGCCCGGGGCCGGGCTGGACGGACGCATGCCCGACGATGCGGTGACCGCATGGGCCCCCGACGAGCGCGGCGCGGTGGTCACCACCAGCCACGATCCCAAGCTCGACGACCTCGCCCTGCTCGAGGCGCTGGATTCCCCCGCCTTCTACGTGGGCGCCCTGGGCTCGGCGCGCACCAATGCCCGCCGCCGCGAGCGCCTGGCCGGGCTGGGCCTGGGCGAGTCCGCCCTGGCCCGGCTGCGCGGCCCCATGGGCCTGGCCATCGGCAGCCGCACCCCGCCGGAGATCGCGGTGGCGGTGCTGGCGGAGATGACCGCGGTGCGCAACGGCCGCGATCCCCGCCCCGCGGCCCCGCCCGCCGCGGACGCCTCCCTCCCCACGCCGTGATCGCCGGCATCCTGCTGGCCGCCGGCGAGGGCCGGCGCTTCGGCGGCGGCAAGCTCCTGCAGCCCCTCGCCGACGGCACCCCCCTGGCCCTGGCGGCGGCCGATACCCTCCGGCGGGGCGGGGTGGAGCGGGTGATGGCGGTGGTCCGCCCGGACGATCCGGGCCTGGCCCGCCACCTCGAAGGCGCGGGGGCGGAGGCGGTGCCGTCAGCGGCCAGCGAGCGCGGCATGGGCGCGAGCCTGGCCGCGGGGGTGGCGGCGGCCCCCGAGGCGGAGGGCTGGCTCATCGCCCTGGCCGACATGCCCTGGATCGCGCCGGCCACCGTGGCTGCGGTGGCCGGCGCCGTGCGCGCCGGGGCGCTACTGGCGGCGCCGGTGCATGGCGGCCGGGGCGGTCATCCGGTGGGCTTCTCGGCCGCCCTGGGGGACGAGCTGCGCGCCCTGGACGGCGATGCCGGGGCGCGCGGGGTGGTGGCCGGCCACCGCCAGCGCCTGGTGCAGGTGGCGGTGGACGACCCGGGGGTGCTGCGCGATGTGGACGAGCCGGGGGACCTTCGCGAAGGACCGCCCCCGGGTGGGGATCCCGAGGGCGGTCGCGGCGGGCTGTGAAGCGGGGATCAGGGGAAGGCCGGGATGCGGGGGTCGGCCCCGTGGTCGCCGGCTTCGGGGTGATGCTTCTTGACCAGGGCCCGGATCTCGTCCTTGCGCTCCTCCGGGACATCCACCATGAGCAGCACGTGGCCGGCCTCGAGCTCGGTGTTGAAGGAGCGCAGCCGCGTGTTGGGCACCGAGGTGGCGATCATGCCCGACGCCCAGGTGCCCACCAGCGACCCCACCAGGGCGATGCCCAGGATGAAGCCGCCGCCGGCGGCGAATCCTTCGGGCTGCAGCCAGGCCGCCGCCAGCCCGGCCAGGGCGCCGGTGGCCCCGCCCACCACCATGCCCAGCTCGGCCCCGTGGACCACGTCGCTGCGCTGGAAGATGTCGGCCTGGGGCAGGTCATCCAGGTCCAGGTCCTCCCGCCCGAGGGCGTGCATGTGGCGCTCCTCGATGCGGGCCAGGAGCAGCTCGTTCACCGCCTGGCGGGCAGTTGGTACGTCCGGCAAGATGAAGTATAGTCGCCGCTTTCTCGCGCGCATGGTCATGGCTCGCCTCCTTTCCCGGAAATGGGAACCATTATTCCAGCAGTTACGCCCCCCGAACCGGCGAGTCAAGGGGTTTTACAGGGTGATAAAAACTTTTCATCGCCCCGCGGGGGCGGCAGAAACGCAGAGGTGGAGTGAGCGATGAAGGTTTCGGTGGTGGGCACCGGCTACGTGGGCCTGGTGACCGGGGCGTGCCTGGCCGAGGCGGGCAACGACGTGGTCTGCATGGACGTGGATGCGGCCAAGATCGAGGCCCTCAACAACGGCGAGATCCCCATCTACGAGCCGGGTCTGGAGGACCTGGTGGGCGACAACGTGGCCAGCGGCCGGCTGGCCTTCACCACCGACATGGCCCGCTGCGTGGACCATGGCCTGTTCCAGTTCATCGCCGTGGGCACGCCCCCCGACGAGGACGGCTCCGCCGACCTGCGCTACGTGCTCGATGTGGCCCGCGCCATCGGCCGGCACATGGATGACTACCGGGTGGTCATCGACAAGTCCACGGTGCCGGTGGGCACGGCCGACCGCGTGCGCGCGGCGCTGGGGGAGGAGCTCGCCGAGCGGGGCTCGTCGATCGAGTACGACGTGGTCTCCAACCCCGAGTTCCTCAAGGAGGGCGCGGCGGTGGAGGACTTCATGAAGCCCGACCGCGTCATCCTCGGCTGCGACAACCCGCGCACCGCCGAGCTCATGAAGGAGCTCTACGCCCCGTTCAACCGCAACCACGAACGGGTCATCAGCATGGACGTGCGCTCGGCGGAGATGACCAAATACGCCGCCAACGCCATGCTGGCCACCAAGATCAGCTTCATGAACGAGATCGCCAACCTGTGCGAGCGGGTGGGGGCGGATGTGGAGATGGTGCGCCAGGGCATCGGCTCCGATCCGCGCATCGGCTTCTCGTTCATCTATCCCGGCGCCGGCTACGGCGGCTCGTGCTTCCCCAAGGACGTGGCCGCGCTGGAGCGCACCGCCCGCGACCACGACTACACCGCCCGCATCCTGCAGGCGGTGGAGGCGGTGAACCTCGAGCAGAAGACGGTCCTCGAGCGCAAGATCGTGGACCGCTACGGCGCCGACCTGTCCGGGCGGACCTTCGCCCTGTGGGGCCTGGCCTTCAAGCCCAACACCGACGACATGCGCGAGGCCCCGGCGCGGGTGCTGATGGAGGCGCTGTGGGCGCGCGGTGCCCGGGTGCGGGCGTTCGACCCGGAGGCCATGGACGAGTGCCGGCGGATCTTCGGGGAGCGCGCGGACCTGACCCTGGTGAACGGTCCCTACGACGCGGCGGAGGGCGCCGACGCCCTGGTCCTGGTTACCGAGTGGAAGCCCTTCCGCAGCCCCGACTTCGACCGCATCAAGGCCTCGCTCGGCGATCCCGTGATCTTCGACGGCCGCAACATCTACGACCCGGCCTACCTGGCCAGCCACGGCATCGGCCACATCGCCATCGGGCGGCCCGCCGCCGACAGCAGCCGGGGCTGTTAGCGGTGCGGGTGCTGGTCACCGGCACCGCCGGATTCATCGGCAACTTCGTGGCCGAGCGTCTGCTGGCGCGGGGCGACGAGGTGTGCGGGCTGGACAGCGTCAACGACTACTACGACGTGCGGCTGAAGGAGGACCGGCTGGCGCGCATCAAGGACCACGCCGGG
>DATFLO010000070.1:0-3955 GCA_035267605.1 Gammaproteobacteria bacterium
GGACCGAACGCACGCGGATGGTCAGGCCGTGGTCCCAGGTCCAGGTCAGCTGCCCGAACCGCACCGGGCGGTCGAGCCGCTTGCTCAGCCACCCCTGCAGGTCGTCCCGCACCGGGTTCAGGGCGGGCGGGTACACCAGCACCCACACCGCCGCCGCCAGCAGCAGCAGGATCCCTGCCACCAGCAGGCGCACGAGCCAGCGCCAGAAGGCCGGACGCAGCCAGAAGTGGGGGCGGGCGGGGCGGGACCGCGTAGTCATGGACTCCCGGGGGTGGGACTGGAGGAAAGAGGGCCCCGGTCACACCGGGACCCCCGCAGCTTTACCGTACGCGGGGCGGGGGGCAAGATGGGCCCATGGTCCCATCCCCCGATCCGCCACAAAACCCGAACCCCGCCCCCGGAGCCCCGACCGCCAGCGCCGCCCCCCGCCTCGCCGACCTGCTGGGCGGGCCGGCGGGCGCGCAGCTGGCGAGCGCCCTGGTGACCGACGAGCAGCGCCGCCGGGCCTGGCTGGCCGTTGTCGGGGCCAGCCGCTTCGTGTTCCGCGAGCTGCGGCGCTATCCCGAGCTGGTCCGGGAGCTGTTGGAAGACCCGGGGCTGCTCGCCCCCGACCGCACGCCGGACGACCTGCGCGCCGGCATCGCCGACGCGGTGGCGGGGGCGGCCGAGCGCGAGGCCTTCCTGGCCGCCCTGCGCCGGGCCCGGCACTGGTGCATGGTGCGCATCGCGTTCCGCGAGCTGGCGGGGTGGAGCGATTTCGCCACCACCAGCGCCGAGCTCACGGCGGTGGCGGAGGCCTGCATCGAAGCGGCCCTCGGTCAGGCCGAGGCGGCCCAGCGCGAACGCTTCGGCAGCCCGCGACTGACCGACGGCGGCGCGGCCACGCTCACCGTCCTGGGCATGGGCAAGCTGGGCGGCGCCGAGCTCAACTTCTCGTCGGACATCGACCTGGTGTTCGTGTTCACCGGCGACGGCCAGACCGACGGCGCGCGGCCGCTGGACAACGCGGGCTTCTTCACCCGGGTCGGGCGGCAGGCCATCCAGGCCTTGTCCGAGGCCACCGCCGACGGCTTCGCCTTCCGCGTGGACATGCGCCTGCGCCCCCACGGCGACGGCGGGCCGCTGGTGCCGCCGGTGGACGCCCTGGAGCAATACTATCAAGTCCATGGCCGCGAATGGGAACGCTACGCCCTGGTCAAGGCCCGCCCCGTGGCCGGCGACCGGGCCCAGGGCGAGCGCCTTTTGGCCGACCTGCAGCCGTTCATCTTCCGCCGCTTCCTCGACTTCGGCGCGGTGGAGGCGGTGCGCGACCTCAAGGTGCAGATCCAGCGCCAGGTGGAGAGCCGCCGTCACCGCGACGACATCAAGCTCGGCCGCGGCGGCATCCGCGAGATCGAGTTCATCGTCCAGGCCTTCCAGCTCCTCTACGGCGGCCGCCAGGCCGAGCTGCGCCAGCGTCCGACCCTGACCATCCTCGACCGCCTGCAGGCCCTGGAGCTCCTGCCCGATCGCGACGTGGCGCACCTGCGCGCCGCCTACCTGTTCCTGCGGGAGCTCGAGAACCGCCTGCAGATGCTGGACGACAAGCAGACCCACCGCCTCCCCGATGACCCCGAGGACCTGACCGCGGTGGCGGCCAACCTGGGCTTCGCCGATAGCGGGGCCTTCCTGGAGCAGCTGGAGGCCCACCGCGACCGCGTCCAGGAGGCCTTCGACCAGACCTTCGCCGCGCCCCAGACCGACCAGGGGGAGGGCGAGGGCGAGGCGCCCCTGGTTCAGGTCTGGCGGGGCGCCCTGGAGGACGACCGCGCCGGCGCCGTGCTCGGCGAGCACGGCTACCTGGAGCCCGGGCGGGCGGTGGAGACCCTCACCCAGCTGCGCCGGGCCAAGTTCCGGGAGCGGCTCACCGCCACCGGCCGGGACCGCCTGGACCGCCTCATGCCCCTGGTCATCGGCGCCGCCGGCAGCACCCCCCGGCCGGCCACGGCGCTGGCGCGCATGGTGGAGGTGCTGGAGGCCATCGGCGGCCGCACCACCTACTTCGCGCTGCTGGCGGAGAATCCGGTGGCCCTGGCCCAGGTGGTGCAGCTGTGCGGCGGCAGCTCGTTCCTGGCCCATTTCCTGGGCCGCCACCCCATGCTGATGGACGAGATCCTGGATCCCGAGGAGCTCTACGCCTGCCGCATCCGCGCCTCCCGCCGCGCCACCCTGGAGCAGGAGCTGACCACGGCCGCCGACCTGGAGGACCGGCTCAATGCCCTGCGGCGGTTCAAGAGCATCGAGGTCCTCCACCTCGCCGCCCGCGACCTGCAGGGCCACGCCGACCTGGAGGAGGTGTCCCACGGTCTGACCGAGGTCGCCGAGCTGGCCCTGGACAAGGGCCTGGAGCTGGCCTGGGACGAGCTCACCGAGCGCTACGGCGTGCCCGAATGCAGCGACGAGGACGGCCGGCGGCCCGCCGGCTTCGGCATCGTCGGCTTCGGCAAGCTGGGGGGCGCGGAGCTGGGCTACGGCTCGGATCTCGACCTGGTGTTCCTGCACGACAGCCGCGGCGCCGACCAGCACACCAGCGGCGGCAGCCAAGGCCAGACCATGGATAACGGGCGTTTCTTCGCCCGCCTCGGCCAGCGCCTGATCCACTTCGTCACCACCTTGACGGCCGAGGGGGCCCTGTATAGCATCGACATGCGCCTGCGTCCGGGCGGCAAATCGGGCGCCCTGGTCGCTTCCCTCGACCATTTCCGGGATTACCAGCAGGGGCAGGCCTGGGTATGGGAGCATCAGGCCCTGCTCCGGGGCCGCCCCGTCGCCGGTTCGGCCCCTGTCGGGGCCGCCTTCGACCGCATCCGCGGCGAGGTGCTGGCCGCTCCCCGCGACTCCGAGGCCCTGGCCGAGGCGGTGCGGGACATGCGCGGGCGCATGCTGGCCGAGCACGCATCCGGGGCCGGGGTGTTCAACCTCAAGCGGGACCGGGGCGGACTCGTCGACATCGAGTTCCTGATCCAATTCCTCTGCCTGCGCCACGCCCACGACCATTCCGGCATCCTGGCCACCAGCAACCGCGCCGCCCTGGCCGCCCTCGCCGAGCACGGCCTGCTGGACCCGGAGCGCGCCCGCGCCCTGGACGACGCCTACGCCCTGTTCCGGACCCTGGAGAACCGCATCAAGCTGTTCGAGGATCGGGCCCAGGCGGAGATCACCGGCGATCCTACCTGGCGCGAGCAGCTGGACCGCATGGCCGAGCCCGAGTGGCGCCCGGTGGTCGAGCGCATCACCGCCTGCCGGGAGCAGGTGAGGGCCGCCTTCGACGAGCTGCTCGGCCCGCCGGAGCGCGATTCCTGACCCGCGTACCGGCGCCACCGACAACGGAGTACCCCTGATGTCCATGGCCGATCGCGACGGCAAGATCTGGATGGACGGCGAGCTGGTGGAGTGGCGCGACGCCACCACCCACGTCCTGACCCACTCCCTGCACTACGGCATGGGCGTGTTCGAGGGCGTGCGCGCCTACGCCACCGAGCGCGGCGCGGCCATCTTCCGCCTCGAGGAGCATACCCGCCGGCTGTTCAACTCGGCCCACATCATGCAAATGCCCATGCCCTTCGACCAGGCGACCATCAACCAGGCCCAGCGCCAGGTGGTGCAGGCCAACGGCCTGGAGTCCTGCTACATCCGGCCGCTGGTGTTCTACGGCTCGGAGGCCATGGGGCTTAACGCCGAGGGCCTGAAGGTGCATGTGGTGGTGGCCGCCTGGCCGTGGGGCGCCTACCTGGGCGACGAGGGGCTGCGGCACGGCATCCGGGCGATGACCAGCAGCTACACGCGCCACCACCCCAACATCACCATGACCGAGGCCAAGCTCATGGGCGGCTACTTCAATTCCATGCTGGCCCACCGCGAGGCCCAGGAGGCCGGCTTCGACGAGGCGGTGCTGCTCGACCCCTACGGCTTCGTG
>DATFLO010000071.1:0-19714 GCA_035267605.1 Gammaproteobacteria bacterium
ACCCCTCGCTCGAAAGGGCCGGCCGGAGGAGCCGGCCGGCAACAAATTGCAGGATCATGATGGGCGGCCCGGCGGGGCTTGGGAAGCACCGGCCCATGGCCGGCGACGGACATGCTACTTCCGCGGCGGGTTGGCCGCCAGGAAATCCGGAATGAAGGTCTGCCGGACCAGATCCGCCACGCGCCCGGGGACCTGCCCGTACGCCCCCTCGCGCAAGGGCGTCACCGCGGCGTTGCTCCAGGTAATGGCGGAGATGACCTGCTCGGGGGAGCGGTCCAGGCGGACGTGCTGGCGCAGGTCGAGCTCGATGGCAAGGGCCAGGAAACGGCGGGTGGCGTAGCGCGCGTCGAGATGCACGCGCAGCCGGGCGGCATGCCGGCCGGGGCCGGTGGCAACGCCGGCGTCGGTCAGCGCCCCGGCCACCGCCCGGCGCACGGCCTCGCGGGCTTCGCCGTTGCCTGCGAGCGGGCCGGTCAGCGGCGCCACATCGACCGTCACGCCGGGGAGCCCGGCAAGGGTCTCCACCCCCTGGGCGGGGTGGTCGGCGGGGCTCGCCGCCGGCAGAACGGCGAGCAAGGCGACAAGCAGTCCCAAGGGCAGGCGGCGCATGATCCCTCCCCTTCCCCGCCTTGCGGCGGGCAACCCTTCTGCTTCCAGACTACGCCCGGCGGGGAGGGGGGACAACGGCCCGGTCAGCCCGCCCGCTTGCGCTCCAGCTCCTCCCAGCGGCCATAGGCGGTATCCAGCTCCGCCTGGGCCTCGGCCAGCTCGGCGTTGAGGGTCTTCAGGTCGGTCTCGGGATCCTGGTAGACAGCGGGGTCCCCCAGCCGGGCGGTCAGGCCCTCGATCCGGGTTTCCAGGGCCTCGATCCGCTCCGGAAGGCCGTCCAGCTCCTGGCGCTCCCAGTTGCTCAGGCCCTTGCGTCCCTCCGCACGCGGCCGGGCCGGCGCCGGATCGGGCCCGGCGGCGGGCCCGGCCGGGCGCGCCGGCGCCTCCTCCCGCTCCCCCGGGCGCTGCTCCAGCCAATCGCTGTAGCCGCCCACATACTCGCCCACCCGGCCGCCGCCCTCCAGCGCCAGCACGCTGGTGACCACATTGTCGAGGAAGGCGCGGTCGTGGGAGACCAGCAGCAGGGTGCCGTCGTAGCCGGCCACCAGCTCCTCGAGCAGCTCAAGGGTCTCGATATCGAGGTCGTTGGTGGGCTCGTCCATGACCAGGACGTTGGAGGGCTGGGCGAACAGCCGCGCCAGCAGCAGGCGGTTGCGCTCGCCGCCGGACAGGCGGGTGATGGGCGCGCGCGCGCGGTCGGGGGTGAACAGGAAGTCCTGCAGGTAGCCGATGATGTGGCGCTGCTTGCCGCCCACGGTGACGTGCTCGCGGCCGCCGGCGACGTTGTCGGCGGCGGTGCGGGTCTCGTCGAGCTGGGCGCGCTGCTGGTCGAAGTAGGCCACCTGCAGGTTGGTGCCCACCTCCACGGTGCCGGTGTCGGGCTCCAGCTCGCCCAGCAGCAGGCGGATCAGGGTGGTCTTGCCGGCGCCGTTGGGGCCGATCAGGCCGATGCGGTCGCCGCGCATGACCGTGGTGGTCAGGTCGCGCACGATGGGCCGGCCGTGGTAGCTGAAGGACACGCCCTCGGCCTCGATCACCCGCTTTCCGGTCTTCTCCGCCTGCGCCGCCTCCATGCGCACGTTGCCCTGGTGCTCGCGGCGCTGTGCCCGCTGGGCGCGCATCTCCTGGAGCTGGCGCACGCGGCCCTGGTTGCGCTTGCGCCGGGCCTTGATGCCCTGGCGGATCCAGGCCTCCTCCTCGGCCAGCTTCTTGTCGAAGCGCGCCTGCTCCTGGGCCTCGGCGTTGAGGCGCTCCTCGCGGCGGCGCAGGTAGTTGGCGTAGTCGCCGGGCCAGCTGGTGAGCTCGCCGCGATCAATCTCCACGATGCGCGTGGCCAGCGCCTGCAGGAAGCTGCGGTCGTGGGTGACGAACACCACGGCGCCGCCGAAGCCGGCCAGAAAGCCCTGCAGCCAGTCGATATTGGCGATGTCCAGGTGGTTGGTGGGCTCGTCCAGGAGCAGCACGTCGGGCTCGGTGACCAGGGCCTGGGCCAGCAGCACGCGGCGCTTGAGGCCGCCGGAGAGCTGGGCGAACTCGGCCTCGGGGTCCAGATCAAGCCGGCTGATGACCTCGTCCACCCGGGCCCCGATGTCCCAGCCGCCCTCCTCGTCCAGCCGGGCCTGCACCCGCCCCATGCGCTCGGCCGCGCCTTCCTCCTGCAGGTTGTGGCTGAGCTGATGGAACTCCGCCAGCAGCTCGCCCAGATGCCCCAGGGCCTGGGACACCACGTGATAGACCGTACCTTCGGTGCCCTCGGGCACCTCCTGGGTCAGCTTGGCCACCCGGATGCCGGGCTGGAAACGGATCTCGCCGGCGTCCGGCTCGATCTCGCGGTTGAGCAGGCGCAGCAGGGTGGACTTGCCGGTGCCGTTGCGGCCGACCACGCAGACGCGCTCGCCGGGCTCGATGGCCAGCCCGGCGCCCTCCAGCAGGGGCACCGGACCGCCCACGCTGATCTCGACATCCTTCAGGGTAATCAGGGCCATGCGGAATTCCGTTGAGAAACCGGGGAAACGGGGGAGCGGCACAGCCGCCCATGATGCCATACTGGGCCGGCGCCGGACGTCCGTTTGGACGCCGAATCCGTGCATTCGTTCTCCCCGCCGACCGGAGGCCCCGTGAGCGAGCCGCAGTGGACCGTCTACATCCTGGAGACCAATGACGGCCGCTACTACACCGGCGTGGCCACCGACCTCGGCGCCCGCTACCGCGCCCACGCCGCCGGCCGCGGGTCGCGGGCGGTGCGCATGGCCGGCGGGCCGCGCCGGATCGTCTGGCACCTGGCGGGGCTGGAGCGCGGCCGGGCCCTGCGCCTGGAGCGGGCGATCAAGAGGCTCGACCGCGCCGCCAAGGAGCGGCTGGTGAGCGCCGGCCTGGCCGCGGCGGGGCTGACGGAGACGGGCTAGCCGCCCGCGCCCGGCCTACTCTCCTGCAAGGGTTACCAGGCGCTCCGCCGGCACCCGGCCGAGCTCCCAGGTCTCGCCCGCCCACTGCCAGAAATCGGCCAGGGACAGGCGCTCGGCCTGGTCCGGCAGGGGCTGGCCGAGAAAGGCGAAGGCCCGTACCAGCTGCGGCACCGGATCGTCATCGGGCAGGGGCGGCGCCTGGGTCTGCTTGGAGAGCTTGAGCCCGCCGGGGCTGGCCGCCACCGGGATGTGGACATATGCCGGGGTGGGCAGCCCCAGACGGCGCTGCAGGTAGATCTGACGCGGCGTGGAGTCGAGCAGATCCGCGCCGCGCACCACATGGGTGACGCCCTGGGCGGCGTCGTCCACCACTACCGCCAGCTGGTAGGCGTAGAGGCCATCGCCGCGCACCAGCGGGAAATCGCCCACCGCGCGCGCCAGCTCCTGGCCGACCTCGCCCAGCAGCCGGTCGCGGAAGGCCAGGCGCTCGTCGGCCACCCGCAGGCGCACGATGCGCGGCCGCTTGCCCGGCGGCAGGCCGTTGCGGCAGGTGCCCGGATAGACCGCGCCGAAGCCGCCGGCCTCCGCCACCGCCCGGATCTCCTTGCGGGTGCAGCCGCAGTCGTAGACCCAGCCCGCCTCGCGCAGCTGCCCGAGAGCGGCCTCGTAGGCCCCGCCGCGCCCGCTCTGGTACCACACCGGGCCGTCCCATTCGAAGCCGTAGGCCTCCAGGGTGCGCAGGATGGCGGCCGCCGCGCCGGGCTCCTCGCGCGGGGGATCCAGGTCCTCCATGCGTACCAGCCAGCGCCCGCCGCGGGCCCGGGCCTCGAGGTAGCTGGCCAGGGCCGCCAGCAGCGAGCCGAGGTGCAGCGGACCGGTGGGGGAAGGGGCGAAACGTCCGACGTACATGGGCTCCACGGGCTCGGTTGGACGAGGCAAGGCCCGGTCCCGGGACCGGGCCTTGCTCCCTTAGACGGCGGATCGGGCTACGGGTTGCCGCGAATGGCCACCCAGAAGGGCCGCTTGCCGGTGTCGATGGCGCCCGCCACCTGCATGGTCTCGATGTCGATCACCGCCACCTTGCCGGGCCCGGTGACCGCCACGTAGACGTAGCGGCCGCCGGGGCCGGTGCGCACGCCGTGCGGCCCCTGCCCCACCTCGATCTGCTTGATGCGCTCGAGGCTGTGGGCGTCGATGACGTTGACCACCGAGCCGGCAATGCCGGTGACGAAGACATAACGCCCGTCCGGCGTCACGTCCACGCCGTAATGGGGCGGGCTCAAGGGAATGCGCGCCAGCACCTTGCGCTTGGCGATATCGACCACCGTCAGGTCCTGCGAGCCGATATTGGCCACGTACAGGCGCTTGCCGTCGGGGCCGATGTCGATGTTGTGCGGCGAATCCCCGGCCGGGAGCTCGCCGGTCTTGACCATGCGGTCCATGTCCACCACCGCCACCTGGCTCTGCCCCTGCAGCGTCACGTACAGGCGGCTGCCCGACGACGAGAAGATGCTGTTGTGGGGGGTCTTGCCAACCGGAATGTCCTTGACCACCGCCATGCGCTCGAGGTCGATGACGCTCAGGGTGCCGGACTCCTCGTTGGCGACCACGGCGTACTCGCCCTCGGGACCGATCTTGACGCCCTTGGGGCTCTCGCCCACGGGGATGGTGGCCACCGGCTGACCGGTGCGGGCATTGTAGGCGTAGACCCGGTTCTCGGCGCTGGCGGTGGCCATCACCAGGCGCCCCTCCGGACCGACGCTGACATAGGTCATGCCCTTGCCGGCCTGCCAGGTGGTGCCGCCAGCCAGGTCGGCCACGGCGTTATCGCCCTGGAGCGTGACATAGGTGTCCGCCGGGACGGCGGGCCCCTGCTGCGCCCTGTGCATCGGGGCGCAAGCGGCCAGGACCGCAGCGGACACGGTCAACAGGGCCGCCGCAAAGCGGCGGACGGGGGATCTATGGGCTGCCATGTTGAACCTCCTTGTCGGATGTCAGCGCCCGCCGGCGGCGGACGGATCAGGCGCCGCGAGGACCGGATCCTTCCCTCCCATAGTGCAACGTTCCGCCTTCCCCCATCCAGGGCTTGCCGCATCAGCTCCAGGGCAGTACCTGGCGGGTGACGGCCACGGCGATGATGTAGGCCACCACCGCCAGCGCGCCGGCGAAGGCCGCCGCCCGCACCGTCCGCGTCCGGCCCCGGCGCAGGGCCACCATCCCCAGGCCGATGTAGACCAGCAGCCCCACCAGCTTGGCCGCCAGCCACGAATGCCGCCACGGGGCCTGGCCGGTGACGTAGGCCAGGCCAATGCCGCTGGCCAGCAGCAGGGTGTCGTTGACGTGCGGCACCACCCGCACCCAGCGCCGGCGCAGGCGCGGACTGTCCCGCAGCATCCACACCCCGCGCAGCGCGAACAGGCCCACCGTGACGGCCACCGTGGTGATGTGCACAAGCCGCAGACCGGAAAAGGCCTCCCATCCCGTCATCGTGACTCCTTCTGCGGAGCGCCGCGGTGGCCGGACAGTCCCCCGCGGGATCCTCCGTCCCGATATCACCCGCTTGGGTGAAGATCGCCCACCCCCTTCGCCGCAAACCGACCCGGCAACCGTCGCAACGGGCCGGCATGGGCCCGCGACAGCAACCGCAAGGGGAAAGGCATGAACAAGGTACCGAGCTCGAGGCGGGGATCGAAGCGGTCCCACCTGTAATCGGTCATCGCCCTCGGGGCGGCGCTCGCCCTGACGGGCTGCGGCGGCGGGGCCCCCGACGAGGACTGGTGGAAGGCCGGCACCGGCATGGACAACGCCAGCCTTTCCGGACCCTACAACTTCGTCCTTCTCGAAGGCGAGCCGCGCTTCGATTCCGCCAGCAACATCGATGTCGACAGCATCCTGCTGTCCACCGGCAAGGTCACCGCAAACGGCATGACCGGGGCCGTCACCCCGGACGGGGGATCCTGATTCGGCAAAGCCATATCGGCTCGCTGCGCGCATCCTGGCGGGGCTCAGGCAGCCCACGCTCTAGCCAGCGCCGCAAGGCCGCCTCCGAAGCCCCGGGCATGGCCCGGGGCCTTTTTGGCTCGACCCCGGCCCCGGCGGGCTTCCGGGTTCCCGTTACGAATCAGGGTTTCGCCAAAAGAATATAGCGGATAGGATGGCCTCGAGGCGGGCGGCCGCAACCGCGGAGCCGGTTCCCGCCCACCGCCAAAGGGGGAAGGGGCGGCCTGCGGGCGGCCCGGCTCCCGCGCATGCGGGATTGATGCACCGGAGGATGCCGGCACAGGCATCGCGGGGACCATTCCGGTTTGGCTGCCATCGACCGCACACGTCTGTCCAACCTGATCGGGCGCGTCTACGAGGCTGGATTGGCCCCGCAGGCTTGGCCGTCCGTGCTCAAGGATCTTGCCCGTGCCCTGAACGCCAAATCGGCCCTGCTCCGGACCCTGGAGCTGCGGGAACGCCCCGCGGTCCTGGCCAGCCACCACTTCAACCTGGACCCCCACCTGCAAGCCCAATACTGCGCCCGCTTTGTGGGCCAGGATCCCTACCTGGAACGGCTCCGGCGCCTCCCCGCCGGACGCATGGTCACCAACGACGCCCTGGTCGATCTGGAGACCTTCCGGCACACCCCCTTCTACCGGCATTACTTCCGGCCGCTGGACAACCACTTCATCACCGGCGGCTTCGTGGAGAACCGGGACGGCGTGTCCACCATCTTTGGACTCCATCGCCACCGCCACGCTCGCCGCTTCGAAAACGCCGAGCTCCACACCGTCCAGCTTCTGGCCCCCCATATGGCGCGTGCGGTTCAGCTCGGCCGCCGGCTGACCAAAGCGGAGCGGCGGGCGGACTCCGCCGAGCAGGCCCTGGAGGCCCTCGGTGTGGCCACGTTCCTGCTCGACGGACGCGGCCGCGTGACCCACGCCAACGCCCTTGGGGAGCGCCTGGCGCGGTCCCCCGAAGGGCCGAGGATCGAACGGGGCGGACACCTGGGCATCCCCTGTCCCAGCCAGTCCCGGCCCTTCCGGGAGATGCTGGAACGGGTCCGGCGGGGCGCCTGCGGCGAGGACAGCCCCGCCGCCGAATCCATCCTCCTCGGCGGCGAGGCCGGCACCTTCCTCGCCACCGCCTATCCCGTTCCGGACCGATCCCACCGGGGCAGGGATCCCTGGACCGCGGCCCGGGTGGCCGTCTACGTCGGCGACCTGGACGATACCGGACTCCTGCGCCCCGAGACTCTGGCCAACCTGTACGGGCTGACCCCCGCGGAGTCCCGCCTCGCTGTCGCCCTGGCCCGGGGCCGGGAGCTCCCCGGGCTCAGCGAGGACTGGGGCCTGTCCCCGGAAACCCTGCGCAGCCAGCTGAAAGGGGCCTTCGCCAAGACCGGCGTCCGGCGGCAGAGCGAGCTGGTGCGGCTGCTGGCCGGGGCCCCGTGGAAGCTCACCACCCTCGACGCCGGGGAGGCGCCCCTGTGAGAACCGACGCCCTGCGCGACGACACCCTGACCCTGGCCGACGGCCGCCGGCTGCGCTGGTGCGAGTACGGCGATCCGGCCGGCCAGCCGGTGGTTTTCTGCCACGGGCTGCCCGGCTCCCGCCTGGAGCATCCCCCGGACAGCCGGCCGGCCGCCGAGCGGGGCCTGCGCTTCATCGTCCCCGACCGCCCCGGCTACGGCGGCACGTCACCGCGCCCGGGACGGGCCCTGGGCGAGGAGGTCGCGGATGTCCGGACCCTGGCCGACGAGCTCGGGCTGGAGGCCTTCGATGCCCTCGGCTTCTCGGGCGGCGGCCCGCACGCCATGGCCATCGCCGCCCGCCTGCCGGAGCGGGTCCGGCGGCTGGGCCTGATCAGCAGCTGGGCGCCCTTCGATCGGGCCGGTACCGAGGGCATGGCCGAGGCCAACCGCCAGCTATGGGCGCTGGCCCGGGCGGACTTCGAAGCCTTCGCCGAGACCCTGGAGGCGGCCATCGCCCAGGCCGGCGACGCCTACGGCCTGCTGGTGGGAGGCGCCCCCGAGGAGGACCGGGCGATTTTCGAGGACGAGGCGGTGGCGGCGGCCTACCGCGCGGACACGGAAGAGGCCATGCGCCAGGGGCTTGCGGGGATGCTGGAGGACGCGGGCGCGGTCATCGGGAGCTGGCCCTTCGCGCCGGAGGCGATCCGCTGCCCGGCCCGCCTGTGGCACGGCGACCGGGACGCCAACGCGCCGGTCACCATGGGCCGCTGGCTGGCCCGGCACCTGCCGCGGGCGGAGCTGACCGAATGGACGGGGACGGGCCATTTCGGCCTGTTCCCGCACTGGGAAGAGATCCTGGACGGCCTGACGGGACGTTAGCCCCGGGAGCGGGGCGCGGGGGAGAAGCCATGACGGGCGCGCGCATCGACATCGACGTCTTCTCCACGCTGCTGGAGTCGGTGTACGAATCGGCCGTGGACCCCGACCAGTGGCGCGTCTTCCTGCAGGGGCTCGCCGCCGCCCTCAACGCCAAGTCGGGCATGTTCCGGGTGATCGATGAGCAGCTCCCCGCCATCCGGGCCAACGTCCACTACAACCTCGACCCCGAGCTGCAGGAGGCCCACCGCCAGTACTTCGTCACCCGGGACGTCTACATCGAGGCGCTGCGGGACCATCCGGGGGGCTTCATCGCCCCCGGCGAGGCCATCCTGGACCTGAACCAGCTCCGCAAGACCGAATTCTTCGCCGACTACATGCAGCCGCAGGACAGCTACCACGTCTGCGGCGGCCTGGCCATGCGCAACGAGGAGCTCACCATCAAGTTCGGGCTCCAGCGCGACCGCCGGACAGGCCCCTTCTCGCGCGCCGACGCCGACTTCATCCGCCGCTTCGTGCCCCACATCCAGCGCGCCGCCCGCCTCGGCCACCTGCTCGACCTGACCCATATGCAGAATGCCGCCGCCGAGCGCGCGCTGGAATCCCTGGCCGTGGGCGCCCTCCTGCTCGACGAGGACGAGAACGTGGTGCACGCCAACACCAAGGCGGAGGAGATCCTGCGCGGCCGCCACGGCCTCGCCCGGGTGCAGGGCCGGCTCGGCGCCACCCGCGGGGGCGACGCCGGACGGCTGCGCGACCTGATCGCGACCGTCCGCAGCCGGGCCGTCCACGGCGGCCCGCCGGTTCCCGCGACCCTGCTGCTCACCGCCGCGCCGGGGGAGGCGCAGCTGCTCCTGGTGGCCGTCCCCATCACCCCCGGCCAGCCCCGTTTCCGCGGGCCGTGGCCGCGGGCCTCGGTCGCCGTGTTCGTGAGCAATCTGGCCGATGCGGGCCTGATCAACCACGATGTCCTGGGCAGCCTCTACGGGCTCACCCCGGCCGAGGCCCGGCTGGCGTGCGCCCTGGCGCGAGGGCGGGAGCTCGGCTCGCTGAGCGAGGAATGGGGGATCTCCCGCGAGACCCTGCGCACTCATCTCAAGCGGGTTCTGGGCAAGACCGGAACCGCCCGCCAGGCGGATCTGGTCCGCCTGCTCACCGGCAAGCCCTGGAACCTCCTCAACCCGTCCGCCGCTTCCTCCGCCTAGCCCCGCCGCCCGGCCAGGCGTCGCCGCCGGCCCGGGGGCGGGAACATTCGCCGGGGGATGCTAGTCTGGTGGGAAAAGCGCAGCGAGGAGGCCCGCAGCCACCGTGGACCCGGAAACCATCGAGATCGACGTGGACACCCTCGCCCGCCGGCGCGGGGGGGAGGATTCGCCGCTGGTGCTGGACGTGCGCGAGGCCGGCGAGCTCGCCGTCTGCGCCCTGCCGGACGCCCGCCACATCCCCATGGGCGAGATCCCGGCGCGTCTGGACGAGGTGCCCGCCGACCGCGAGGTGGTGGTCATGTGCCACCACGGCGTGCGCAGCATGCAGGTGACCCGCTTCCTGCGCCACATGGGGTACGACCGGGTGCGCAACCTCGCCGGCGGCATCGACGCCTGGGCGGCCCGCATCGATCCCGAGATGGCCCGCTACTGATCCCCCGCGGGCCTACCCGAGTCCGGCCAGGGCCGCGGGCAGCCCGGCCAGATCGGCGATCTCCCCCTGCGGTCGCCGCGCCCCCTCCGGCCACTCGGCACCCGTCCGGTTGATCCACACCGCCGGCATGCCGAAGGCACGGGCGGCGTGGATGTCGCGGATGGGGTCGTCGCCGATGTGGACCACCTCGGCCGCGCGCAGCCCCAGCCGCTCACAGGCGGCCCGGAACAGGGCAGGATCGGGCTTGGCCGCGCCCACCTCGGCGGCGGTCAGGAAATGGCCGAACAGGTCCGCCAGGTCGCTGCGCCACACATCGGCGTTGCCATTGGTCAGGGCCACCAGGGGATAGTCCACCGCCAGCCGCTCCAGGGCCGGGCGCACGTCCGGATAGGGCGTGACCCGCCGGCGCTCGGCCAGGAACACCGCCACCCCCTCCGCCGCCAGGGCCGGGTCGTAGCCGGCCCGGCGCGCGTGCCACTCCAGGCTCGCCCGCCGCAGCGCCGTCACGTCCGCGCCCAGCTCCGGCCGGCGGTTCATCAGGTCCCGCCGTACCACGCGCATGGCCTCGCGGTCGAACTCGGCGGGGATGCCCGGATAGTGCGCCCCCAGCCAGGCATGCAGGGCCCGCTCGGCGCGGCGGATGACGTCGTCGCAGGACCACAGGGTGCCGTCGAGGTCGAAGGCCAGGGCGCGGGGGAAGCCGGGCAATGGTGCACCTATGCTGGCAGGGAAGCGACCCATTCTACTCGGTCCTCCGGCCCCTGCCGACCCGGCCCGTCAGCCCCGATCCACCCACTCCCGCCCTTCCAGGAATTTGGAGAAGGCCAGCGGCCCGCCGAAGCGGTCCGACCATTGCCGGCCGGTCTGGCGCTCGCGCTGCAGGCTGCCGTCGAAGGCCTGGATGCTCCAGGTCAGGACCTGGTCCATCGCCACCTCGGCGAAGGCCTCGTCGATGGCCCGCCAGCCCAGGCGCAGGGTAGCCACGTCCGTGGGATCGCCGTCGTTGATGCGTACCTTGTACATGGCCACCTCGCTCGGATGGGATGGGCGGCCGGGGCCTTGGGGCTTGCCCCGAGGCCCCGACCGCGGGAGGATCAGGGACAGGGGAATCTTGGCAAAGGGGGGAAGCCATGCGTGACGCCGTGTTCGTCGTCACCAACCGCGAGCTGACCACCGACCGCAAGACCGGCGAGGTCAGCGTGGGCGATGAGCCCAACCGGGCCGGGCCCAACGAGCTGCGCCTGCTGGCCGCCGAGGGGGGACCGGGCGACTGGACCCTGCGCGCGGTTCCCGACTCCACCAACCTGGCCCGCTTTCATGAGCTCGGCGTCGAGCCCATCACCCGCAAGCGGGCCTACCTGGGCAGCGACCTGGCCGCCGCCATCGTGCTCCAACGCCTCCAGGCCAACGACCGCAACCTGGTGGTGTTCGTCCACGGCTACAACAACACCCTGCGCGACGCCCTCGACCGCGCCCACCGCCTGGCCGAGGCCTACGGCGTCGAGGTGGTGGTGTTCTCGTGGCCGGCCAACGGCGGCGGCCAGCGCTTCCTGGAGGACGTCCACGGCCTCGCCAGCTACAAGTGGGACAAGCACGACGCCCGCGCCGCCACGGGGGCCTTCGACAAGCTGCTGGCGCGGCTGGGGATCCTGCTCAAGGACGTCAACCAGGCCCGCCACGAGGACCTGGAGGCGGAGGCCCGCGAGCGCTTCCCCGACGATCGCGCCCGCCAGCGCGACTACCTGGCTCGCCTGATCCGGCAGCGGGTGTGTCCGTTCCGGGTCACCCTGCTGACCCACAGCATGGGCAACTACCTGTTCAAGAAGACCCTGCTGGCCTCCTCCGAGCGGCTGAGCAGCGACGTCATCTTCGACAACGTCATCCTCAAGGCCGCCGACACCAACCACGCCGACCACGATGTCTGGGTCGAGCGCATCCGCGCCCGCCACCGGGTCTACGTCACCATCAACCAGGATGACCGCGCGCTCATGCTGTCCGACGCCAAGCTCGGCGACGAGCAGCGGCCGCGGCTGGGCAACACCCTGGCCCGTCAGGACGCCGCCAACGCCACCTACCTCGACGCCACCCGCCTGGTGGGCGATGCCCACAGCTATTTCGACGCCAAGGACATCGACGCCTCCGGGGCGGACGCCA
This sequence comes from Gammaproteobacteria bacterium, assembly GCA_035267605.1. Classification (GTDB taxonomy): domain Bacteria; phylum Pseudomonadota; class Gammaproteobacteria; order Thiohalorhabdales; family Thiohalorhabdaceae; genus Thiohalorhabdus. Next base: position 12,139 of record DATFLO010000071.1, read on the forward strand.
AGCCCCTGACCGACTTCTTCGCTCGGGCGCTGAACGGCGAGATCGCCGAGGAGGGGCTGCGCTACAAGGCGGCCAACAACACCTACGTCCTGGCGTAGAGCCACCGGCCCTCAGTCGGTCTCGCCGCTCCACTTGTAGCTGTCCACCGTGCCGTCGGCGCGGAAGCGGATCTCCAGGTACTTGAGCCGGGCGTTGTCCATGCGCGGCATGCGGCCGGTGCCGTGGTAGTAGCTCCACTCCTCCAGGCGCGAGCCGTCGGGGCGCACCACCTGGCCGGTGCTCACCGGCTCGCCGAGCCAGCGGCGCACGTCGGTGCGCTGGGTCTCGCCCACCTGCACGCGCTGCTCGAAGGTGCGCAGGTCGAAATCCTTGCCGATGTCCACCGAGGCGCAGCCGCCCAGCAGCAGCGCCAGCACCGCGGGGATCGCGATCAATCGGGCCATGTTTCCCCCCTTGCTTGGATGGTCCGGCCGGCTGCGGCCGGGGAATTGGCGTCGCGGATCCGGTCCAATACTGGCAGGGGCCGGCGCCCCTCGCCAGCCATCCCATGCATGCCAGGAGACGTCCATGAAGCTCTACGCCCTGCCCGGAACCTGCGCCCTCGCCCCCAACATCGCGCTGCAGTGGGCGGGGGCCGACTACGAGGTGGCCCTGATCGAGCGGGACGCCCTCAAGCAGCCGGAGCACCTGGCCCGCCACCCCCTGGGCAAGGTCCCGGTGCTGGTGCGCGACGACGGCCGGGTGATGACCGAGGTCCCGGCCCTGCTCGACTGGATCGCCGAGGCCTACCCCGACGCCGGCCTGGGCGGCACCAGCGCCGACGAGCGCTACGCCATCAACCGCTGGCTGTCGTTCATGTCCGCGGAGGTCCACGCCTCCGCCTACGGCCCCCACTTCGCGCCGCAGCGCTTCCACCCCGACCCGGCCCAGCACGACGCGGTGCGCGCCACCGCCCACCAGCGCCTGCCCGCCCTCTACGGGATCCTGGAGGCGGGGCTGGCCAGCGGCCACCCGGTCGGGGGCCGGCGCACCGCGGCGGATCCCCTGCTGTACGTCCTCACCCGCTGGACGGACGTGACCCCGCTCGACCTGGAGGAATACCCGGCCCTGCGCGACTTCCGCGGGGCCATGGAGGCGGACCCCGGCGTGGACCGGGCGCTGACGCTGCAAGGGATGAAGGGGTAGGCGGAGGCGATCAGCCGACGGCGTCCGCGGCCTCCTCGGGGGCAAGGAAGTGGAAGCCCTGGGCGAGGTCGATGCCGATTTCGCGCAGGAAGTCGGCGGTCTCCTGGTCCTCCACCATCTCGGCGATGGTGGTGAGCTCGAGCTCGCCGGCGATGTCCCGGATGCCGCGCAGGATGGCCTGGACCCGGGGCTCGCTGGTGGCGCGCCGGACCAGGGTCCCCTCGATCTTGAGGTAGGAGACGGGCAGGTCGGCGAGGTAGCGGAAGGAGGAGTAGCCGCTGCCGAAGTCGTCCACGGCGATGCGGAAGCCGTAGTCCAGGAAGGGCGCGAGGATGCGGTGGGCCTCGGCGGTGTCCTCGAGGAACTCGCGCTCGGTGATCTCGATGATCAGCGGTTTCTCGTCCCCGATCCTACCGCCGCACCGTTCGCAGATCCGAAGGGCCTTCTCCAGGATCTTGTCCACCTGGTCGCGGTGGCGCAAAAGGTCGGTGGAGATGTTGACGAAATGGGTCCGGCGGAGGCCGTTCAGCAGCATGTCGGAGCAGCGTTCCATGGTGCTGGTCAGCAGCACCTCGTCGATGCGGTGCACCAGCTGCAGGTGGCTGGCCGCCTCGATGAACTGGGCGGCCGGCACCAGCTCCCCGGTGGCCGGATCCACCATGCGCGCCAGGGCCTCCTCGGCCACCACCTCCTCGCTTCTCAGCTCCACGATGGGCTCGTAGGCCGGGACGATGCGCTCCTCGTCGAGGGCCCGCTGGATGCGCCCGGCCATGGGCAGGACGGAGCTGCCGTCGCCGGAGAGGCCGGCCTCCACGCGGTTGCGGCCGGCGCGCTTGGCCTCGTAGAGCCGATAGTCGGCGGTGCGCACCAGTTCCTCGCCGGTCTCGCCGTCCGCCGGGAAGGAGGCCACCCCGATGCTCGCGGTTATGGGGATGGAGGCCCCCTCCAGCAGCACCGGCTGATCCATGATGTCCCGCCGGATGCGCTCGGCGATCCGGACCGCCTCGTCGGCCGGCGTGGCGGGAAGCAGCCACAGGAACTCCTCGCCGCCCCAGCGCCCGAACCAGTCGGCGTCGCGCACGTGGCCCCCGATGCGCTCCGCCAGGGCGGCCAGGACCTGGTCCCCGGCGGTGTGGCCATGGTTGTCGTTGGCGATCTTGAAGCGGTCCAGGTCCATCAGGACCACGCTGAAGGGCTGGCCGTCGCGCGCCGCGCCGGCCACCTGGTGGAACAGCGCCTCCTGCAGCGCTCCCCGGTTGAGGAGGCCGGTCAGGGCATCGTGGGTGGCCTGATAGGCCATCTGCTGGCGCATGGCCCGCTGGGTGCTGACGTCACGGAACACCAGCACGCAGCCCAGCCCCTCCGCGCCGGGCTGCAGCGCCCGCGCGGCCGACCACTCCACGGCCAGAGTGGTGCCGTCGGCCCGCTCCACCCAGGCGTTGAGTCCCGCGCACTGGCCCGGACACGCCCGCGGCAGACAGGCCTCCGGCTCCGCCGCCGGCTGCCAGGCGTCCTCGCCGATGCGGAAGACCTCCTCCAGCCGCCGGCCCACGGCATCCTCGCTGGACCAGCCGAGGAGGCGCTCGGCCTCGGGATTGAGCAGGTGGATGCGGCCGTCGGTCTCGGTGACGATCACGCCCTCGCCGAGTGACCGCAGGGCCGCTTCGGCCCGCTCGCGGTCCCGGTCCAGGCCCTCCTCCAGCACCTTGCGCTCGGTGATGTCGGAGAGGAGTCCGGAGACCCCGGCCGGGCGCCCGTCGGCGTCGAGGATCGGACGGGCGTTAACGGCTACCCAGTGGAAACCGCCGTGGGCGGTCCGCAAGCGGACCTCCAGCATTCCCGCCGAGGCGGCGGCACCGTCTTCCGGGGCCAGCAGGGGACCGAACCGCTGACGGTCTTCGGGATGGAGGAATTCGGGCAGGGTGCGGCCGAGGCTCGCCGCCACATCGTAGCCGGTGAGCTCGGACCAGGCGGGATTGAGGACCGCCAGACGGCCTTGGGCGTCCGTCCGGAAGACAACATCCCGCAATTCGTCGACGATCGCCCGGTACAGGCTCTGTACGGGCTCTTCATTGGAGACCATCGGGCGGACCCCCAGCCAGTAACCAGAGTCCCCCCTTTTCCCGCAAAGGGTACCGGGAGCCCGCAAGGGAGACAATCAAAAAGGCCGGATGCCGACGCCGCGCGGGCTCCGGGCCTATTCCCCCTAGCAGCAGCCCCCGGTGGATCCGCCGCCCTCGGCCGGGCCGTCGTCGAAGGGCAGGACGGTGCCGCAGCCGGCGAAGATGCCGTAGTGGGTGGCGCCGTCGCCGACGAAGTCGAAGTGCGGGGCCAGCCGGCTCTCGGCGAGCATGCGGTAGGTGTTGCCGCACACCGGGAAGACCTTGCCCGCCGGCATGACGTGGTGCTTGTCGAGGTGGAAGGCGTCGGGCTGGTCGGGGGCGGTGCCGCGGTAGACCACCGCCTGGCCATAGTCCTCGCAGGCCGGCTCCAGGCCGTCGATGCGGAACAGCCGGTAGGTGGCGGAGAAGAACCGGATGGGGCCCACCCGCTCGCGCACCGAGGCATTTTCGATGGCCAGCGGCCGGTCGGTCACCAGGCGCGGGTCGGCGAATCCGGCCTGCCGCGCCAGGTTCTGGAAATCGTTCCAGTACAGCGCCCCCGCCAGGCACTCGCCGTAGAGCTCGGGGTCTTCGGCCAGATGACCCGGCACCCGGCGGTCGGCGTAGACATCGGAGAAGTACATCTCGCCGCCCGGACGCAGCAGCCGATGGGCCTGGCGCAGCACCGCCGCCTTGTCCGGCACCAGGTTGAGCACGCAGTTGGAGACGATGAGGTCGAAGCCGCCGGCGGGCAGGTCGAGCTGGTCCAGCCGCTCCAGGTAGCCGTGATGGAACGCCACGTTGGGCGCGGCATAGCCGAAGCGCTCGGTGTGGTCGTCCACGTAGGCGCGGGCCACGGCCAGCTGCTCCTCGGTCATGTCCACCCCCACCACCCGGCCGCCCTCGCCCACCAGCCGCGACAGGGCGAAGCAGTCGCGGCCGGCGCCGCAGCCCAGATCGAGGACGCTGGCGCCCTCCAGCACCGCGGGCAGCACCAGGCCGCAGCCGTAGTAGCGGGCGCTCACCTCGGGATGGACCTCGGCCAGCACCGCGCGCACCGAGGGCGGCAGCTCGCCCTCGGCGGTGCAGCAGGCGTCGGTCTGCAGGTCCGCCGAGCCCTGCAGGACTCGTCCGTAGTAGTCCTTCACCTGATCGTGAATCATGATCGGTCCCTGATTGGGGTTAGCCGGATTGCGGGGGGAATCCCCCGGCGACCGGCGGCGCGGATTACGGCCGGCCGCCCATCTGCCACTCCTTGAGGGCCTCGAAGGGCGTGAGCAGCTGGATCACGTTCAGCACCAGGCTGTCGCGGATGGTGACCAGCAGCACCGCCTCCACCGCCACGAACACCGCGGCGGAGGCCCACACGGGGAGCCACGCCGCCAGCCAGTAGCCTGCCACCAGGCTGAGGATGTCGGCCAGCGAGTTGATGACGCTGTCGCCGGAATAGCCCAGCGCCAGGGTGGTCTCGCGGTAGCGGTCGATCACCATGGGGGTGTTCTCGATCACCTCCCAGGCGGCCTCGATGGCGATGGCGATCCAGAGACGCGCGCCCCGCGAGGTCCGCGATCCCAGCGCCAGCCACAGCCCAGCGTAGAGCAGGATGCCGTGCAGCACGTGGGTGGCCGCGTAGGGATCGAACAGGTGCTGGGAGTTGTGCCGGCTCCAGATGTCGCCGGACCACGGGTACCACGGCTCGCCGCCGCCGCAAACCCAGCTCCGGCCCATGGCGTGCAGGATCGCGGCGGTCACCGCCAGCACGGCGACGAAGGCCGCCCCCTGGCGCACGGCCGGCCGCCAGACGCGCCCGCCCATGTAGTGTCCTGTCTCAGAAATTCGTTTCATTTCTGAGGCAGGACACTAGAACCCGGGCACGCGCTTGCCGGCGGGGACGCTCAGGCGGTAGCCGGCCTGGATGACCACCGTCTCCCCGGCGGGGAAGGAACGGTCCCAGGCGTAGACGCCCTTGCGGGCATCCACATCCTCGCGGTCCGGGGCCTGCGGGAACCAGGGCGCCACCTCGATGGCCTCGTCGCGCGCCACCGGGATGCGGAAGCGCAGGGAGCCGTCCACGGCGCGGGCATGGCGGTTGGTGAGCTCGATGCGGAAGTGGCGGGTGCGCACCTCGCGCTTGCTGATCAGGCCCTCGCGCCCGGCCTCGTCGGTGACGGCGCGCATGGCCACCTCGAAGCGGGGATCCAGGCCGAAGGCCAGATGCCGCTCCTCGCCCGGCGACCAGGCCGCCAGCCGGCCCTCGCCGACGAAGGCGCCGTCGCGGTAGCGGTCCACCGGCCCCGGCGGCAGGGCGCCGGCGCCGTCCCAGGCGGCCGCCGCGGTTAGCCAGGCCCGCTCGCCGCGCTGCGGCACCACCCGCACCGCCAGCCGGCCGTCCATCTCGCTGCGGCCCAGGACCACCGTGCGCGGCTGATTGGAGCCGGGCACCGATACCGCCCCCGCCACCCGATAGACGGGGGTGAATTCGCCGTGGGCGGTCCATGAGGGCGCCGCCGGCTCGGCCTCGGCGGCGCGGTCGGCGGCGCCCAGGGTCGCGGCCTTGGCCCGCACCGGCTGCGGCTGGCCGAAATCCACCCACCAGGTGGCCAGCTCGGGCATGGGCCCGGAAACCGGGGCCACCGTGGCCAGCGCCAACCGCACGTCGCGCCAGTCGGTGCCGGTGGCCTGACGCACCCGCGCCTTGCGCACCAGGGTCATCCGGCCGCTGTCGGTGTCCAGCCGGGCCTCGTAGCGCTGCTGCCAGTGGGCGCCGCGCACCCGGTAGCGCAGGGAGACGGTGGCGGCGGCGGCCCGGTCGGCCTCCAGGCCCACCCGAATGCGGGTGCGCTCCCGCCGCCCCTGGCCCAGCTGGTCCAGGGCCTTCTGCGCCGCCTTGATCTCGTCCTCCAGCGCCTGCTTGCGCGCGCTCGCCTGGCGCATGGCCTCACGCGCCTGGCGCGAGCCCTCGCCGATGCGCTGCCACAGATCGGGCCAGCGCGCCGCCGCCTCCTTCCCGGTCAGGGATTCCCCCGCCCCCTCCCGCTTGGGCAGATCGGCCAGCCCCTCGACGAAGGTCAGCTGGGTGCGGGCCGTCTCCACCCGGTCCGCGGCCGCTGCCTGGTCCGCCTCCAGCGTTTCCAGCCGCTCCCGCAGCGCCTGCTCGCGCGCCCGCGGCGGCCCGCTCACCGGCTGGCGCTCCACCTCGACGCTGCCCACCCGCACCCCGACGTCCCCGGCGGCCACGGACACCCCCACCGAGTCGCGCACCACCGCCGCCGGCAGGTCCGCCACCAGCAGCTCGGCGGAGCCGGCGGTCAGGCTCGTTTCTCCGTCGCGGACCACCCGGGCCTGGCCGTCGGGATAGACGGTCACCTCGCGGACGGCGGTTTCCAGGGGCGTGGCGGCCCAGGCGGCCGAGCCGGCAGCGGCCAGACCGAGGCCGGCGGCGAAGGACAGCAGGCGGTGGCGCATGGGCTTCTCCCGGAGCCGGAGGAAACGGGGTCTGGGGGGACCATAGCACGGCCGGCCGCGGCCCCGCCGCCCGATGCGCCTGCGCTTGATCCGGATCACATCGCCCGCCGGCCGGGCCGTGCCAATAGTGAAGGGAAGGGGCCGTTATCACCGGCCCGATACCCGGAACCCTGCGAAACGCGTAGGAGCGCCCCATGGACCCCGAGACCCACCTCGCCGACGCCTTCAGCATGCAGATGGCGCTCGGCTCCGGCCTGATCCATTCGCCCGAGCCGCACTGGGATCCCGACCTGCGGGGCTGGGTGGTCGCGGCCCGCTCCCGCCACGGCAGCCACGAATGGGTGCTGACCGAATCCGGCCGGCCCGAGGCCTTCCCCGACCGCGACCGGGCCGGCAGGGAGGCGGACTCCCTGGGCCGTTTGGCCCCGCCGTTCCCGGTCGGCTAGCGATGGCCGCGAGGCCGAGGTAGCCTTCTCCGATCCCGACTTCATCCTGGAGCTGGAGACCGTCGGCCAGCGCGGCGGGGTGAGCCTGTGGGACCGCTCGGACCTGGCCCGCCACCCCTTCCTGCACCTGGATTGAGCGGTGAGCCCCCAAAAAGGGGTTCGGAGGACCGGGAGGCAAGACGAGGGGGCCTGGGCGGGAACCACAAAAAGGCGGGGCCGCGGGGCCAGGCCGGGGAACCGTGCGCGCCGTTCGGCATCAGAGACTCCCCAGGCGACCCATCCGCCACCTCACTTCAACGGGGGAGGAACCCATGGCCGGAGGCTGGACCCGGGACGGTGCCGTCCAGGAGCAGATCGACGACACCGTCGAGGATGCCC
>DATFLO010000072.1:0-3430 GCA_035267605.1 Gammaproteobacteria bacterium
AACATGGAGAACGCCCTGCGCGAGGCCAAGGACCGGGCCGAGCGCGCCGCCCGGGCCCGCAGCGAGTTCCTGGCCAACATGAGCCACGAGATCCGCACGCCCATGAACTCGATCCTGGGCATGGCCGACCTGCTGGCCGAGACCGAGCTCAACGACGAGCAGCAGCGGTATCTGGCGGTGTTCCGCAACGCCGGGCAGGGGCTGATGCAGGTGCTCAACGACGTCCTCGACCTGTCCAAGGTGGAGGCCGGGCAGCTCGCCCTGGAGCACCGGCCCTTCGACCTGCCCACCCTGCTGGAGGAGCAGAAGAACCTGTTCGCCATGCAGGCGGTCGACAAGGGCCTGGAGCTGGAGGTGGAGCTGGCGTCGGGGCTGCCGCAATGGGTGGTCGGCGACGACAACCGGCTGCGGCAGGTCACCGGCAACCTCCTGGGCAACGCCATCAAGTTCACCGACCACGGCCGGGTCCGGCTGACCGCCGAATCCGACCCCGAGCTGGGCGCGCCGTGCGTCCGGTTCCGCGTCGTCGATACCGGTTCGGGGATCCCGCAGGACAAGGTGCAGAGCGTGTTCGAGGCCTTCACCCAGGCGGAGGGCGGCGTCGGCCGGCGCCACGGCGGCACGGGTCTCGGCCTGACCATCGTGCAGCGTCTGGTGGAACTGATGGGCGGGGAACTGGGCGCCGCCAGCGAGGAGGGGGAGGGCAGCACCTTCTGGTTCACGCTGCCGTTCGAGCCGGCCATTGCGCCGGTGGGCGAGAGCCGGGAGCCGGGGCGCCGCACGGGTGCCGAGGCCGAATCCCTCGCGGCCCAGCGCATCCTGCTGGCCGAGGACTCCCCGGACAACGTCCTGTTGGTCAAGGCCTTCCTCAAGGGCCTGCCGTATACCGTGGAGGTGGTGGAGGACGGGGCGGCCGCCGTGGCGGCGGTCCGCGAGGGGAACTTCGACATGGTCCTCATGGACATCCAGATGCCGGGCATGGACGGGCTGACTGCCACCCGGGCCATCCGGCAGTGGGAGCACGAGCAGGGGCGCTATCACACCCCCATCGTCGCCCTCACCGCCCACGCCCTGGAGGAGCATCGGGAGGAGGCCCAGAACGCCGGTTGCGACGGCTATCTCAGCAAGCCGGTGAAGAAGGAGCGGCTGGTCGCCTGCCTGGAGACCTACGCCTCCGCCGGCTGACCCGCCGGCTTGAGCCCGCCGGTGAGGGCGCTTCTATTAATCCAACGCGGTTGCGCTCGTGGCCGTTTTGTTCACTGGCAAGGCGCGGGGAGCGTGATGTAGTTGGCCTACATGAGCGAGCCGCAACGCCGCCAGGGGGCAAAACGGCCCGAGCCCGAAGGGTTGCGCCCAGAATCGCCGACTGCGGCGCTGCGGACTCCATCCCTGGAGTCCGCCCTTCGGGCCAGCCTGCGGCTGTCCGAATCCGCTCCGGGCGGATTCGTCCGGTGCTTGGAAAGGGCTGGGCCATTCCCTGCGCACCGCGCCTTGCATTCGGCTCGGCGATTCTGGGCAGCAACGCAATCCGCGTTGGATTAATAGAAGTGCCCTTGAGCCCGCCGCGGCGGCCGAAGAGAATAGGGTCTTCCCGTCGCCGCCGGAAGCCTCCGCCCCATGCAAACCGCGCTGGTCTGTCTCACCGCCGTCCTGCTGGACCTGTGGCTCGGGGAGCCGCAGCGCGGCCACCCCCTGGCCGGGTTCGGCCGCTGGGCGACCCGCGTCGAACACCGGCTCCACGGCAGCCGCTTTGCCCGCTCCCGCGGCGTGCTGGCGCTGCTGGTCCTGGTGGTGCCGCCGGTGGCCGTCGCGGGACTGCTGGTGCTCATCGAGCCGGTGGCGCTGCTGGTGGAGGTGCTGCTGGTCTATCTGGCGATCGGCGCGACCAGCCTCATCCAGCACGGGCGCGCCGTGGCGATGGCCCTGCAGGCCGACGACCTGCCGGCGGCGCGCCGGTCGGTACAGTGGATGGTCAGCCGCGACACCGCCGACCTGGACCGGGAGGGGGTGGCGGCCGCGGCGGTGGAGTCGCAGCTGGAGAACGGCAACGACGCCGTCTTCGGCGCCCTGTTCTGGTTTGTCCTGCTGGGGGCGCCCGGCGTGGTGCTCTTCCGGCTGGTGAACACCCTCGACGCCATGTGGGGCTACCGCAACGAGCGCTACGGCGGCTTCGGCTGGGCCGCCGCCCGGCTGGACGACGTCCTCGGCTGGATCCCGGCCCGTCTGACCGCGCTCACCTACCTGCTGCTCGGCGAGGGCCGCACCGCCGCCCGCTGCTGGTGGCGGCAGGGCGGTCGCGCCGAGAGCCCCAACGCCGGTCCGGTGATCGCCGCCGGCGCCGGCAGCCTGGGCCTACAGGTCGGCGGCGACGCGGTCTACGCGGGCGAGGTCCGCCGCCGTCCCCTGTTCGGCGAGGGCTTCATGCCCGGCGCCCGCGACATCCTGCGCGCCGGCCGGTTGGTCCAGCACGGCGTCTGGCTGTGGCTCGGGACCCTCCTCGCCGGAGGGCTGCTGTTTGTCTGAGAACGACATCCACGGGGGCGGACAGGCCCTGGCCCACGGCGGCCGCCTGCAGGAGGCGGCGCGCCGCTACGGCATCCCCGCCGACGAGTGGCTGGATCTGTCCACCGGGATCAACCCGGTGGGCTGGCCGGTGCCGCCCCTGCCGCCGGAGTGTTGGCAGCGGCTTCCCGAGGCGGACGACGGCCTGGACGAGGCGGCCGCGGCCTATTACGGCACCGACCAGCTGCTGGCGGTGGCCGGTTCCCAGGCCGCCATCCAGGCCCTGCCGCGGCTGCGGCCGCCCTCCACGGTCGCCATCCTGAGCCCCGCCTACGCCGAGCACCGGCGGGCCTGGGAGGGGGCGGGGCATGCCGTCCGGCCCGTGGCGGCCGAGGCGGTGGCCGAGGCCGTCCCCGAGGTCGACGTGCTGGTGCTGGTCCACCCCAACAACCCCACCGGGGCCACCTTCCCGCGGGAGCGGTTGCGGCAATGGCACGGGGAGCTGGCGGCGCGCGGCGGCTGGCTGGTGGTGGACGAGGCCTTCATGGACGCCACGCCGGAGGCGAGCCTGGCTCCCGAGGCGGGGCGGGAAGGGCTGGTGGTGCTGCGCTCGCTGGGCAAGTTCTTCGGCCTGGCCGGGGTGCGGGTCGGCTTCGTCCTGGCCTGGCCCGCGCTGCGCACCGCGCTGGAGGCGGCCCTGGGACCGTGGGCGGTGAGTCATCCGGCGCGCGAGGTGGCCCGGCGCGCCCTCGCCGACCGCCCGTGGCAGGAGCGGACCCGCGCCCGGCTCGCCGGGGAGGGCCCGCGCCTGCGGGACCTGCTCGCCGGGCACGGACTGCCCCCGGCCGGCGGCACCACCCTCTTTCAGTGGGTGCCCACTCACCGCGCCGAGGCCGTCCATGGGGCGCTTGCACAGCAGGGCATCCTG
>DATFLO010000073.1:0-3453 GCA_035267605.1 Gammaproteobacteria bacterium
CCGCCGGCGACCTCAAGGTCCACAACGAGGCCAAGTGGGACCCCTCCACCTGGCCCAAGAAGGCCAAGGGGGTGGGCAACTTCCTCTGCTACGGCGACTTCCCGGACGCGGGCAAGGGCATGGACGACATCGACTCCTTCCTCATCCCGCGCGGCGTGATCCTGGACCGCTACCTGTCGCGGATCCACGAGGTGGACCTGGAGGCGGAAGAGGAGGTGCAGGAATTCGTCGCCCACTCCTGGTACGACTACAGCGCCGGCAACCAGGCGGGCCTGCACCCCTACGACGGCGAGACCAACCTGGACTACGAGGGCCGCGGCGGGCCCACGCCGCCCTACGACCATTTGGACACGGCCGGCGGCTATTCCTGGCTCAAATCGCCGCGCTGGAAGGGCAAGGCCATGGAGACCGGCCCCCTGGCCCGGGTGCTCAATATGTACGCCCAGGGCCACGAGCCGACCCGCGATCTGGCCGACTACGCCCTCGGCCAGCTCGACCTGCCGCTGGAGGCCATGTTCTCCACCCTCGGCCGCACGGCGGCGCGCACCCTGGAGAGCAAGCTGTTCGCCGACCAGATGTCGTCCTGGTACGACCAGCTCATGGCCAACATCTCCGCCGGCGACCTCAAGGTCCACAACGAGGCCAAGTGGGACCCCTCCACCTGGCCCAAGAAGGCCAAGGGGGTGGGCTTTACCGAAGCCCCGCGCGGTTCGCTGGCGCACTGGATGGTGATCGAGGACGGCACCATCGCCAACTACCAGGCGGTGGTGCCCAGCACCTGGAATGCCGGGCCGCGCGACCCGCAAGGCCAGCCAGGCGCTTACGAGGCCGCCCTGCAGGACAACCACCGGCTCCACGATCCCGACCAGCCGGTGGAGATCCTGCGCACCATCCACAGCTTCGACCCGTGCATCGCCTGCGCCGTCCACCTGCTGGACGAGAACGGCGAGGAGCGGCTGCAGGTGAAGGTGCGTTAGGCTGACCCCTGGTGGCCTGCCGGGCCCGCCGATGAGGCGGGCCCTTTTGCGTACCTGGGAGGCGGGATGAGCGCGGAGTGGCTGGCGGTGGAGGCGGTGGTTGCGGTGGGGGCCCTTCTTCAGGGCGCCGTCGGCTTCGGCGTGGCGCTGGTGGCGGCGCCGCTGCTGATGCTGGTGCGCCCCGAGCTGGTGCCGGGGCCCATGATCCTGGCGGCATGGAGCCTGACCCTGCTGATTGCGGTGCGCGACCGCCGCGGCGTGGACTGGGCCGGCCTGCGCTGGACGGTGCCCGGCCTCGTCGCCGGAACGGCGGCTGCGGTGGTGCTGCTGAAGGGGCTGTCGCCGGCGGCGATGGGCCTGCTGTTCGGCACGCTGGTGCTGGCGGCGGTGGCCCTCAGCGCCGCCGGCTGGCACCCGCGGCCGCGCCCGCGCAACCTGCTGCTGGCCGCCGGCGCTACCGGCTTCATGGGCACCGCCACCTCGGTGGGCGGGCCCCCCATCGCCCTGGTCTACCAGCGCGAGTCCGGGGTGCGGTTGCGCGGCAGCCTCTCCGCCGTGTTCCTGGCGGGTGGCGCCCTGTCCCTGGCCGGCCTGTCCCTGGCGGGGCGCTTCGGGCTCGCCGAGCTCGCCGCCGGTGCCGGTCTGCTGCCCGGGGTGGTGGCGGGCTTCCTGCTCTCCGGCCCGCTGGCCGACTTCCTCGACGGCCGCTGGCTGCGTCCCGCGGTGCTGGCGGTGTCCGCGGCGGCTGCGCTGGCGGTCCTGATCCGCTCGCTGGTCGCCTAGTGTCCTGTCGCAGAAATTCGTTGCAATTCTGCGGGCCGGGAGGGCGGACGGCGCGGCGCTGCGTTGCCCCTCCTCGACGGGCAGGCCCACCATCCCGCCCCTGGCCGGCTCCGGCGCCCAGCCCGTTGCCCATGGGGCGGCCAGGCCAGGGGCGGGGCGCCTTGCTCCGAACCGGCGCAGGAAGCTCAGAAATGAAACGAATTTCTGCGACAGGACACTAGTCCCGGGCACCGAAGGCGGCGCGGGCCTCGGCCTCCAGCGCGGCGAAGCGGCCCTGGTAGCGGCTGGAGAAGTGGAAGGGGATCACCTCCCTGACGCCCGCCCGCCGGGCCAGCTCACCCGCCTGGCGGGCGGTGAGGTGAAAGGTGGCGGCGGCGCGCTCGGCATCGGCATCCAGGAAGGCCGCCTCGATGTAGAGGCGGTCGGCCCCCGCGGCCAGCTCCACGATGCGCCGGGCGTTGGCCTCGCTGTAGCCGGCGTCCACCACGTAGGCCAGCTTCTGTCCGCGCCCGCGGCTCAGCAGGGCGTCGCGCAGCTCACCCAGGGGCCGGGTCGCCGGTTTTCCCCGGGGCTCGCGCCAGGCCACCGGCAGGGGGGTGTCGTCGGGGGCGCCGGCGCGGACGGCCTCTTTCAGCGAGGCCAGCCAGTCCCCCGGGGCGAGCCCCTGCGCCTGCAGCCGGTCCGGCCAGATGGCCAGGTGCTCCGGCTCCTCCAGGGCGAAGGCCAGGCATGGCGTGCGGTGGTCGAGCACGGTGGCGCGCACCCGCAGCCCGGGCTCGGCCACCAGCAGCTCCCCCGGCGCCGCCTCCAGATCTTCGCGCGCGAAGCCGGTTTGCACCCGGAAGCGCGCCCTCCGTCCCGCGGGAACCTCCGTTACCTCGAATTGCAGATGGTTGCGGTAGCCGGCCGCCAGATTCCAGGTGTAGCCCCCCAGCTTGGCCGCCACCCGGTCGCTGAACCCCTCCGGCCCGAACAGGCCGATGGTGCGCTCCCGCCCCAGCACCACCCGCAGCAGGCGGTCGAAGCCGGCGAAGTGGTCCATGTGCGCGTGGCTGACGAATACGTGGTCCAGGGCCAGCAGCTGCCGGGGGCCGAGGTGGGGAATGTCGCCCAGGTCGAACAGCAGGGCGCGCCGGGTGTGGCGCAGATGCACGTAGAGCGCCGGGTCGCCGCGGGGGCCGTTGGCCAGGCTGGGCAGGAAGGCGGGCTGCATGGGCCTCAGCCGCAGGGGGAGGCGGGTGCGTCCGAGGCCAGCAGGGCGCGGAAGGGCTCCGCGGCCAGGGGGCGCCCCAGGAAGAAGCCCTGGGCCCGGTCGCAGCCCCATCGCCGCAGCAGCTCGAGGCTGTCGGCGTCCTCCACCCCCTCGGCCACCACCTCCAGGCCCAGGTCGTGGCCGAGCTCCACGGTGGAGCGGACGATGGCCTGGTTGTCGGGGTTGGCCGCGAGGTCCATGACGAACGACTTGTCGATCTTCAGGACGTCCACCGGCAGGCCGCGCAGGTAGCTGAGCGAGGAGTAGCCGGTGCCGTAGTCGTCGATGGCGATGCGCACCCCGAGCTCGCGCAGCTCCGCCAGGACCCGGCGGGCCCGCTCCGGGTCGGCCATCATGTCGTTCTCGGTGACCTCCAGCTCCAGAGTCCCCGGCGCCAGCCCCCAGGCCGTCAGCTCCTGGCGGATGAAGCCGGGGAGCTCC
>DATFLO010000074.1:0-6697 GCA_035267605.1 Gammaproteobacteria bacterium
CCCGGGCAACACCCGCGGCGGCCTGCAGGCCCCGGACATCATCAAGGACGCGGTGGTCGGCTACAAGTTCAACAGCGCCGCGGATATCCAGGTCGGTGAGCGCAAGGCCCCGATCGGGATGGACTTCAACACCTCCGGCAAGAAGCTGGATATCGTCAACCGCGGTATGGAGAAGGACTACGTCATCGAGCGTACCGCCGGTGCCTTCCTGTTCGGCGGCGTGAACAACTTCGGCTACGCCGTGTTCGTCGGCAACCCGGCCACCCGCAGCGGCGCCGTGCCGTCCTCCGGTGCCGGTTCCATCGGCGGCGAGGACTACTCCTACGGCGGCCGGGTGAGCTACGACATGGGCAAGATGCTGCATGCCGAGCTGTCCTATGGCACCAGCACCACCTCCAACACCGGTGCTGCCGCTGACGACTACAGCGTCACCGACATTGGCCTGAAGTCCCAGCCCATGCCCAACCTGACCCTCAAGGCCGAGTACCTGAGCGGCAGCAGCGTTGGCCTCGTGGACGGCCGGGATCAGACCGTGTGGTACCTGCACGGCGGCTACGAGTTCACCCCGATGCTCGAGGGCGTGCTCCGCTACTACAACTCCACCGCCGAGACCGACGGCACCTTCGCCGGCACCGGCGGCGAGGACTCGCTGACCATGAGCGAGACCTACGTGGGCCTGAATGTGTTCCTGAATCCGGAGAAGCATCACGAGGCGCGGATCCAGGTCAACTACATCATGCCCAGCGGGGATACCGAGTATCCCGGCTTCCACCGGACCGGCACCGTCACCGACGACAGCGGCGAGGCCACCGGTACCTGGAAGGCCATGTTCCAGACCGCCTTCTAAGCCCCGCTTAGCAAGCGCTGGAAACGAAAGGCCGGCCCCCTCGGGGCCGGCCTTTTCCGTTGCCGGCCCCCGATTCGCCCGCCTAATCGGTCCCCGCCAGCCGGCGGACCGCCGCCAGGACGTCCCCGTTCCGGCCGCACCCGCAGATGGATTCCTCCGCCACCGCCGCGGCCCTGCGCCCGTCGAGCTCGCCCCGCTGCCACAGCCCCGTCAGCGCCATGATCCGCCCCGAGGGGCACAGGCACGGCCCCGGCTGCGCCAGGCCCGCCGCGCGCCAGGCGGCCACGACCGGATGGTCCGTCCCCTGCGCCAGCAGGCCCTCCACGGTCCGGATCGTTTTCCCGCCCAGCTCGGACAGCCGCAGGCTGCAGGCCCGCTCGGCGTGGCCGTCCACCAGCACGGTGCAGGCGCCGCACAGGCCCATGCTGCAGCCCGCCTGGGTGTGGCGGAGGGCGAGCGGGCCCTGCAGGGCCTCCAGCAGCGACGGCTCGACCGCCGCGGAGACGGTGGTTTCCCGGCCGTTGATGGGGAGCGGGTAGTCGGGCATGGGGGCTCCTGCGTGCGGGGCGTGGGCCAACAGCCCAGCCCGGAATCCGGCCCGGATCCCGGCCGGGGGTGGTGGTCGGCTGACGGCGGCCGTGGCAGGATAGCCGCCTCCCCAGCGACCCCGACCGGCAGCCCATGGCCCCGCTCCCCTACCGCCTGCTCGTCCGCCTGGCCGCCCTGCCCGCGGCGGGGTACACGGTGGTGCGCGCCGGCCGCGACGGCGGCGGGCGCTACCTGCGCCAGCGGCTCGGCTACGGCCTGCCGTCGGGGCCCTTCCCGGTGTGGCTCCACTGCGCCTCGGTGGTCGAGGTGCAGGCCGCCGCGCCGCTGGTGCGCGCGCTCGGGGAGCGGGTTGGGGCGCCGGTGCTGGTCACCACCAGCACCCCCACCGGGGCGGCGGTGCTGGCGAGGGAGTGCCCCGCGGCCGTGCACGCCTACCTGCCGCTGGACCTGCCGGGGGCGGTGCGCCGCTTCCTGGCCCGCACCCGGCCGGCCTGCGGCCTGGTGGTGGAGACCGAGCTGTGGCCCAACCTGTTCGCCGCCTGCCGGGCGCGGGGCGTGCCCCTGGCCATCGTCAACGGCCGCCTGTCGCCGCGCACCCTGGAGGCGCCGGCCTGGCTGCGCCGGGCCTATGCCAGGGCCCTGGCGGCGGTGGGGCTGTGCCTGGCGCGCTCGGCGGAGGACGCCGAGCGCTTCCGGAGGCTGGGCATGGACCCGCACCGGGTGCGGCCGGCCGGCAACCTCAAGTACGCCCGTCTGCCCGACGCGCCGGAAGGGGCCGCTCCGGTTGTGGGGCGCCCCTATGTCCTGGCCGCCTCCACCCGCGAGGGCGAGGAGCTCATGGTCGCCCGCGCCTGGGCGGGGGTGGATGCCGGGGCCACCCTGCTGGTGATCGCCCCCCGCCACCCGGAGCGGGGACGGGGCATCGAGACGGAGCTGCGCGGCCTGGGCCTGGACGTGGCGGTGCGCAGCCGCGGCGAGGCGGTGACCGCCGCCACCGACGTCTACCTGGCCGATACCCTGGGCGAGCTGGGACGGTTCTGGGGCGGCGCCGCCGCGGTGTTCATGGGCGGCTCGCTGGTGCCCAAGGGCGGGCACAACGTGCTGGAGCCGGCCGCGGCCGGCCGGGCGGTGGTCACCGGCCCGCATACGGAGAACTTCGCCGAGGAGGTGGCGGCGCTGGCCGAGGCCGGCGGCCTGTGGCAGGTGGACGGCGAGGCGGAGCTGGGCGAGGCCTTCGAACGGCTGCTGGGCGACGCCGGGCTGCGCGCCCGCATGGGGGAGGCGGCGCAGGGGGTGGTAACGGCCCGGCGCGGGGTGCTGGACGACTACCTGGCGGCGCTGGCGGGGTGGTGCCCGGAGGTCCTCGATCCGGGCCGGCCGCCTCAGTCCTCGTAGCCGTAGCGGCGCGCCATCTCCCGGACCTCGCTCGCCAGGGCCTCGTCCTCGCGGTACAGGTCGTCCCAGGTGAAGTCGCCGTGGCGGCGCGCGTTGCGCTTGCCCATCGTGGGCATGGGCTGCTCGGGGATGCCCAGCTGGCGGCAGAACTCGGGGAAGATGTCGCGCAGCTCCTCGAGCCGGAAGCGCCAGTCCGCCTTCTCCTCGATCAGCCGGTTCCAGCCGATCCACGAGCGCATGCACAGCTTCAGCGGCTGGTGCTTGTGCACGGTGGGCTCGGGGATGTCCACGTACTTCTTGATGTGGTCGATGGTGAGGTCGAACAGGGTGGTGGAGGAGGCGATCACCTTCAGCGGGTGGCGCACCTGGTGGATGACCCTGGCGAAGTCCTGGTCGAGCGCCATGGTGCGGAAGAAGCGGTACTCGAATACCCCCGGCATGGCGTGCTTCCAGGAGGAGACGAAGCGCGTCTTGCTGCCGAGCAGGTGGCCCTCGTAGCTGGTCGGGTAGCCCATGCGCTTGAGCATCTTGGCGGTGAACTTGGTCCCCGACCGGGGATGGCCGGTGATGAGGATGCGCTCGGTGGTCTCCGGCAAGGGGCGGTCTCCGCTGGGATCGGCAAAGCGCCAGATTTTCCCGGAATTGCGGCCCGGCCGCAAGCCGGCGGCCGAGGGTGTGCGGCACCCTCCCGGGTCGAAGCCGCCGCTTTCTGCCGTCATCGCGAAGTCCCGAAGGGCCCGCGGCGATCTCCGGGAGCGGAGGCCCCGGTCGGGAGATTGCTTCGCTGCGCTCGCAATGACGGCAACCCCCCCCGGCTGTCGCTGGGGGCGCCGTGGGTCGCGGCGACCTTTCGGTTGCAGCCCCCCTTGGTCGTCATCGCGAAGGCCCGAAGGGCCTGTGGCGATCTCCCGGAGCGGAGCCTCCGCTCGGGAGATTGCTTCGCTGCGCTCGCAATGACGGCAACCTCCCCGGTTGTCGCTGCGGGGCCCCGCCGGGTCGCGGCGACCTTTCGGTTGCAGCCCCCTTGGCCGTCAACGCGAAGGCCCGAAGGGCCTGTGGCGATCTCCCGGAGCGGAGGCTCCGGTCGGGAGATTGCTTCGCTGCGCTCGCAATGACGGCAGGGGGCAGGGGCGGGGCGTCTCGGTCCGGCCGTCATCGCGAAGGCCCGAAGGGCCTGCGGCGATCTCCCGGAGCGGAGGCTCCGGCCGGGAGATTGCTTCGCTGCGCTCGCAATGACGGCAAGGGGAAGGGGCGGGGCGTCTTGGTCCGGCCGTCATCGCGAAGGCCCGAAGGGCCTGCGGCGATCTCCGGGAGCGGAGGGTCCGGTCGGGAGATTGCTTCGCTGCGCTCGCAATGACGGCAGGGGCGGGGCGTCTCGGTCCGGCCGTCATCGCGAAGGCCCGAAGGGCCTGTGGCGATCTCCCGGAGCGGAGCCTCCGCTAGGGAGATTGCCGCGCTGCGCTCGCAATGACGGCCGGCAAGGCGGAAAAGGGCGGGTGGCCTGTGGCCCACAGCCTGTATAATGCCGCCCCGTCGCCGTCCTTCTGACCGCCGCCGATACGGATTCCATGCCCGCAAGCCTTCCCCTCGCCAGCCCGCCGCGCCGCCTGTGCCTGGTGCGGCTGTCGGCCATCGGCGATGTCACCCATGTGGTGCCGGTGGTGCGCACCCTGCAGCACCACTGGCCCGAGACTCAGCTGACCTGGGTGGTCGGCCGGGTGGAGGCGGGGCTGGTGGGTGACCTGGATGGGGTGGAGGTGGTCCCCTTCGACAAGGGCGGCGGCCTGCGCGCGCTGCGCGACCTGCGCCGGAGCCTGCGCGGGCGCCGCTTCGATGCCCTGCTGCAGATGCAGACGGCGCTGCGCGCCAACCTGGCCGGGGCCATGGTGCCGGCGGACCTGCGCCTGGGCTACGACCGGGGGCGGTCGCGCAACGGCCACCAGTGCTTCATCAACCGCCGCATCGCCGCCAACCCCCGGCGCCACGTGCTCGACGGCTTCTTCGACTTCCTGGCCGCGCTGGGCATCAGCGAGCACGTCATGCGCTGGGCCATCCCGGTGCCGGAGGCGGCGCGCGCGTTCGCCGCCGAGCACCTGCCCGGCGACGCCCCGACCCTGGCGATCAATCCGTGCTCCAGCGTGCGGCCGCGCAACTGGCGCAACTGGATGCCGCAGCGCTACGCCGCGGTGGCCGATCACGCCATGCGCGCCCACGGCATGCGGGTGGTGCTCACCGGCGGCCCGGCCGCCGGCGAGCGCGCCTTCGCCGACGAGGTGCGCTCGGCCATGAGTGGCGAGCCGGTGGACCTGGTGGGGCGCACCTCGCTCAAGGAGCTGCTGGCGGTGCTGGAGCGCGCCCGCGCCCTGGTGGCGCCCGACACCGGCCCGGCGCACATGGGCACCGCTGCCGGGATCCCGGTCATCGGCCTGTTCGGCACCTCCAACCCCCTGCGCACGGGGCCGTATCTGAGCCAGCAGTGGGCCGTGAACCGCTACCCGGACAATCTGGAGCGCTTCGCCGGCACCACGCTGGAGGCCGCGCCCTGGGGCAGGCGGGTGCGCCACCCCGAGGCCATGGCCGCCATCACCGTGGCCGACGTGACCGCCAAGCTGGATGCGGTGATGGCGGCCAATCCGGCCCACGCCGAGGAAGGAGCGAGCGAGCCATGAAGGTGGCCTACGTCACCGGCCTGGGGCGCAGCGGCACCACCCTGCTGGACGTCCTGCTCAACGCCCACAGCCGCATGGTGGGGGTGGGGGAGGTGCACAAGCTGCGCGCCTTCGCCCGCATGCAGCGCCAGGCCAACCCCACCAGCACCGACCGCATCGGCAACTCCTGCGCCTGCGGCGCGCCCACCATCTGGGAATGCCCGTTCTGGCCGCGGGTGGACGAGATCCTGCGCCGCGACCACGGCCGCGGGCTGGCCGACCTGGACCTGGAGGCCCGCCACCGCGCCGTCTTCGAGCGCGACAACGCCGCCCTGTTCCGGGCGGTGGCCGAGGCCGCCGGGACCGAATGGGTGATCGACTCCTCCAAGCGGGTCTCCCGCCTGCGCCGCCTGTTGGCCCACCCGGAGCTGGAGGTGGTGCCCATCCACGTGCAGCGCAATCCCAAGGGGCGGGCGTCCTCGGTGCGCCGCCGCAAGGGCCAGGTGCTGCGGCCCACGGTGCAGTACTCCTACCGCTCCCTGCGGCTGTTCGCGCTGCTGTTCAACCGGCCGCATCTGGTGGTCCACTACGAGCGCCTGGCCGCCGAGCCCGAGGCCGAGCTGCGCCGCATCATGGCCTACCTCGGCCTGGACTACGAGCCCGCCCAGGTCACCGCCTGGGCCGAGGCCGAGCACCACAACCTGGCCGGCAATGCCGTGCGCCGCGCCGCTTCCAGCGAGATCGGCCTGCGCGAGGGCTGGCGCGAGGAGCTGGGCTGGGCCACGCGCGCCGGGATCGACCTGATCGCCGCGCCGGGACGGGCGCTGAACTGGCTGAAGGAGCGGCGCTGGCGGCACGCGGCGCGGGGGTAGGGGGGCCGTCATTGCGAGCGCAGCGAAGCAATCTCCCGGTTGTGGCTTCGCCACGGAGATCGCCGCGGCCCTTGCGGGCCTCGCGAAGACGGCGGGGGGAGAAGCCGTCATTGCGGGCGCAGCGGAGCAATCTCCCGGTAGGGGCTTCGCCACGGAGATCGCCGCAGGCCCTTCGGGCCTTCGCGATGACGGCGGGGGGAGGAGGCGTCCTTGCGGGCGCAGCGGAGCAATCTCCCGGTTGGGGGTTCGCCACGGAGATCGCCGCGCCCCGCCACTAAGCTCCTACGGGGCTATGGCTAAACCCCCGACTCCCGGGCAGGCTAAGTGGCGGGGCTCGCGAAGACGGCGGGGGGAGAAGCCGTCATTGCGAGCGCAGCGCGGCAATC
>DATFLO010000075.1:0-5208 GCA_035267605.1 Gammaproteobacteria bacterium
CCCGGGCAAAGGCTTTCGAGGAGGTACGGGAAGAGAAGGCCCGGCGCAGGGCAAAGGGGCTTCCGGTGACGCGGGACGAGGAAGAGGGGGCGGAGTAAAGCCGGAGGGCCTAGTATAGCCTGCGGTATAGCCCAACAGGAAGGGCCCCGGCCAATTCGGCGCGGAGCCCTTCTTAGGTTCCTGAATTTTAAGTGGTGCCGAGGGTGGGACTCGAACCCACACGGGCAGGGCCCACCTGATTTTGAGTCAGGCGCGTCTACCGATTCCGCCACCTCGGCTCAGTGGCGCCAGTCTAATAGACAACGAGGCGGCGCGTAAGCGGCGACCTCGGCTCAGTTACGCCGGTCTAATGAATTACGAGGGGCCGCCGCAGGCGGACACCTCGGCTCAGTGGCGCCAGTCTAATAGACAACGAGGCGGCGCGTAAGCGGCGACCTCGGCTCGGTTACGCCAATCTAAATGGTTACGAGGGACCGCTTTAGCGGGCACCTCGGCTCAGTCGCGCCGATCTAATGACTTACGAGGGGGCGCCGCAGGCGGCCACTTCGGCTCGGTTACGGCCAATCCAGCCGGCCGTCCGGGGGCCATTGTCGCCCCGGCGATTCTAGCACCCCGCCATACCGGGCTGCCATTCCCGCATCGGATTTGGAATCCTTTGCTTCGGCCGCTACCATTGCGCCCGGAGCGAACCTACCCCGAGGAGTCGTCGATGGCCCAGCCATTTGCTGTGATCGGCCTGGCCCACGCCCAGGCTGCGGGCGGCGCGGAAGGCCCCGGCTTTATTGCCACCATCCTGCCCCTGGTGCTGATCTTCGCGATCTTCTACCTGCTCATCATCCGCCCCCAGAGCAAGCGCATGAAGCAGCACCGGCAGATGGTCCAGAACCTGGACAAGGGCGACGAGGTGGTCACCGGCGGCGGTTTCTACGGCCGGGTGGTGCGGGTCAACGAAGACGTAATCACCGTGGAGCTGGCCGAAGGGGTGCGTGTCAAGGCCCAGCGCGACAGCATCCAGAACGTCCTGCCCAAGGGCACCCTCAAGGACTGATCCCCCGTCATGAACCGCTATCCCCTGTGGAAGTACCTGGTCATCGCCGGCGCGCTGCTGCTGGCCTTCCTCTACGCGCTGCCCACCGTCTTCGGCACCGACCCGGGCCTGATGGTCACCCCCAAGCAGGGCAAGCCCCGGCCTCAGGCGGTGGAGACGGTCAAGAAGGCGCTTGATCAGGCCGGCATCACCTACCGCGGCCTGGCTCTCCAGGACCGGGGGGTGAGCGTGCGCTTTGCCAAGGACGGCGTGCGCGACCACGCCCGGGATGCCCTGCAGAAGGCCCTCGGCGACTATGGCGTGGGCCCCATGCGGCTGTCGGCGGTCCCGGGCTGGCTGCAGGCGGTGGGCGGCAAGAACATGAACCTGGGTCTGGACCTGCGCGGCGGCGTCCACCTGCTGATGGAGGTGGACGTCGCCAAGGCCGTCCAGCGCTCCTACGAGCGCCACGTCGACGAGCTGCGCACCGCCTTCCGCGAGAACAAGGTGCGCTACCGGGCGGTGGAGCTGACGCAGAGCGAGGAGGGGGGCACCTACCTGAGCCTCAAGTTCGACAGCCCCGAGTCCGCGCAGAAGGGCTCCGGGGTCATCGATGACCGCTTCGACGAGCTCGCCGTCTCCCCCAGTCCCGACGGCGACCAGTACCTCCAGGCGCGTTTCAGCGCGCAGGAGCAGGAACGGCTGAAGAACTGGGCGGTGGAGCAGAGCATCACCACCATGCGCACCCGCGTGAACCAGCTGGGCGTGTCCGAGCCGGTGATTCAGCGCCAGGGCGAGAAGCGGGTGGTGGTGCAGCTGCCGGGCATCCAGAACACCGCGCGCGCCAAGGAGGTGATCGGCTCCACGGCGCAGCTGGAGTTCAAGCTGGTGGACGAGGACCACAGCGTCCAGAAGGCCCTGGACCAGGGCCCGCCGCCGGGTTCGGTGGTGCGCTACGACCGGCAGGGACAGCCCTACCTCCTCAAGCGGCGCACGGTGCTTTCCGGCCAGTACATCACCGAGGCCCGCGCCGGCTTCAGCCAGCGCACCAACGAGCCGCTGGTGCACATCTCCTTCGATGCCAAGGGCACCCGCCTGTTCGCCCGCCTCACCGAGGAGAACGTGGGCCACCGCATGGCCATCCTGCTGGACAAGGAGGTGGTGACGGCGCCGGTGATCCAGGAGGAGATCGGCGGCGGACGGGCCCAGATCACCGGCATGGCCAACCCCGAGGAGGCCCACGACGTGGCCCTCATGCTGCGCGCCGGCGCGCTGCCGGCGCCGGTGAAGGTGGTGCAGGAGCGCACCGTGGGGCCGACGCTGGGACAGGACTCCATCGAGGAGGGCATGAAGTCCATCGTCCTCGGCTTCGTCCTGGTGGTGCTGTTCATGCTGGCCTACTACCGCATGTTCGGGCTGGTGGCGGACGTGGCCCTGGTGCTCAACCTGGTGTTCATCGTGGCCATCATGTCGCTGCTGCAGGCCACCCTGACCCTGCCCGGCATCGCCGGCATCGTACTCACCGTGGGCATGGCGGTGGACGCCAACACCCTGATCTTCGAGCGCATCCGCGAGGAGGTGCGGGTGGGCAACACGCCCCATGCCGCCATCCACGCCGGCTACACCAAGGCGCTGTCCACCATCGCCGACGCCAACATCACCACCCTCATCGCCGCCCTGGTGCTGTTCCAGTTCGGCAGCGGCCCGGTCAAGGGCTTCGCGGTGACCCTGTCGGTGGGCATCCTCACCTCCATGTTCACCGCCATCATGGTCACCCGCGCCATCATCAACCTGTCCGTCGGGCGCCGCCGGCTGACCCGTCTGTCCATCGGGGAGGGCCGCTGAAATGCATTTGGTTCCCAACGAGACCCAGCTCAACTTCCTGGGCCACCGCCGCAAGGCCTTCGCCCTCTCGGCGCTGCTGCTGATCATCGCCATCTCCAGCCTGGCCCTGAAGGGCCTGAACCTGGGCATCGATTTCACCGGCGGCACCCTGGTGGAGGTGGGCTACAACCAGCAGATGGCCATCGGTGAGGTGCGCTCCGACCTGCACGCGGCCGGCTACACCCAGGCAGTGGTCCAGACCTTCGGCGCCCCCACCGACATCCTGGTGCGGGTGCCGTCGGCGGACGGCTCCAACGATTCCGCCAAGGTCAGCACCGGCGTGCTGAATGCCCTGCGCGCCGGGGCGCCGGAGAAGGTCAGCGTGGACATGCGGCGGGTGGAGTTCGTCGGACCGCAGGTGGGGCACGAGCTCACGGTCAAGGGCCTGGAGGCCCTGGCCTTCGCCCTCATCGGCATCCTGATCTACGTCTCCCTGCGCTTCGAGCTGCGCTTCGCCGTTGGCAGCGTGGCGGCCCTGATCCACGACGTGCTGATCGTGCTGGGCGTGTTCTCGGTCACGCGCATGGAGTTCGACCTGTCGGTGATCGCCGCCATCCTGGCGGTGGTGGGCTACAGCCTGAACGACACCATCGTGGTCTTCGACCGCATCCGCGAGAACCTGCGCAAGCTGCGCAAGGAGGGCACCGAGCCGGTGATGAACGCCAGCGTCAACGAGACCCTGGGACGCACCGTGGTGACCTCGGCGACCACCCTGCTGGTGCTGCTGTCCCTGTTCTTCCTGGGCGGGCCGGTGATCCACGCTTTCGCCGCGGCCCTGATCGCGGGCGTGCTGGTGGGCACCTATTCCTCCGTCTTCGTGGCCGCGCCGCTGGCGCTGGTCCTCGGCGTCTCCCGCAGCGACCTGATGACGCGCAAGGAGACCGAGGAGGGCGGCCCGGGCCAGGTACACGCCCCGTAGGCCCCGACGCTCCCCGCCCGAAGAGGCCGCTGCCGGTTCCGGCGGCGGCCTTTTTTATCCCTCTTTACACTGGGGGATTGGCCGGGCATACTCTCCTCCAAACTGAATGGGAATGTTTTTCATTACCACAAGAGGCCTCCTCCCCATGGTCGCGCGTCCGCGGGTTCGCCAGCTCCTGCCCCTCGTCTCCCTGCTCGTCCTCCTCCTGCCGGCCGGTCCGGCATGGTCCGCCGACGGGTCGGACACCCAGCAGCGGCTGGAGCGCCTGGTCCAGATCCTCGACTACGTGGGCGTGGACTACGCCGGCGCGGTCAAGGACGGCGAGGTGATCAATGCCGGCGAGTACGGCGAGATGGAGGATTTCGTGGGCCGCGCCCGCGAGCTGGCCCAGCAGCTGCCGCAAGGGGCGGACCGCGAAGCCCTGCTGAAGGGGCTGGAAGGACTGGGCCAGGCGGTGGAAAGCCGCGCCGATCCGGCGACTGTCCGCAAGCGGTCCAGCGACCTGGAGCAGCTGCTGCTGGCCCGCTTCCCGGTCAAGAAGGCCCCGGCCAGCCCGCCGGATATGGCGCGCGGCAAGCAGCTCTTCCAGAGCCACTGCGCCAGCTGCCACGGCGCCGAGGGCCGCGGCGACGGTCCCCAGGCCGCCGGTCTGCAGCCGCCGCCCACCGATTTCCACGACGAGCAGCGGGTGTTCCAGCGCAGCCCCTTCGGTTTCTTCACCACCATCACCCACGGCCTCGACGGCACCGCCATGAGCGGCTTCGGTGACCGCCTGTCCGCGGCCCAGCGCTGGGACCTGGCCTTCTACGTGGCGTCCATCCCGTTCGACGCCGCCACCGCCCGGGCCGGCAAGGGCCAGCTGCGCGCCCACGCCGATGAATGGGCCCGGCGGGTGCCGGGGCTGTCCGCGCTGGCCACCACGCCCACCGAGAACCTGCTGGAGCAGGGCGGCGAGGAGGCCCGCCCGGTGGTGGCGCTGCTGCGCCGCAACCCCTCGGCGGTGGAGGAGCAGAGCGCCCTGCCGCTGGCGGTCACCCGCACCAAGCTGGCGGCCAGCCACGAGGCCTACCAGGCCGGGCAGTTCGACCGCGCCCGCGGCCTGGCGGTGTCCGCCTACCTCGACGGCTTCGAGCCCCTCGAGCCCCGGCTGGATGCCGTCGACCACCAGCTGCGCCTGAAGGTGGAGGGCGCCATGACGCGCTACCGCGGCCTGGTGGGCTCACCGGGCAATGGCCAGCGGGTGGGCGCCCTGTACGCCAACCTGAAGGATTCCCTGGAGACGGTGGGGCAGCGCCTGGAGAGCGGCACCCTGTCCGCCGGGGTGGCCTTTGTCACCTCCTTCGGCATCCTCCTGCGCGAGGGCCTGGAGGCCCTGCTG
>DATFLO010000076.1:0-4714 GCA_035267605.1 Gammaproteobacteria bacterium
GGCACCGACATCTACTGGGCCCGCCAGCAGGTCTCCGAGCGCCTGAACGGGGTCTGGGAGCGCCTGCCCGAGACCGTCTCGGGCGGGATCGCGCCCATGACCACGCCCCTGGGCGAGATGTTCATGTTCACCGTCGAGGGCGGCGACCTGGACAACATGGCCCGGCGCGACCTGCTCGACTGGGTGATCCGCCCGGCCCTGCGCACGGTCGACGGCGTCGCCGACGTCAACGCCCTCGGCGGCCGGGTCCGCACCTTCGAGGTGGTCCCGGACAGCGCCCGCATGAACGCCCGCGACGTCAGCATGGCCGACCTGCGCCAAGCCCTGGCCGACAACAACCGCAACGACGGCGCCGGCCGCCTGACCGACGGCGAGGAGGCCCTGCTGGTCCGTACCGAGGGCCAGGTCCGCGAGCTGGAGGACGTGCGCCGGATCGTGGTCAAGCCCGACCGCAGGCGGCCGGTGCGGGTGGGTGACATCGCCGAGGTCCGCACCGGCGCGCTGACCCGCTACGGCGCGGTCACCGCCGACGGCCGCGGCGAGGTGGTGGAGGGCCTGGTCCTGGGCCTGCGCGGGGCCAACGCCCGCAAGCTGGTCCAGGGCGTGCGCGCCAAGCTGGACGAGCTGGCCGCGACCCTGCCGGACGGGGTCGAGGTCAACGTCTTCTACGACCGCGGCAAGCTGGTGGAGCAGGCGGTGGGCACCGTCTCCCAGGCCCTGGTGGAGGCCATCGCGCTGGTCCTGGTGCTGCTGGTGCTCTTCCTCGGCGACCTGCGCGCCGCCCTGACCGTGGCCCTGGTGCTGCCGCTGGCGGCGCTGACCACCTTCATCCTGATGTACGCCTTCGGCATGTCCGCCAACCTGATGTCCCTGGGCGGTCTGGCCATCGCCATCGGCATGCTGGTGGACGCGGCGGTGGTGGTGGTGGAGAACGTGGTCACCCACCTGGGCCACCACAACGGCAGCGGCCGGCTGCCGCGCCTGCACCTGATCTACCGGGCGGTGCGCGAGGTGGCGGTACCCATGACCTCGGGCATCGGCATCATCATCATCGTCTTCCTGCCCCTGCTCACCCTGCAGGGCCTGGAGGGCAAGCTGTTCGTGCCGGTGGCCCTGACCATCGTCTTCGCCCTGAGCGGCTCGCTGCTGCTGTCGCTGACGGTGATCCCGGTGCTCGCCTCCTATCTGCTGCGCCGGACCGGCCACAAGGAGCCCCCGCTGGTGCGCTGGCTGGAGCGGGCCTACCTGCCGCTGCTGGAGTGGAGCCTGGCCCATGCCCGGACCGTGGTCGCCGTCGCCCTGCTGCTGCTCGGCGGCGCCGGGGCCCTGTACACCCAGGTGGGCAAGACCTTCATGCCCACCATGGACGAGGGCGACCTGATCGTGCAGCTCGAAAAGCTGCCGTCGATCAGCCTCGACGCCTCCCTGGAGCTGGACAAACGGGTGCAGCGGGCCCTCATGGAGGAGATCCCGGAGGTGACGGGGGTCGTGGCCCGCACCGGCTCCGACGCGCTGGGCCTCGACCCCATGGGCCTCAACCAGACCGACAGCTTCCTGGAGCTGAAGCCGCGCGCCGAGTGGCGGATGGCGGACAAGGAGGCCCTGATCGCCGAGATCCGCGAGGTCCTGAAGCGCTTCCCGGGGATGGGCTACGCCTTCACCCAGCCCATCGAGATGCGGGTGTCGGAGATGCTCACCGGCGTGCGCGGCGACCTGGCGATCAAGGTCTTCGGCTCCGACCAGGCAGACCTGAACCGCACCGCCGACGCCGTGGTCGATGCGGTCTCCGGGATCGACGGCGCCGAGGACGTCTACACCCCCAAGAACGAGGGTGCCCAGTACTACCGGCTGGTGGTCGACCGCCTCGCCGCCGGCCGCCTGGGGCTGTCGGTGGACGCCCTGGAGGCGATCCTCAAGGCCCAGGTGGAGGGGCTGCGGCTCGGCACCGTTTACAAGGGGATCCGCCGCATCCCGCTGGTGATGAAGGGGCCGGACGGGGTCCGCGAGTCGCCCGCCGCCTTCGCCGGGATGCACATCACCCTGCCCGACGGCAGCGGCACCGTGCCCCTGTCCAACCTGGTGAAGGTGGCGCGGACCGAGGGGCCCGTCTCCGTCCAGCGCGAGCAGGGCAACCGCATGGCGGTGGTCATCGCCAACGTCACCGGCCGCGACCTGGTCGGCTTCGTCGAGGAGGCCCGGCGGCGGGTCGCCGAGGGCGTGGAGATGCCCACCGGCTACTACCTGGAGTGGGGCGGCCAGTTCGAGAACCAGCAGCGGGCCGCCAAGCGCCTGGCCATCGTGGTGCCGGTCGCCATCGGCCTCATCTTCCTGCTGCTCTTCTCCACCTTCCGTTCGGTGCGCCAGGCGGTGCTGGTGCTGAGCAACGTCCCGTTCGCCCTCATCGGCGGCGTCGCCGCCCTGTGGCTGACCGGGGAGTACCTCTCGGTGCCGGCGTCGGTGGGTTTCATCGCCCTGCTCGGCATCGCCGTGCTGAACGGCGTGGTCCTGGTCACCTACTTCAACCAGCTCCACGCCCTGGGCCGGCCGCTGGCCGAGGTGGTGGTGGAGGGGGCGAAACGGCGGTTGCGGCCCGTGCTGATGACGGCGAGCATCGCCGCCTTCGGCCTCGTCCCGCTGCTGTTCGCCACCGGTCCGGGCTCGGAGATCCAGCGGCCGCTGGCGGTGGTCGTCATCGGCGGGCTGATCACCTCCACCGCCCTGACCCTGATCCTGTTGCCGATCCTCTACCGCCGCTTCGGCACTACCGATTGACGAGGAACCCGTGATGGATACCTGCCTTCTCACCGTGATCGTCGCGCCCGCCATCGAAGACACCGTGGTCGACTGGCTCCTGGAGCAGGACGTGGCCGGCTTCACCAGCATGCCCGTGCGCGGCCACGGCGCCTCGCCCCGTTCCATGGCCCTGGGCGAACAGGTCACCGGCCGCAGCCGCCGCGTGATGTTCCAGGCCCATCTAGAGTGCGACGCGGCCCGGGCCCTGGCCGCCACCCTCGCCCAGGAGTTCGAGGGCAGCGGCATCCACTACTGGCTGACCCCCGTCCTGGAGGGAGGGCACCTGGAATGAGATCGATGAACGCCACGCGGGCGGGCCTCGCCTGCGCCCTCGTGCTGCTCGCCGCCGTCACCGCCGCCCACGCGGGGGGCGGCCCGGGCGCCGCCTTGCGTACGGAGGTCGCCGCCCCGCCGCCTGCCGGCACCGTCCGCCTCTCGCTGGCTGAACGGGACGGCAATACCGTCCTGGTGGGCCGCTGGCGCCACCACTCCCGCACCCTGTGCTGCCGCGCCTATCCGGCGCGCGTGGAGGTCCGCGGGGCCGACGGGGCGATACTGCACTCGGCGCCCGTCGAGTACACCCCACGGCGGCTCCGCCACAGGCCCAAGACGGCGTGGCTGCTCACCTTCGAGCACAGCCTGCCGGCCGACCTTCCCCCCGATGCCGTGGTGCGGGTCCGGCACGGCCCGGTCCGGTAGGCCTCACCCCAGCGGCGACGCCCCGAACAGCCAGGGGTGGGCGAACAGCAGCGCCAGGTAGAGGACCACCCCGCCCGCCACCGGTACCACCAGGGCCTTCGGCTTGAGGCGGGCCCGGCCGGCGCCAATGGCCGCGAACGGGACGTTGGAGGTGTGTGCGGCCAGCGTCGCGAAGCCGTCCGGGTCGTCCCGGCGCAGGTGGGCGTCGATGACGAACCCCCCCGGCAGGGCCAGCAGGAGGACGGCCCCGAACAGGACGAGGGAGGCCAGGTCGCCGTTCGCCGGGAGATGGCCGATCGCCCACAGGGAGAACCCCCAGAGCATGGGCTGGCGGGTGACGGCGAAGAAGCCGAGCCGCTCCGGTTCGATGGCGCCGGGCCTGCCGCCGACCGCCGTGGGGTTGTCCGGACGAAGTCCGGCGACGAAGAAGACCGCGGCCAGCAGGACCAGGACCAGCGCCAAGCCGCCGGTCCACGCCGGCGCCGTCCACAGCACCACCGTCGGCGAGCGGCTGTAGGCCCAGGCCATCCACGCCAGGGCGAGCAGGGCGATCACCGAATAGAGGCCCAGAAACGGCTTCTCCCCCAGCCTCGCCACCAGCGGCCCGCGCACCGGCCGGCTGGAGAGCAGGAAGTGGCCGCCGGTGAAGATCACGGCGGCCGCCACGAGTTCGAGCAGTGCAGTCTCCATCCTTGCGCCTCCTGTTCGCTTCCCCCGGCAAGGGTAGGCCCTGCCGGCAGGATTCGCCGGGCCGTGGCCGGTGGGACCACCGCCTTCGATTCGTTAGACTCCCGGCTTTGCGCAAGGAGTCCGTCCGGGCGATGGAAACCCATACCTTCTTCCTGCACCTGCTGATCATCCTGCTCACCGCGCGGGTCTTCGCGGAACTGGCGGCGCGGCTGCAGGCGCCCTCCGTGATCGGCGAGCTGGTGGCCGGCGTGGTGCTCGGTCCGAGCCTGCTGGGCTGGGTGGAGCCGGTGAACGCCATCAAGCTGCTGGCCGAGGTCGGCGTCATCCTGCTGCTGTTCGAGGTGGGCCTGGAGACGGACGTGGGCCGGCTGGTGCGTACCGGGCTCAAGCCCGTGGTCGTCGCGCTGGCCGGCTTCGTTTTGCCGCTGCTGTTCGGTTTCGCGTTGGGCTACTGGGTCTTCGACCTGTCGCTGCTCATCTCCCTGTTCATCGGCGGCACCCTCACCGCCACCAGCATCGGCATCACCGTGCG
>DATFLO010000077.1:0-2005 GCA_035267605.1 Gammaproteobacteria bacterium
TCCGGCCGCGGCACCGTGGTGACCGGCCGGGTGGAGCGGGGCAAGATCCACACCGGGGACGAGGTGGAGATCGTCGGCATCAAGGACACCGTCAAGACCACGGTCACCGGCGTCGAGATGTTCCGCAAGCTGCTCGACGAGGGCGAGGCGGGCGACAACGTCGGCTGCCTGCTGCGGGGCACCAAGCGCGAGGACGTCGAGCGCGGCCAGGTGCTGGCCAAGCCCGGCTCCATCACCCCGCACACCAAGTTCACCGGCGAGGTCTACATCCTCAAGAAGGAGGAGGGCGGCCGTCACACCCCCTTCTTCCAGGGCTACCGCCCGCAGTTCTACTTCCGGACCACCGACGTGACCGGCACCTGCGAGCTGCCCGAGGGTACCGAGATGGTGATGCCGGGCGACAACGTGACCATCACTGTGGACCTGATCGCCCCCATCGCCATGGAAGAGGGCCTTCGCTTCGCCATCCGCGAGGGCGGCCGCACCGTCGGTGCTGGCGTGGTGGCCAAGATCCTCGAGTAATCCGGCCCTCTGAGGAAGAGTCATGCGTGAATTGCTGAGCCTCGCTTGCGAGCAGTGCGGGCGGCGCAACTACACCGGCGACAAGAACAAGCGGAACACTCCGGACAAGCTGACGTTCCGCAAGTATTGCCGGTTCTGCCGCACGCACACCGTGCACCGCGAGGACAAGATCAAGTAGAAAGCGGGCGCCCCGCCCGTGCGCCGGTTTGCAGGCCAGTAGCTCGAATTGGCAGAGCGACGGACTCCAAATCCGTAGGTTGGGGGTTCGAGTCCCTCCTGGCCTGCCATCTTTTCCGTGCGCGGTGGCAGTCGTTCCCACCCCCATGCGCACCCGACAACCCGAGCCCCAGGCGGAATGAGCGATAAGGCAAAAATCTTTGCGGCCGTCACCGTCTTCGCGGTGGGCGTGATCGCCTATTACCTCCTTGAGGCGCGCGGCTACTGGGTGCAGCTGGCGGGAGTGGTGGCCGGGGCCCTGGCGGGCGCTGGCATCTACGCCACCACCGCGCAATTCGGCCAGTTCCGGCATTTCGTGCGCGAGGCCCGCGCCGAGCTCAGCCGGGTTGTCTGGCCCAGCCGGCAGGAGACCGTGCAGACCACCGCCATCGTCATCGGCATGGTGGTGGTCGTGGGCGTGTTCCTGTGGGTGGTCGACTGGATCGTCTTTTCGGCGGTCCGCTTCGTGATGGGTTAACACGATGGCCAAGCGCTGGTACGTGGTCCACGCCTACTCGGGTTACGAGAAGAAGGCCAAGGCCATGCTGGAGGAGTCCATCCGCCAGCATGGCATGGAAGAGAAGTTCGGCCAGATCCTGGTGCCCACCGAGGAGGTGGTGGACGTCTCCTCCAGCGCCAAAGGCACCGCCGAGCGCAAGATCTATCCCGGCTACGTCCTGGTCGAGATGGAGATGGACGAGCACACCTGGCATCTGGTCAAGGAAGTGCCCCGCATCACCGGCTTCGTCGGCGGCAAGGCCGGCCAGCCGCATCCCCTTCCGGAGAAGGAGGTGGAGGGCATCCTGCGCCAGATCGAGGAGGGCATGGAAAAGCCCCGCCCCAAGGTCACCTTCTCGGTGGGCGAGGCGGTCCATGTCATCGACGGCCCCTTCTCCGGGTTCAACGGGGTGGTCGAGGACGTCAATTACGACAAGAGCACCATTCAGGCCTCGGTAACGATCTTCGGCCGACCCACCCCGGTCGAGCTGGAGTTCTCCCAGGTGGAGAAGGCCTGAGGCGCCTAGCGCGCCGCCCGGCCTGAAGCGGGTCGGGGCAACGGGGGAGCCAATCCAGAAGCGGGTCAATCGCCCGGGAGAGTTCGATGGCGAAGAAGATCGAAGCCTACATCAAGCTGCAGGTGGCAGCCGGTCAGGCCCAGCCGGCGCCGCCGGTGGGCCCGGCCCTCGGCCAGCACGGCCTGAACATCATGGAGTTCTGCAAGGCGTTCAACGCCCAGACCCAGGATATGGAGCAGGGTCTCCCCGTG
>DATFLO010000078.1:0-29205 GCA_035267605.1 Gammaproteobacteria bacterium
GTTCAGTGTTCAGTGTTCAGTGTTCAGTTGGCAGTTGGCAGTTGGCAGTTGGCAGTTGGCAGAAAAAAACTTCGGTCGCATCGTACCACCATGGCCCGTCCAGCTTGTCCGTCCCTTTAGCCGTTACTGAACACTGAAAACTGCCAACTGAAAACTGTTTTAGCCTTCGATCCACACCACCGTCGCCATCCGTCCGGTCTCGCCATTGTCGCGGCGGTAGCTGAAGAAGCGCTCGGCGTCGGTATAGGTGCAGAAACCGCCGCCGGAGATGCGGGCGGGGTCCACGCCCAGGCGTTTGAGGCGGTTGGCGGCGAGCAGGTAGAGGTTGGCCTGCCAGGCGTCGCCGGCGGGCTGGAAGGCCAGCAGGTCCTCCAGGGCGGCGCGGTGGAAGGCGTCGCGCACCTCCTGGCCCACGGTGTAGGCCTCCGGGCCGATGGCCGGGCCCAGGAAGGCGTGCAGGTCGGCGGGATCGCCGAGGGCGGCGGCGGCCTGCTCCAGCACGCCGGCGGCCAGGCCGCGCCAGCCGGCGTGCGCCACGCCCGCGGCGGTGCCGTCGTCGCGGGCCAGGACCACCGGCAGGCAGTCGGCGGTGAGCACCGCCGCCACCGCCCCCGGTGCGTTCACCACGCCGGCGTCGGCCTCGGCCTGCTCGGGGCCGTCCGGCCCCACCCGGGTGCAGCGGGTGCCGTGGACCTGCTCCAGCCAGGCGGGCTCCGCCGGCAGCCCCAGGCCGTTGCGCAGGTCGGCGCGATTGGCAGCCACGGCGTCGGGGTCGTCGCCCACGTGCAGGGCCAGGTTGAAGGCCTCGAAGGGCGGCCGGCTGTGACCGCCCTGGCGGGTGGTGACGAACATCCGCACCCCGGGTGGGGCGGTCCAGTGCGGTTCGAAGCCGGACACCGCGGCGGAGGCGTCAGTGGTCATCGTGGATTGCCCTCGAGCACGGCGATCAGTTGGGCCAGGTCGGCCGGCGGCGGCTGCTCCCAGCTCACCCACTCGCCGCTGGCCGGATGGATGAGGCCGAGCAGGCCGGCGTGCAGGGCCTGCCTGCGGAAGGCGGCGACCAGCTCGCGGCCGGCCTCGTCCAGGCCGGGCGGCAAGCGGTTCTTGCCGCCGTAGAGGGGGTCGCCCATCACGGGATGGCCGATGTGGGCCATGTGCACCCGCACCTGATGGGTGCGTCCGGTCTCCAGACGGGCCTCGATGCGGGTGCCGCCGCGGTAGCGGCCAGTGACCCGGTAGTGTGTCACGGCCCGCTTGCCGCCTTCCACCACCGCGAACCGGGTGCGGTGGCGGGGATGGCGATCGATGGGGGCGTCCACCGTGCCGCCGCTGGTCATTTCGCCGTGCACCACGGCCAGGTAGCGGCGATCCACGGAGTGGGCCTTGAACTGGGCCACCAGGGCCTCCCGCGCCTGCGGCGTGCGGGCCACCGCCAGCACCCCGGAGGTGTCGCGGTCGAGGCGGTGGACGATGCCGGCGCGCTCCACCCGCTCCAGCTCCGGGTAGCGGTACAGTAGGCCGTTGACCAGGGTGTCGTCCACATGCCCCGGCGCCGGGTGCACCACCCGGCCCGGGCCCTTGGCCAGCACGATCAGATGGTCGTCCTCGTGCAGCACCTCCAGGGGCACCGGGGCCGCAGTCCAGCCGCCCGCGATGCGCTCCCGGGAGAGACGCGCCGGGGGCGCCACCGTCAGCCATTGGCCGCCCTTCGCCCGGGCCTTGGCGGCGGTGGGCTCGCCTTCCGCCAGCACCCGCCCGGCGGCGATCCACTCCTGGACCTCCGCCCGCGAGTGGCCGGCGAACAGCCGCGCCAGGGCACGGTCCAGGCGCATTCCGGCCCATTCCGGCGGCAGCTGCAGCCGGTGAGGCGCCTCCGCCCTCGGGCCGGTCGTCGATGGCTCGTCCACTTTTTCCATATCCGGGATTCTCGTAAACTGGCGGCTCTCGCTCGACCCGGGGCCGTCCCGCGGCGGGCGCCCACCCATAAGGAAGCACCACACGCCATGGCCCGAATCGCGCGGAGCGTCGTCCTGATCCTGTTCGCCGTTGCCCTGGTGGGCGGCTGTTCCACCCTGGAGGTCTCGGAGAAGGACTCGCCCCAGGTAATCCTCGACAAGGCCCGGCGGGCGCGGGACGGGGGCCTGTACAGCCAGGCCATCGACAGCTACCAGCGGCTGGAGTCGCTCTACCCGTACAGCCGCGAGGCCCTCCAGGCCCAGCTCATGACCGCCTATACCTACTACCTCAAGGGCGACGCCCTGCCGGCGGTGCACGCGGCCGAGCGCTTCATCCGGCTGCACCCGCGCAACCCGCACGTGGACTACGCCCTCTACCTCAAGGGCATCGCCCACTACGCCCAGATCGGCAAGGCGGACCGCGACCCCGAGCCTGCCCGCAAGGCCATCGAGTCCTTCAGCCAGCTCATCCGCCGCCAGCCCGATTCGCCCTATGCCCCCGACGCCATGCGCCGCATGGCCAAGGCCGACCGCCTGCTGGCGCGCCACGAGCTGCACGCGGCCCGCTTCTACCTGGACCGCCAGGCCTACGTGGCGGCGGTCAACCGCTGCAGCCGGGTGCTCACCGAGCACGCCCGCGGACCGGCCACGGCCCCGGCCCTCGGGGTGATGGCGCGGGCCTACGCCCGCCTGGGGCTGGACCAGCTCGCCCGCGAGACCCTGGCCATCCTGGCCCACAACTATCCGGACAGCCCGCAGGTGCCCGCCACCCGCTCCGCGGTGGAGGGGGCGAACGTGATCGGCGGCGCCGACCCGGACGCCTGACACACAGCCCGCGCCGTAACCAACGAGGACCGCCATGTGGGATTTCTTCCTGACCGTCCGCCACCGCCACAGCGTCCGGCGCTACCAGCGCGACGTGGCCATCGAGCCGGAGGCCCTGCACGGCGTGCTGGAGATGGCCCTGGCCGCGCCCTCGGCGGGTGACCTTCAGGCCTATCACCTGGTGGTGGTCAGGGACGACGGCGTGCGGGGCCAGCTGGCCGAGCTCTCGGGTGAGACCTTCCTGGGCGAGGCCCCGGTCAACATCGTGGTGTGCGCCGAGCCGGAGCGC
This sequence comes from Gammaproteobacteria bacterium, assembly GCA_035267605.1. Taxonomy (GTDB): domain Bacteria; phylum Pseudomonadota; class Gammaproteobacteria; order Thiohalorhabdales; family Thiohalorhabdaceae; genus Thiohalorhabdus. The sequence continues at coordinate 3,070 of DATFLO010000078.1, forward strand.
TCGGCCGAGCGCTTCGGCGAGCGCGGCCGCGACCTGTTCGCCCTGCAGGACGCCACCATCGCCGCCACCTACATCCAGCTCGCCGCGGTCGCCGCCGAGCTGGGCTCGGCCTGGGCCGGCGGCTTCCCCGAGCGCGAGGTGAGCGAACTGCTGGACCTTCCCCCAGAGCGCCGCCCGGTGGCCATCCTGGCCCTGGGCTACCCCGCCGAGATCCCCGAGCCCACGCCGCGGCGCAAGCTCAAGGACATCGTCACCTACAAGTGACGGTTGGGCGGCGATGGCCATCGCCGCCCAACCGTCATCGCGACCCCCGCCAGGGACCGTGGCGATCTCCATGCGGGGCTTCGTCCAGCAGATCGCGTCGCTGCCGCTCGCGATGACAACCCCCAGGCAAAACGGGGCCAGCCGTCATTGCGAGGCCCCGCGCGGGACCGAAGCAATCTCCCCAAAAGGCGTGCCCGGCCGATCGCCGGGCTCCCGCTCACGCTGGCGGCTGGCGGCTGGGCCGCCGGCGGTCAGATGGCCTGCTCGCCCTCCTCGCCGGTGCGGATGCGCACCGTCCGCTCCACCGGCGAGACGAAGATCTTGCCGTCGCCGATCTTGCCGCTGCGCGCCGCCTCCGTGATCACCTCGATGGCGCGGTCCACCATGTCATCGCTGAGCACCACCTCCACCTTCACCTTGGGCAGGAAGTCCACCACGTACTCGGCGCCGCGGTAGAGCTCGGTGTGCCCCTTCTGGCGCCCGAAGCCCTTGACCTCGGTGGCGGTGAGCCCGGCGATGCCCATCTCGGACAGGGCCTCGCGCACGTCGTCCAGCTTGAACGGCTTGATGATCGCCTCGACCTTCTTCATGGGCACGGATCTCCTACAGGCAGTGTTCAGTGTTCAGTTGGCAGTTGGCAGTTGGCAGTTGGCAGTTGGCAAATGAATAATAACCCCGCAAGAACGGGCCGTAACCCCCGACTTCCGGCTGTTTAGCCGTTACTGAAAACTGAAAACTGCCAACTGAAAACTTTCAGAACCGGTACTTATTGGTGATCGGATAGCGACGGTCGGTGCCGAAGCCGCGCGGGCTGATGCGCACGCCCGGGGGCGCCTGGCGGCGCTTGTACTCGTTGTTCTCGACCCGGTTCATCACCTGGCGCACCACCTCGCCCTCGAAGCCGAGGGCGATGATGTCCTCCGGCGAGCGGTCCTCCTCCACATAGGCGTAGAGGATGGCATCCAGGGTCTCGTAGGGCGGCAGGGTGTCGGTGTCCTGCTGGTCCGGGGCCAGCTCGGCCGACGGCGGGCGGTCGATGATGCGCCGCGGCAGTACCTCGCCGTCGCGGTTGATGTGCTCGGCCAGGCGGTAGACCAGGGTCTTGGGCACGTCCTTGAGGGCCGAGAAACCGCCCACCATGTCGCCGTAGAGGGTGGCGTAGCCCATGGACAGCTCGCTCTTGTTGCCGGTGGTCAGCACCATCAGGCCCTTCTCGTTGGAGATGGCCATGAGCAGCGTGCCGCGGGTCCGCGCCTGGATGTTCTCGGCGGCGGTGCCATGGGGTTCGGCGCCGAGCTCGGCCTGCAGGATGTCGAGGAAGGCCTGGTGGACGGCGTCGATGGGCAGCTCGTGCAGCGGGATGCCCAGGTTGGCGGTGAGCCGGCGGGAGTCCTCGCCGGACATGTCGGCGGTGAACCGGGACGGCATGAACACCGCCTCCACCCGCTCCGGGCCCAGCGCCTCCACCGCCAGGCACAGGGTCACCGCCGAGTCGATGCCCCCGGACAGCCCCACCACCACCCCGGGGAAGCCGTTCTTGTCCACGTAGTCGCGGATGCCGGTGAGCAGCGCGCCGAACACCCCTTCCTCCAGGCCCTCGGCCGGCAGGGTCTCGCGCTGAAGGGGATGGAGGCCGGCGCCGTCGCGCCCCCACTCGGTGAGGAAGACGGCCGTCTCATAGGGCGGGGCGCGGTCCACCACGCCGCCGTCGGCATCGACCACGAAGGAGGCGCCGTCGAACACCAGCTCGTCCTGGCCTCCCATCAGGTTGACGTAGGCGATGGGCACGCCCGCCTCGCGGGCGCGGGCGCCTAGCTCCTGCTCGCGGCGGTGGACCTTGGTGTAGTCATAGGGCGAGGCGTTGAGGTTCACCAGCACCTCGGCGCCGGCCCTCGCCGCCGTCACCATGGGCCCTTCCGGCGACCAGGCGTCCTCGCAGATGGTCACCCCGACGCGCGTGCCCGCCACCTCCACCACGCACGGCGCCTGGCCGGGCAGGAAGTAGCGCTTCTCGTCGAACACCCCGTAGTTGGGCAGCAGCTGCTTGCGGTAGGTCGCCGCCACCGCGCCGTCGCGGATCCAGCTGGCGCTGTTGTACAACCCCTCGGCCGCCCGCTCGGGATGCCCAACCACCAGGTCGATGCCGCGTATCCGGGGGATCAGCTCACCCAGGGCGGCCTCGGCGTCGTCCACGAACTGGCGCTTGAGCAGCAGATCCTGGGGCGGGTAGCCGCTCACCGCCAGCTCCGGCGTCACCACCACGTCCGCCCCCGCCTCCCGGGCCGCCGCCACCGCATCCAGGATGCGCCGGACATTGCCGCCGAGGTCACCCACGGTGAGGTCGAGCTGGGCCATGGCGATGCGGAGGGCGGGTTCGGGCATCGAATCTCCGGGACGGCGGGGAGTTTTAAGTTTTAAGTTTTAAGTTTTAAGTTTTAAGTGTTCAGTGTTCAGTGTTCAGTGTTCAGTGTTCAGTGTTCAGTGTTCAGTGTTCAGTGTTCAGAGAAGACGGCGCCGAATTCGCCTGGAGGTTCCAGACTTTTGCCGTTTCGCCGTTACTGAAAACTTAAAACTGAACACTGAAAACTACGCCGTTACCACTTCCTTCGTCTTCTCCCCGATCTCCGCCGGGGAGCGGGCGATGGCGATGCCGGCGGCCTCCATGGCGGCGAACTTCTCCTCGGCGGTGCCCTTGCCGCCCGAGATGACGGCGCCGGCGTGGCCCATGCGGCGGCCGGGCGGGGCGGTGACGCCGGCGATGTAGCCCACCACCGGCTTGCTCATGTGGTCGCGCACGTAGGCGGCGGCCTCCTCCTCGGCGGTGCCGCCGATCTCGCCCACCATGATCACCGCGTCGGTGTCGGGGTCGGCCTCGAACATGGCCAGGATGTCGACGAAGTCCGAGCCGCTGATGGGATCGCCGCCGATGCCGACGCAGGTGGACTGGCCCAGGCCGAGCTGGGTGGTCTGGTAGACCGCCTCGTAGGTGAGCGTCCCCGAGCGCGACACCACGCCCACCGTCCCCGGCTTGTGGATGGCCGCCGGCATGATGCCCACCTTGCACTGCCCCGGCGTGATCACCCCCGGGCAGTTGGGCCCGATCAGGCGCGTCGGGCGCTCCTTGAGGTAGTCCTTCACCCGCATCATGTCCAGCACCGGGATGCCCTCGGTGATGGTCACCACCAGCTCGATGCCGGCATCGGCCGCCTCCATGATGGCGTCGGCGGCCATGGCCGCGGGCACGTACTGCATGGACACGCTCGCCCCGGTGGCGGCCACCGCCTGCTCCACGGTGTCGAACACCGGCAGGTCCAGGTGGCTCTGGCCGCCCTTGCCCGGGGTGACGCCGCCCACCATGCGGGTGCCGTATTCGACGGCCTGGCGCGAATGGAAGGTGCCCTGCTCGCCGGTGAAGCCCTGGCAGATGACCTTGCTGTCGCTGTCGACGAGGATGCTCATGCCGCCCCCTTCCCGGCCGCCACGGCCTTGTCGGCGGCATCCGCCAGGGTGGTGGCGGTGATCAGGTCCAGGCCCGACTCCTCGAGCATGCGGCGCCCCTGCTCCACGTTGGTGCCCTCCAGGCGCACCACCAGCGGCACGCTCATCTCGATCTCCTGCACCGCGGCGATGATGCCTTCGGCGATCACGTCGCAGCGCACGATGCCGCCGAAGATGTTGACCAGGATGGCCTCCACGTTGGCGTCGGAGAGCAGGATCTTGAAGGCCGCGGTCACCCGCTCGGCGGAGGTGCCGCCGCCCACGTCCAGGAAGTTGGCCGGTTCGCCGCCGCACAGCTTGATGATGTCCATGGTGGCCATGGCCAGGCCGGCGCCGTTGACCATGCAGCCGATGTTGCCGTCGAGGGCGATGTAGTTGAGGCCATGGGCGTGGGCCTCGTGCTCCTTGTCGTCCTCTTCGTTGGGATCGCGCAGCTCGCGCAGGTCGGGGTGGCGGATGAGGCCGTTGTCGTCGAGGTTGAACTTGGCGTCCAGGGCCAGCAGCTCGCCGCCCTCGGTGAGCACCAGCGGGTTGAGCTCCACCAGCGAGGCGTCCTTGTCCACGAAAGCGCGGTACAGGGCGGTCAGGATCTTGGTGAACTGCTTGACCTGGGCCCACTCCATGCCCAGGCCGAAGCCCAGCTTGCGCGCCTGGAACGGCTGCAGGCCGACGGTAGGGTCGACGGTGGTCTTGAGGATCTTCTCCGGGCTCTGGCGGGCCACCTCCTCGATCTCCACGCCGCCCTCGCTGGAGGCCATGAACACGATGGAGTCCACGTGCCGGTCCACCACCGCGCCCACGTAGAACTCGCGGCTGAAGGCATGCGCCTTCTCCACCAGCAGGCGCCGCACCAGGCGGCCGCGCGGCCCGGTCTGCTCGGTGACCAGCTCGTGCTCCAGCAGGGCCTCGGCGCGCGCCCGCACATCGTCGAGGGAGTCGGCCAGCTGCACGCCGCCGGCCTTGCCGCGGCCGCCGGCGTGGATCTGGGCCTTGACCGCCCAGCGGCTGCCGCCCAGGTGCTCGGCGGCGTCCACCGCCTCCGCCACCGTGAACGCCGGCCGCCCCTCGGGCACGGGCACCCCGTGCTCGGCGAGCAGCTCCTTGGCCTGGTATTCGTGGATGAGCATGGCTGTCTTTCGTGGTCGCGGATTGCGGCGCCGGGCTCAGCCGCCGCCGTCGTCCAGGGCCCGGCGGGCCTCGGCCATCATGCCGCGAACGGTCTCCACCGAGGTCTCGAACTGCCGGCGCTCGGCGGCGGTCAGCCGGATCTCCACCACGCGCTCGACGCCGCCGGCGCCGATGACGGCCGGCACCCCGATGTAGAGGTCCTGGATGCCGTACTCGCCCTGCAGGTAGGCGGCCACCGGCCGGATGCGGCGCTGGTCGCGGACCACGGACTCCACCATCTCGGTGATGCTGGCCCCGGGGGCGTAATAGGCGGAGCCGGTCTTGAGCAGCTCCACCACCTCGCCGCCGCCATGGCGGGTGCGCTCGACGATGGCCTCCAGCCGGTCCGGCGGCAGCAGCTCGGTGATGGGGATTCCGCCCACGGTGGAGCTGCCGGTGACCGGCACCATGCGGTCGCCGTGGCCGCCCAGCACCAGGGCCGTGACGTCCTTGCCGGAGACGCCCAGCTCCTCGGCGATGAAGCGGCGCATGCGCGCCGAGTCCAGCACCCCGGCCATGCCCATGACGCGGTGGGCGGCGAAGCCGGAGGCCTCCTTGGCGGCGCACACCATGGCATCAAGCGGGTTGGTGACCACCACGATGAAGGCATCGGGGGCGTGGCGCGCCACCTGGCGCGCGGCCTCGGCCACCACCCGCACGTTGCGGCGCAGCAGCTCGGCGCGGTCCATGCCCGGCTGGCGCGGGCTGCCGGCGGTGATGACCACCACCTCGGAGCCGGCGATGTCGGCGTAGTCGTCGCTGCCGGTGACGGCCACGTCGAAGCCGTCCACCGGCCCCGCCTCGGCGATGTCCAGGGCCTTGCCCCGGGCCATGCCGGCGTCGATATCGAGCAGGACCAGGTTGCCCAGCTCCTTCTTGGCCATGAGGTGGGCGGCGGTGGAGCCCACCTGGCCGGCGCCGACGATGGTGATGGTAGGGAGGTGCATGGGCGCTCCGCTCGGCCGGCTACATGTTGTCGGCCACGGCCCCGCCGAACTCGGAGGTGGACAGCAGGGTGGCCTCGGGCATCTGGCGCTCGAAGTCGTAGGTCACCGTCTTGCCGGAGATGGCGCCCTCCATGCCCTTGATGATGAGGTCGGCGGCATCGGTCCAGCCCATGAAGCGCAGCATCATCTCCGCCGACAGCACCAGCGAGCCGGGGTTGGCCTTGTCCAGGCCGGCATGCCGCGGGGCGGTGCCGTGGGTGGCCTCGAACAGGGCGTAGTCGTCGGACAGGTTGCCGCCCGGGGCGATGCCGATGCCCCCCACCTCCGCCGCCAGGGCGTCGGAGATGTAGTCGCCGTTGAGGTTCATGGTGGCGATGACGTCGTACTCGGCCGGGCGCAGCAGGATCTGCTGCAGGAAGTTGTCGGCGATGGCGTCCTTGACCACCACCTTGCCCGCCTCCTCCGCCGCCTCCCAGGCGGCGTCGGCGGCGGCCTGGCCGTCGGCCTTCTGGATCGCCTCGTACTGGCGCCAGGTGAAGGTGCGGTCGCCGAACTCGGCCTCGGCGAGCTCGTAGCCCCACTCCTTAAAGGCGCCCTCGGTGAACTTCATGATGTTGCCCTTGTGCACCAGGGTCACCGACTGGCGGTTGTGCTCCAGGGCGTACTCGATGGCCTTGCCCACCAGGCGCTTGGTGCCCTCCTCGGAGATGGGCTTGATGCCGATGCCGGAGGTGTCCGGGAAGCGGATGTCCTTGACCCCCATCTCCTCGCGCAGGAACTTGATCAGCTTGCGCGCGTCGGGCGAGCCGGCCGGCCATTCGATGCCGGCGTAGATGTCCTCGGAATTCTCGCGGAAGATGACCATGTCCACGGTCTCGGGCTTCTTCAGCGGGCTCGGGGTGCCGTTGAAGTAGCGCACCGGGCGCAGGCAGACGTAGAGGTCGAGCTGCTGGCGCAGGGTCACGTTGAGGCTGCGGAAGCCGCCGCCCACCGGGGTGGTCAGCGGCCCCTTGATGGCCACGCGGTATGCGCGCAGCGCGTCGAGCGTCTCCTCCGGCAGCCAGCTGTTGTCGCCGTAGGTGGCCACGGCCTTCTCGCCGGCGAAGATCTCCATCCACTCGATGCGCCGGTGGCCGCCGTAGGCCTTGTCCACGGCGGCGTCCACCACGGTGCGCATGGCGGGCGAGATGTCAACGCCGATGCCGTCCCCCTCGATGTAGGGGATGACCGGACGGGAGGGCACGTGCCACTGCCCGTCGGACCCGCGTGTGATGGGCTCGCCCTCCTCGGGCACCTGGATCTTGTCGTACGCCATCGAGCGCTGCACCCCTGTGGTTGCCGCCGTGATTGGGCCGGTTGAAGCCCGGCCTCTTGAAGCCCGGCCGCCCGCCGGAAACGGGCGGCAGCGTCCGGGCGGGCCCGCCCGGACGCAAGACGAAAAGGCTAACCCGAGTTGGGCCGCGGCGCAATTTGGTCCCGGCCAGCCTGGCCGCCGGCCGCCCCCTCGCCGGCGGGGCCCCCGCGGGGCTACAATCCCGGCACCCCAGTCCACGCCGGAGACCGCCCATGGCCCAGCTTCCCCCCAAGGACCAGCAGATCGTCCAGGCCCACGCCGGGCTCATCCACCGCGTGGTGCGGGCCTGCCACGACCGCTCCCAGGTGCCCGACCTCGACGAGGTCCTGGCGCAGGCCGAGAGCAACGGCTGGGACGCACTGGTGGCGGCGGTCCGCCGCATCCTCGACGGCCGCCGGGACGAGACGGTGCTAAACGGCCTGGACGAGGAGGACCGGGTGGTGGCGGAGGCCATCCTGCGCGGCCTGCAGGATCCCGCCACCCTGCCCGACCCCGAGGCCGGCGCCGACCCGTCGCTGGCCGCCCCGGGGATCGCATCCGTCGTCCACGCCGCCGCCCACGGTCAGACCGAGGCCCTGCAATGGGCCGCCCAGATGGCCGACCAGATGCAGCAGGCCGGCGGCGAGATGGCCCAGCTGGCCGCGGTCATCCGCCCCCTGATCAACGGCGAGCGCGACCGCCGTGTCCTGACCCAGGGCATGGGGGAGGAGGGCGCCAAGCTGGTGGACGGCATCCTGGAGGAGCTGGGCCGGCTGGAGGCCCACTAAAAGGTCATGACCTCATAGCCCCGCGCCACCAGGTCGGTGAGCTCGGGGCCGATGCCCTGCATGGTGATCTCCGCCTCACGCAGGCTGTCCTCCTCCTCCAGCTGACGGGCGTTGAAGATGCAGGCGGTGGTGGTGATGCCGGCCTCCAGCAGGGTCTCCAGCTGCTCGCGCAGCTCGGGATACTCGGCCAGCTGCGCCGGCACCCGCACCCCGGGGCCGAAGAAATAGAAGCGCAGGTCCTCCAGCCGCCGCTCACGGTGCGCCACCACGGTGAAGCGCAGCGCCATCTCCACCTTCACCGGATCCTCCATATCCGACAGCAGCACGACAGCCAGCTTGCTCATGATCGCGTCTCCCTTCGGGGGTCGGGCTGGCGGCCCCGGTTACTGCAGCGGTCCGCCGTCGCCGGCGTCCGGACCGCGCGCCATCTCCAGCAGGGTCAGCAGCAGCTGGGCGCGCTGATTGAGGGTTTCCGCCAGCAGCAGGCCCTGCTTCTCGCGGGGCCCCAGGGGCAGGGCCACCGCCAGGGTGTTGACCAGGCTCTCGCCGCGGGCCTGCTCCAGATCCTGCCACTCCACCTCCAGCTCGTTGGCCGCCAGGTAGGGCCCTAGGGCGTCGAACAGGCGCCGCCGGTCGAGCTCGGGCTCCGGCGCCGGGTGCAGGTCGCCGGCGTAGTGGCCGAAGTCCAGCCGCCCCTGGCGATAGGGGCTGTCGGCCTCCTCCTCGGCGGCCAGGGCGAAGCGGCACACGCCGGTCAGCGAGACCAGGTAGCGGCCGTCGCCGGTCTCGCTCAGGGAGGTCAGTCGCCCCAGGCAGCCCACCCGGGACAGCTCGGGGTGGGCGGACTCGCTCTCGGCGCCGGGATGGCCGGGCTGGATCATGCCGATCAGACGGTCGCCGGCCAGGGCGGCGTCCACCATGGCCAGGTAGCGCGGCTCGAAGATATTGAGCGGCAGGTGGGTGCGGGGCAGCAGCAGGGCCCCGGTGAGCGGGAACAGCGGGGCCGCCGGGGGCAGGTCCGCGATGCTCCGGTAGCGGCTCAGGTTGCCCATGGCGGCGGGCCTCCGTGGCGGATCACCGGCCCCTCCCGGCCAGCAGCTCGGCGGCGATCGCCCGCCACTCCTGCTCCAGGGAGTCGCCGCTCATCGGGCGACCGGCGCGGGAATACCAGAAATTGGCGTTGCCCAGGTCGCCCTCCTCGCGGTGGAGGTGGGCGTGGACCCAGGCGGCCTCCGGGCCGGGCGCGGCCTGGGCCAGGCCATGGGCGCGCCCCCAGTCGCCCCGGCCGGCCCACCACAGGGCCTGCAGGGGGCGGCTCAGCCCCGCCGGCGGCTCCGCCTCGCCCAGGCTGTCCGTGAAGGTCGCCAGATCCATGCTGCTCCTCCGCGGTCCGGGGACCAATCGGCCCGGCCAGCAACCCCGCCGGGAACCCCGAACCCGCCGCAAAATCAGAATATTAAAGGACCCCGAATCGGGCCGGACTTGATCCGGATCAAACCCCGGAGTCCCTAAAAACTATAGGGTATTGCCACCATCCACCGAACAGGGGGCTGCCATGCACCGCGAGGACAAGTACATGACCCAGCACCTGGGCGTCGTCCTGCTGGGCCTGCTCGGCATCATGTTCGCCCTGATCATCCTGGCCAACGTCCTGGTCTAGAGGATCGCCAGGACATCCTCCGGCGGCCGGCCGATGGCGGCGCGGTCGCCGTGGACCACGATGGGCCGCTCGATCAGCTTGGGGTGCTCGTGGAGGATCCGCAGCCACTCCGAGGTCGGGCGCTCGTCGTCCCCGGACAGGCCCAGCTCCTGGAACAGCTTTTCCCGGCTCCGGGTGATATCCAGCGGCCCCGCCCCCAGCCTGTCCAGGATGCGGCCCAGCTCCTCCACCGACGGCGGCGCCTTCTGGTAGTCCACCACCTCGGGCTCCAGGCCCCGCTCCCGGAGCAGCGCCAGGGTCTGCCGGCTCTTGCTGCAGCGCGGGTTGTGGTAGATGGTCAGGCCGGCCATGGCACCTCCCTTGCGGCATGGATGACGGCGGCCCGACTATAGCATCCCGCGGCCGCGCCCCTCACTCGCCGATGGCCTCCTCGCCCCGCTCGCGCAGGTAGAATCGCCGCCGGATGGCCCCGTCCGGACCGAACTCGTAGACCCTCGGCGTGGCCAGGGGGATGTCGAGGTTGGCGATGGCCTCGTCGGAGACCCCGTCGAGGTACTTGACCAGGGCGCGCAGGCTGTTGCCGTGGGCGGCCACCAGGATGTCCTCGCCGGAGCGCACACGGGGCGCGATCAGCTCCCGCCAGCAGGGCAGGACCCGGTTGACGGTGTCGGCCAGGGACTCGGCATCCGGGATATCCGCCGGGGCGAGCTTGGCATACTTGGCCTCGAAGCGGGGATGGCGCGGATCGTCCGGCTCCAGCCGCGGCGGGCGGACATCGAAGCCGCGCCGCCAGCGGTGGACCTGCTCGTGGCCGTAGATCTCCTCGAACTTGCGCTTGCCCTCCCCCTGCAGCGCCCCGTAATGGCGCTCGTTGAGGCGCCAGTCCTTGATCACCGGCAGCCACATGGCGTCCATGTGGTCGAGGGCGATCCACAGGCTGCGGATGGCGCGCTTGAGGTAGGAGGTGTAGGCCAGATCGAAGGTGTAGCCGTTGCCGCTGAGCAGGCGGCCGGCGCGACGGGCCTGCTCCAGGCCGCTGTCGGACAGATCCACGTCGGTCCAGCCGGTGAAGCGGTTCTCCAGGTTCCATCGGCTCTCGCCGTGGCGCAGCAGGACCACATAGGACATGACGGTTCGGGGCCTCCCCGGGGTCGCGCTCTCCTCTCCACTTGGTCCCCGGCACCCCCGCCTAAGTGCCCGGCCCGATGCGGACGATGTCCCCCACCCGCAGCGTCCCCGCCCGCTCCACCCGCAGACAGACGCCGCTGCGGCCGCGCAGGGCGCGCGCCATCCCCGGCCGGGTGAGGCGCTCCAGGTAGCCGCAGGGCGGCCGGGCGCCCTGCGGCGCCAGCAGGGCCTCGCCGATGACCAGCCGGCCGCCCTCCAGATCGCCGCGCCGCAGGCCCCGCACCACCAGGTTGCGGCGGTGCTCGCCGGCGGCCACGGCGAGCCCGGTGCGCCGGGCGATACGCTCGAGGTCCTCGGCGCGGATGAGGGTCACCGCGCAGGCGTCGGGCCCCTGCCAGTAGCCGGCGCCGGCCGCGTAGCGGTCCCCCGCCAGGCCCGCGCCGGAGACCTCGGCTGCCTCCAGGGAGCGCATGGGCGCCCCCGCTTCCGGGGCCACGTAGATGGCCTCGACAACGGCACCGCGCCGGCGGCGCAGCAGCGCCAGCGGGCTCACCGCCCGACCTTTCCGCGAGAGCGGCAACCCGGGGCCCCGGCGGCTGTCCTATACTGCGGTCCCACACCCCTTCCCGGGAATGTCATGGCACTCCTCCTCGGCCTGCTGCTCCTGCTCGCCCTGCTCTACGGCCCCCAGCTCTGGGTGCGCGCCGTCATGGCCCGCTACGCCCGCGAGCGCGACGACTTCCCGGGCACCGGCGGCCAGCTGGCCGGCCACCTGATCGAGCGCTTCGGCCTGCATGGCGTGGCCGTGGAGTCCACCGAGGCCGGCGACCACTACGACCCGGAGCGGCGGGTGGTGGCGCTGTCCCCGGGCAACCACGGCGGCCGCTCGCTGACCGCGGTGGCGGTGGCGGCGCACGAGGTGGGACACGCCCTCCAGCACCACCACGGCTACCGGCCGCTGTGGCTGCGCCACCGCCTGGTGCAGGCGGCCCAGGGGATCCAGCGGGTGGGCTCGCTGCTGGTGATGGCGGCGCCGGTGCTGCTGCTGGCCAGCCGCTCGCCCTCGGGACTGGTGGTGCCGCTGGTGGCCGGCCTGGCCACGGTGGCCGCCGGCGCCCTGGTGCACCTGGCGACCCTGCCGGTGGAGCTGGACGCCAGCTTCCGCCGCGCCCTGCCCGTGCTGGAGGCCGGCTACCTGGCCCCCGCCGACCGGCCGCGCGCCCGCCGCGTGCTGACCGCGGCGGCCCTGACCTACGTCGCCGCCTCCCTCGCCGGCCTGCTCAACCTGTGGTACTGGCTGCGCCTGCTGCGCCGGTAGCCGCCCCCCAAAGTTTGATCCCGGATCCAACTTCTGGCAGATTCAGGCGGATTTACACCAATCCCGTCGCGTCCCCTCCCCGCTCACTCGGGCCGGGGGAGCGACCTTGCCGGGGGGCGGCAGCGGAGGCGGTATGGCCGATGACGATGCGTCGCGATTCGCCCGGCTTGCTGATGACCCCGCCTTCCTGCAGCAGCTGCTGGACTCCTTCCAGCACCCCTTCTACGTCGTAGACGCCCGCGACTACAGCCTGGTATTCGCCAACCGGGCCACCCGGCATTTCGGCGACATCCGCCTCGGCGAGACCACCTGCTACGCCCTCACCCACAATCGTGCCACCCCGTGCGCCGGCGAGCACCCCTGTCCCCTTGATGAGATCCGCCGCACCGGCCAGCCGGCCCGCACGGAGCACACCCACTTCGACCGCGACGGCGTCCCCTACCCGGTGGAAGTCCACGGCGAGCCGGTCTTCGACGACGACGGCCAGCTCGCCTACATGATGGAATACAGCCTGGACATCTCCGAGCGCAAGCACCTCGAGCAGGACCTGCGCCAGGCGGCGGCGGTCTTCCATCACGCCAGCGAGGGCATCCTGATCACCGATGCCGCGGGACGCATCGAGCGGGTCAACGACGCCTTCACCCGGATCACCGGCTATCAGCCGCAGGAGGCCGTCGGCTTCAAGCCCCGCGAGGTGCTGGGCTCGGGCTGGCAGGATGCGGCGTTCTACCAAGCCATGTGGCGGACGCTGACCGCGAGCGGGGAGTGGCAAGGGGAGATCTGGAACCGCCGCAAGAACGGCAGCATCTATCCCGAGTGGCTGACCATCAGCCGGGTGTGCGACGACCGGGGCGCCGCCACCCACTTCATCGGCATCTTCTCCGACATCACCGAGCAGAAGAAGGCGGAGTCCCATCTGCGGCGCCTGGCCTACTTCGACCCCCTCACCGGCCTGCCCAACCGGGCCACCCTCGAGGATCGACTGGAGCAGGCGCTGGCCCGAAAGACCCGCGGCCAGAGCCAGATGGCCCTGCTCTACGTGGATCTGGATGGCTTCAAGCCGATCAATGATCGCCATGGGCATCAGGCGGGCGACGCCGTCCTCCGCGAGGCCGGCCAGCGGTTGGCGTCGGCCGTACGCGAGACCGACACGGTTGCCCGCATCGGGGGCGACGAGTTCGCCCTCCTGCTGGAGGGCCCCAGCGATTGCCGACCGGAGGCGGTGGCGGAGAAGCTGCTGGCGGCCTTCGCCCGCCCCTTCCGGCTGCCGGCCGGCGGAACCGCCAGGCTGGGCCTGAGCATCGGCATCCTGGATTGCGCCAGCCCCGGCGGGCGGCAGGGGGAGCCCGGGGACATCCTGGCCTTGGCCGACCGGGCCATGTACGCGGCCAAATCGGCTGGCCGCAACACCTACCGGTTCGCCACCCAGCCGGCCGGCGAGGCCCGCCACCGGGGCACCGCCGGCAAGGCCCTGGAGCGGGGAGAGCTGGTGCTGTTCTATCAGCCCCAGGTGGATCTGGATGGCCATCGCCTGGCCGGCGTCGAGGCGCTGCTGCGCTGGCGCCACCCGGGGCGCGGGCTGCTCCTTCCCGGCGAGCTCCTGGCCGAGGCCGACAACGACGGCATGCTGCCAACGCTGGGCGAGTGGGTGCTGGCCCAGGCCTGCCGGCAGCAACGCAGCTGGCTCGAGGCGGGCGGCCAACCGGGACCGGTAGCGGTCAACATCGCCCCGTCCCAGTGGCAGGCCCCCGCTGGCCTCGTCGAGGGGCTGGCACGCGCCCTGGAGCACAGCGACCTCGCCCCCGACCAGCTCGAGCTGGAAGTGCCCGAGCCGGCCCTCGCCCGTGATCCGGGCCACAGCCGTCGGGTCCTGACCACCCTGGCCGACATGGGGGTGCGCCTGACCATCGACGACTTCGGCACCGGCGACACCCCCCTGACCCTGCTGGGGCTGGCCCCCACGGCCAAGGTCAAGCTGTCGGCCACGCTGGTGACCGGCTTCCTGGAAGGCCCTGCCGACGCCGAGCCGGTGCGGCTGGTGGAGAGCATCTGCGGCCTGGCGCCCAGCCTGGGGCTGGAGGTGGTGGCCAAGGGGGTGGAGACCGATGACCAGTGCCGGCACCTGCAAGCGCGCGGCCATACCGACATGCAGGGGTTCTACCTGGCCCGGCCCCAGACCGCCGAGGACCTCGCCCCGGCAGTGCACAGCGGCCGCATGGCGGAGGCCCTGTCCTGATCCCCGGCCGCGCCGGGAATCCGTGCCGGCCGCTGCATCCCACGGACTCCATCCGGGCCCGGCACGACCGCCGCCAGGGCCCCCGGACAGATCGGCAGAGACGGCCCATTCCGGTCTCCGCTATCATGCCCCCCATGCGCAACGACCCCGACAGCGGAGCCCGCAAGCGCCGCCTGCAGGCCCACGCCGGCGCGGCGGGCTGAGGGAGGAGCGGTGTTCCGCAAGGACCTGATCGACGTCCTCCTGGACAACCCCACCGGCATCAACGAGCTGGCGCGGACCTTCGGCGTCTCCGCCCGGGAGATGGCCGCCGAGCTCGAGCACCTGCGCCAGAGCTTCCGCAACGAGCCCTACCGGCTGCGCGTGTTCCCGGCCGTGTGCCGCAAGTGCGGCTTCACCTTCGACCGCGAGCACCTGACCAAGCCGGGCAAATGCCCCAAGTGCTGGAGCACCTGGATCCACGAGCCGCGTATCGGCGTGGAGGCCACCTGAGTCAGCCGGAGGCCGAGGCCGCTGCCGCCACCATGACCCCCAGATAGGTCGCGTACAGCAGGCCGTTGACCAGGGTGTCGCCCAGCCGGATGCCGCCGGCGGCGATCCGCCAGCGCAGCCAGGCCGCCCCCGCCAGGGTAACCAGCGCCCCGGCGAGCACCTCCGGACGCGGCGACCAGGGGGTGAGCATGATCCCCACCGCGGGCAGCAGCGTGCCCTGGAACACCATGGCCCCGGTGATGTTGCCGAAGGCCAGGGTGTCGCGCCGGCGCCGGATCCACAGGATGGAGTTGACCTTCTCCGGCAGCTCGGTGGCCACCGGTACCACCACCAGCGACAGCAGCAGCGCGGAGACCCCGAGGGCATGGGCCAGCCCCTCCACCTCGTGGATGAACAGCTTGGCGCCGCCCACCAGGGATCCCAGCCCCAGCACCAGCTGCACCCCCACCACCGCGAAGTTGTCCGGCAGGCCGAGCCGGTTGAGGAACATGGCCTTGTGCGCCTCGGTGCTGTGGCCGTTGGCCACCAGCTCCGCCGAGGCGCGCAGGGTGGACAGGACGTACACGAAGTAGATGAGCACCAGCACGATGGAGAAGCCGGCGCGCGCCGCCGGCCAGCCCGGCGGCACGAACATGGCCAGGGTGGCCAGCACGAAGGCGCCCAGGAACACGTTCAGGTCCCGTCCGAGCCCGCTGGCTTCGGGGGTGAAGCGAGACCCCAGGCCGCGCCGGCCCGCCGAGAAGGCCGTCAGCAGGAACATGGCGAGGGTGGCGAGCATGACCGGCGCACCCAGGATGGCGCCCACGCCGATCTCCTCGTTCACCTGCTGGTCGGCGGTGCCGGCGAACAGGGCGATCAGGGGCACGCTGGTCTCCGGAAGGGCGGTGGCCACCGCGGCGAACAGCGAGCCGGTGACGCCCTCGGCGATCTTCAGCCGCGCGCCGAGGTGCTCCACGGCGTTGGTGAACACCTCGGCGGCGACCACGATGACGGCCAGTGCGATCAGGATCGCAACCGAATCAGGCATGGCGGTCCTTCCGGGATCCATTGGCAATCGGGTGACATCCGGCCGGGATGGTAAGCCCCGGCGCCGGCGGCCCTTTGGTGGCGCCCGCCGCTGAGGCACAATCGGGCGCATGCACTCCTTCATACCGGCCAGCGATACCTGGGGGATCTGGACGGTCCTGCTGGGGGCCGCGGCCGCCGGCCTGTGGGCCGAGCGCACCGCCCTCGGCGGTCGCCTGTCGGGGGCGGTGGTCACCATCCTGATCGCCTTCGGCCTGTCCAACCTGGGGATCATCCCGGCCCGGGCCCCCGCCTACGACAGCGTCTGGACCTACCTGGTGCCCCTGGCCATCCCGCTGCTCCTGCTGCACGGCGACCTGCGCCGCATCCTGCGCGAGTCCGGGCCGGTGCTCACCGCCTTCCTGGTAGGCGCGGTCGGCACCGTGGCCGGGGTGCTGGTGGCCTACGCGGTGGTGCCGCTGGGGCCGCAGGCGGAGAAGCTGGCGGGGATCTTCGCCGCCACCTACACCGGCGGCTCCATGAACTACATGGGCACCGCCGACGCCGTCGGCCTGCGCAGCGGCGACCTGCTCACCGCCGGCGTGGCGGCCGACAACCTGATGATGACCGTCTATTTCCTGGTGCTGTTCGCCCTGCCCTCGCTGCCCGCACTCGAGCGCTCCTACCGCCGGCCCCAGGGCAGCTACTGGGCCTGGGTGGCGGAGGGGGCCAAGGCGGCGCAGCCAGAGTCGAGGCCGACCCTGGAGCCGGGGCGCATCGCCGCCGCCCTGACCGCCAGCGCCGCCATCTGCACGGCGGGATTCGGTGTGGAGGAGGTGATCGGCTGGGACGGCTCGGGGATCCTGGTGCTGACCGGCCTCTCGGTGGGCCTGGCCACCTCCTGTCCGCAGTGGCTGGGGCAGCTGGAGGGGTCCGAACGGCTGGGGACCTTCTTCATGCAGGTATTCTTCGCGGTCATCGGCGCCAGCGCCCACATCGGCACCGTGCTCACCGTGGGCCCGGTGCTGTTCGTCTTCGCCGGGCTGATCCTGGCCGTACACCTGGGCATCCTGCTGACCGCCGGCAAGGCCCTGGGGCTGAGCCTGCCGGAGCTGTGCGTTGCCTCCAACGCCAACATGGGCGGCCCCACCACCGCCGCCGCCATGGCTACGGCCAAGCACTGGGAGGCC
This sequence comes from Gammaproteobacteria bacterium, assembly GCA_035267605.1. Classification (GTDB taxonomy): domain Bacteria; phylum Pseudomonadota; class Gammaproteobacteria; order Thiohalorhabdales; family Thiohalorhabdaceae; genus Thiohalorhabdus. The sequence goes on from DATFLO010000078.1 coordinate 20,096, forward strand.
CTGATCATCCCGGCCATCCTGGTGGGCACGCTCGGCTACGCCGGGGGGACCTTCCTGGGCACGGCGATCACGGCCTGGCTGCACTAACGGCCTGGCTGCAGTAGGCGACAGCCCGGTCAGTGGAAGTAGTGGCGCTTGATTCCGGGGCGGAAGCTCAGGAATACCGCGGCGTGCACCAGGGCGGCGCCGCCCAGGCCCACCCACTGGGGCCAGTGGGGGAGCAGGGCGTCCAGTCCCCCCTGGGCGACACCCAGCCCCGCGACGCTCAGGCCGTATACCAGGAGGGCGCCGACGGCGGTGCTGCCGGCGGTCCAGCCGAACACCGTGCGCAGCTCGCGGAAGACGGGCACGCTCAGGATCAGGATCACGAGGTAGGCGGGGGCCAGCCAGACCGGCGTCAGTCGCCCGGCGGCAACGTCCAGGGCGGGGGCGCCGCGGGCAATCTGGATCTCGGGCGCTGCCCACACCAGCGTGAACACCGCCAGGCCGGCGGCGGGTGCGAGCAGGAAGGCGAGCAGGGTCCGCATGGTGGCTTCCCTCAGGGTCGGCCCCGATTGCCCCTACCCTGGAGCAAGATCGGTGCCAGGGGAACCCCCAGCGGGCGGTCAGGCAGGCCCGCCCGGAGACGGCCGCAGCCCCAGGTAGACCACCGTGTGCACCACCGCCGCCGCGCCCAGCGCCAGCCACTGGGGCGTGCCGCCCAGTAGCGTCGCCACCCCCATCCAGGTAATGCCGATCAGGACGAAGGTGGCGGCGTAGATGGCCAGCATGCCGGCCAGCGTGATGATGCCCGCCCAGCGCGGCGCCAGCCGCGCCGCACCCAGCACCGGCAGCCCCAGCACCAGCGCCAGCGGATAGACGGGGATGGCCCAGGCCGCGAACAGCGCGCCCAGGGACAGCCCCTCGCCGGGCACGGCGCTGCCCGCCAGGTAGGGCGCCAGCCAGATCACCCCGAAGGCCGCCAGCCCGGCCAGGGGCGGCACCAGAACGGTCAGGGTCAGGCGCATGGCGGCGCCCCCTATCGCCCGCGGGCCGGCCGGCCCGCGCCCACCAGCGCCCGGAACACCAGGCCGTGAGCCAGCCCGCCGGCCAGCAGGCCGCCCACCCAGTAGGGGTTGGCGAAGACAGTGGCGGGGCCGACGCGCAGGGCCAGCAGGGCGAAGGCAGCCAGGTACAGCACCACCCCGCCGCCGGCCGCCGCCGGCCAGCTCCCCGCGAAGCGCGCGCGCACCCAGAACATCACCCCCAGGCTGAGTCCCAGCACCAGCACGAAGGCGGGCACCAGGATGCCCACCGCCATGGTCGCCAGCTCCGCCAGGATGCCGAAGTCGCGCAGGGCGGAGGGCAGCATGGGCAGGAACCAGCCGGCCGCGAACACGGCCAGGCCGGCGACGGGGGCGAGCAGATAGGCGAGCGCAGGGCGCATGGGGCTCCTCGATGGGCGGTTACGGGCCGGCGGGGCTCAGTTGCCGGCCGAGGTGTCGGCGTGGCGGTCCTGGGTGGCCTCGAAGCGCTCCACCTGCTCCGGGCTGGCCTCGGCCTGGTAGCGCGCCTTCCAGTCGGCGTAGGGCATGCCGTAGACGATCTCGCGCGCCTGGTCGTAGTCGATGCCGGCGCCGCGCTCGTTGGCCTCGGCCATGAGCCACTTGGCCAGGCAGTTGCGGCAGAAGCCGGCCAGGTTCATGAGGTCGATGTTCTGCACGTCGGTGCGCTTCTGCAGGTGCTTGACCAGGCCGCGGAAGGCGGCGGCCTCGGCCTCGATACGGGTTTGGTCGTCCATGATCGGCTCCCAGGGTGCGGACGAAAAATCGCTCAAACGGTCAGGCTGGGCCCGGCCATGCCGGTGATGGCGTGCACCTCGCCCAGCTCGCGGGCGGCGGCGGCCAGGTCGCTCAGGGTGTTCTGCAGGTCGTCGTTGTGGGTCAGCGGATCGCCCGCCCAGCGCTCCAGGTAGATGCGCAGGGTGGCGCCGCTAGTGCCGGTGCCGGACAGGCGGAAGACGGCGCGCGCGCCGTCGTCGAAGAACACGCGGATGCCCTGCCGACTCGAGGTGTGGCCGTCGACGGGGTCGGTGTAGGCGAACTCGTCGGCCTCCGCCACCGTCAGGCCGGACTCGGTGCGGGTGCCCGGCAGGGTTTCGAGCTTGCGGCGCAGGCTGTCGACGATGCGCTCGCCCTGCTCCCTGGTCAGCCCCTCGTAGTCGTGGCGGGTGTAGAAGTCGCGGCCGTGGCGGGCCCAGTGGTCGCGCACCACGGTGGCCACCGACTCGCGGCGCGCGGCCAGGATGGACAGCCACGCCAGCACCGCCCACAGGCCGTCCTTCTCGCGCACGTGGTCGGAGCTGGTGCCGAAGGACTCCTCGCCGCACAGCTGCACCCGGCCGGCGTCGAGCAGGTTGCCGAAGAACTTCCAGCCGGTGGGGGTCTCGTAGGCGGCCCAGCCCTTGGCCGCGGCCACCCGGTCGGCGGCGCGGCTGGTGGGCATGGAACGCGCCACCCCGGTCATGCGCCCGGCGTAGCCCGGGATCCCCTCCAGGTGACCGGCGAGCACCGCCAGCGAGTCGGAGGGATTCACGAAGAAGCCGGCGCCCAGGATCATGTTGCGGTCGCCGTCGCCGTCGGAGGCGGCGCCGAAATCCGGGGGATTGTCGCCGTAGAGGCGGTCCACCAGATCGTGGGCGTACTCCAGGTTGGGGTCGGGGTGGCCGCCGCCGAAGTCGGGCTTGGGATCGCCGTTGATGACCGTGCCCGCCGGCGCGCCCAGCTCGTCCTCGAGGAGGGCGCGGGCGTAGGGGCCGGTGACCGCGTGCATGGCGTCGAACACCATGGAGAAATCGCCGGAGCCGAGCAGCGCGCGCAACTGATCGAAGTCGAACAGCTCGGCCATCAGCGCCTTGTAGTCGGCCACCGGATCGATCACCGACACCGGCATGCCGGCCACCTCGGTGTCGTGCTCGCGGCCCAGGTCGACCGCGGCCGCCTCCTCGGCGATGCGGTAGCGCTCGAGGACCCGGGAGCGCTCGAACACGGCCTCGGTAACGGTCTCGGGGGCCGGGCCGCCGTTGGTGACGTTGTACTTGACGCCGAAGTCGCCGTCGGGCCCGCCGGGGTTGTGGCTGGCGGTGAGCAGGATGCCGCCGGCGGCGCCGCGGCGGCGGATGGTGGCCGATACCGCCGGCGTGGAGAACAGCCCGCCGCGGCCCACCAGCACCCGGCCCACGCCGTTGGCGGCGGCCATGCGCAGGATGGTGGCGATGGCGGTGTCCGAGTAGTAGCGGCCGTCGCCGCCGAGGACCAGGGTGCCCCCGGCCAGCTCGCTGCAGGTGTCGAACAGGGCCTGGACGAAGTTCTCCAGGTAGCCCGGCTGGCTGAAGCGGGCCACGGTCTTGCGCAGCCCCGAGGTCCCTGGGCGCTGGTCGTCGAAGGGGGTGGTGGCATGCTCCACGGCGGCCATGGTCCTCGTTCCGGTTGCGTTGGCGGCTGAGAGGGCGCGGCCTACCCGGCCTGCCTGGCGAAATACTGGCGGCTGATGCGGAACACCACCGGCGACAGCAGCAGCAGGGCGATCAGGTTGGGGATGGCCATGAGCGCCATGGTGATGCCGGCGACCTTCCAAACCAGGTCCAGGCTGGCCACGGCGCCGATCAGCACCGCCGCCACCCATACCACCCGGAATACCATGAGCCCCCGCACCCCGGCCAGATACTCGAGGCAGCGCTCGCCGTAGAAGGCCCAGGTCAGGGTGGTGGAGAAGGCGAAGATGATCAGGCCGAAGGCCACCACGAAGTCGCCCGGCCCGGGCAGGCCCTGGTTGAAGGCCATGGTGGTCAGCGCGGCGCCGGTCTCGCCGCCCTGCCAGGCCCCGGTGGTGAGGATCACCAGGGCGGTCATGGTGCACACCACGATGGTGTCGAGGAAGGTGCCGAGCATGCCCACCACGCCCTGGCGCACGGGGTCGTCGGTGCGGGCGGCGGCGTGGGCCATGGGCGCCGAGCCCAGGCCGGCCTCGTTGGACAGCAGGCCGCGGTTGACGCCCCACTGGATGGCCATCATCACCCCGGCGCCGGCGAAGCCGCCGGCCACCTCCTCGGTGCCGGTGAAGGCATCGGAGAAGATGAGCCCGATCCCCTGCGGCACGGCGGCGTAGTTGGCGCCGAGGATGAGCAGGGCCCCGACCACGTAGACCACGCCCATGATCGGCACCAGGGTCTCGGCCACGGTGGCGATGCGGCGGATGCCGCCGACGATGACCACGAACACCAGCGCCGCCATGACCACCCCGGTGGCCCAGAAGGGCACGGACAGGGCCTGGTCCAGGGCGTCGGCCACCGAGTTGGACTGCACCGTGTTGCCGATGCCGAAGGCGGCGATCACCGCCAGCAGGGCGAAGGCGGCGGCCAGGGGCCGCCAGCGCCCACCCAGGCCGTTTTTGATGTAGTACATGGGGCCGCCCACGTGCATGCCGCGGGCGTCCACCTCGCGGAATTGCACCGCCAGCACCGCCTCCGAGAACTTGGTGGCCATGCCCACCAGGGCGGTGACCCACATCCAGAACACCGCCCCCGGCCCGCCCAGGTGGATGGCGGTGCCCACCCCGGCGATATTGCCGGTGCCGATGGTGGCGGACAGCGAGGTCATGAGGGCGGCGAAGGGGGTGATCTCGCCCTCGCCCTTCTGGCCGCGGCGGCGCCCCGACCACAGCATGCGGAAGCCATGGCCAAGCTTGCGGATGGGCAGCAGCTTGAGGCCGAGGGTCAGGAACAGGCCGGTGCCCAGCAGCAGCACCAGCATGAGCTCGTTCCACAGCCAGTCCGAGACGGCGTTCAGCAGCTCCATGAGCGCGTCCATGACATCCCCTTTTGCCGTGGCGCAGTCGGCGGCGGCCGCCCCATCCACCGGTTGCTCCGCTGAATGCGGGGCCGCGCGCATGGTAAGGTAACACGCTTGATCCGTGACCGAGGTGCTGTCCGATGGAGCTGTCCGCGCTCACCGCCGTCTCCCCCCTCGACGGCCGCTACGGGGCCAAAACCGAGGCCCTGCGGCCCCATTTCAGCGAGCTCGGCCTGATCCGCAACCGCGTGCGGGTGGAGCTGGCCTGGTTCAAGGCGCTCGCCGCCGAGCCGGGCATCGCCGAGCTGCCGGCCCTGTCCGCGGAGGCCGAGGCCTTCCTGGACCGCATCGCCGACGATTTCGATCCCGGCGACGCCCAGCGCATCAAGGACATCGAGGCCACCACCAACCACGACGTCAAGGCGGTGGAGTACTACCTCAAGGAGCGCGCCGCCGAGCAGCCGGAGGTGGCCGCCGGCAGCGAGTTCTTCCACTTCGCCTGCACCTCCGAGGACATCAACAACCTGGCCCATGGCCTGTCCCTGCGCGAGGCGCGCAACGAGGTGCTGCTGCCGGCCGCCGACGCCCTGGTGGAGCAGCTCACCGCCCAGGCCCACGAATGGGCGGAGGTGCCCATGCTCGGGCGCACCCACGGCCAGCCGGCCACCCCCACCACGGTGGGCAAGGAGCTGGCGGTGTTCGCCCACCGCCTCAAGTGCGCCCGCCTGGCCGTGGCCGAGACCCCCGTCCGGGGCAAGATCAACGGCGCCACCGGCAACTTCAACGCGCACATGGCCGCCTACCCCGGGGTGGACTGGCCGGCCCTGGGCCAGGCGCTGGTAGAGGGGCTGGGGCTGACCTGGAACCCGCTGACCACCCAGATCGAGCCGCACGACTACATGGCCGAGCTGTTCCACGCGATGGCCCGCTTCAACACCGCCCTCATCGACCTGTGCCGGGACGTGTGGGGCTACATCAGCTTCGGCTACTTCAAGCAGAAGGTGGTGGCCGGCGAGGTGGGCAGCTCCACCATGCCGCACAAGGTCAACCCCATCGACTTCGAGAACGCCGAGGGCAACCTGGGCCTGGCCAACGCCACCCTCGAGCACCTGGCGGCCAAGCTGCCGCTGTCCCGCTTCCAGCGCGACCTCACCGACTCCACCGTGCAGCGCAACATGGGCACCGGCTTCGCCTACGCGCTGCTGGCCTACGCCTCGGCGCTCAAGGGCCTGGGCAAGCTGGAGCTCAACCGCGCGCGCCTGGACGAGGATCTGGACGGCGCCTGGGAGGTGCTGGCCGAGCCCATCCAGACGGTCATGCGCCGCTACGGGGTGGACCGGCCCTACGAGCGCCTCAAGGCGCTCACCCGCGGCCGCGCCGTGGACGCCGACAAGCTGGCCGAATTCCTCGACGACCTGCCCATCCCCGACGCCGAGAAGGCGCGCCTCAAGGGGCTTACGCCGGCCAGCTACCTAGGCAACGCCGCCGCCCAGGCGCGCTCGGTCTGAGCGCCGCCCCGGCCGGCAACGACAAAGGCCCGGCTGGGACAGCCGGGCCTTTGTCGTGCCGGGGAAAGCGCGCCTCAGAAGTGGTAGAGCACGTTCGCCCCGAGGTGATCCACGTCGTTCTCGATGTAGGTGTAGCTGGCGGCCACCTCCAGGCGCTGGGTGACCATCACCCCGGCGCCGAAGCCCAGACTGAGCTCGAGGTTGTTATCGTCGTCGCCGCCGTTGGCCGAGATGTGCTCGTAGAGCAGACCCAGGCGGCCGCGCAGCATGAGCCGCTGCACCGGGAAGGTGTAGACGCCGTAGCCGCCCAGGGTGGTGATGTCCAGGTCCACCGTGCGCCCGCTCGGGAGGTCGCGCTCCGGCGAGGTCAGCGTCCGGGTCAGCTCGCCCTCCACCGACAGGGCCCCGGGCACGCCGTCGGCCAGCACGCCGGGCAGGGCGGCGGCGCCGCGCAGATTGACGGCGGTGCCGTCGTCGAAGCCGTCCACGTCCTGGATGGCCAGACCGCCCCCGACGTAGGTGCCGAGGGTGGGAGAGGCCGCGCAGGCCGCTGCCGGAAGGGCCAGCAGTCCGAACGCGGTCGCGAACAACGCCGATCTATTCATGGTTTCCTCGTTTCCGGTCGTCGGTTGGATTCGCCGATGGCCGGGCCCCGCCCTTTTCCAAGGCCGCCCGGAAGATCGTCTCTCGCATTCCCAAACCCGGGGAGGGCGGGCGGGGCCCTCCTGTCCCCAAACACGGGAGGACCCGTCGGGAGGTTCCACCCTGCCGTCGGGCGCCGGCCCGCCTCAGGTGGAGCCGGGCGCCCGCAGCCGGGACACCACGCGGCGAACGCCCTCCACCTGGTTGGTGGCCTGCACCACGCGTGCCACCTCCTCCCAGGAGCTCAGCTCACCGGTGAGGGTGACCACCCCCTGGCTGACGTCGACGTTGATCCGACCCAGACTGCCCACGCCCACCACGCCGGTCAGGGTGGTCTTGACCCGGGCCTGCAGGCCGCGGTCGCTCAGCCAGGAGCGGCCCTCGCGCCCGAGCTCGCCGAGCTTGTCGCCGACGTACTCGCCCTTCTCCTTCATGGCGCGCTTGATCTCGCGTCCCAGGTCGTGGAGCTCCTGGGACACGCTGCTGGGCGGCTCCTCGGTGTCGGCGGCCGAGGCCGGGGCCCAGCCCGCTGCCAGCGAAAGCAGCAGGGCCAGGATGCCGGCCGGGATGACATGGCGCATGACTCCCCCTGTCCGTTGCGATGGGCGTTGCACCCGGCAGCCTACCAGACCCGCGTCCCTGCCCCGGGCGGCGGCCGGGTGACGGTCGCCGCCTCGCGCCGCCGCCGGCCCTTCTAATCCGACGGGAAGCGGTCGCGGTCGTGGCGCCCGCCGTAGTCCAGGACCGGGCCCTTGGGCACGATGCCGGTGGGATTCAGCCCCGGATGGCTGCCGTAGTAGTGGCGCTTGATGTGGTCCAGGTCCACCGTCTCCGCCACCCCGGGCACCTGGTAGAGATCGCGCAAGTAGCCGCCCAGGTTGGGGAAATCCTGGAGGCGCTGGCGGTTGCACTTGAAGTGGCTGTAATACACCGGATCGAACCGCACCAGGGTGGTGAACAGGCGCCAGTCGGCCTCGGTCAGGCGGTTGCCCACCAGGTAGCGGTGCTCCCCGAGGCGCTCCTCCACCGCGTCGAGGGCCGCGAACAGGGCATCGAAGGCCTCCTCGTAGGCAGCCTGGGTCTGGGCGAAGCCAGTCTTGTAGACGCCGTTGTTGATGTCATCGTAGACCCAGGCGTTGACGCGGTCGATGGCGTCCCGGAGGGGCGACGGGTAGAAGTCCACGCGGTCATCGGCGATGTCGTCGAAGGCGCTGTTGAGCATGCGCATGATGTCCGCCGACTCGTTGCTCACCGCCGTCCCGGCCACCTTGTCCCACAGCAGCGGCACGGTGACCCGCCCGGTGTAGCGGGGATCGCCGCGAACGTAGACCTCGCGCAGGTAGTCGCAGCCGTTGACCGTGTCCGGCACACAGCCCGGGCCGTCGGAGAAGGCCCAGCCCTGGTCGCCCATGATGGGATCCACCACCGAAACGGAGATGGCATCCTCGAGCCCCTTGAGGCGGCGGAGGATCAGGGTCCGGTGGGCCCACGGACAGGCCAGCGACACGTACAGGTGGTAGCGCCCCGCCTCCGCCGGGAAACCGCTTGAACCATCGCGGGTCACCCAGTTGCGGAAGGGGCTGTCGGGCCGCACGAAACGGCCGTCCTCGGTCTCCGGGGCGAACGCCTGCTGCTGCCAGACACCGTCGATCAGCTTGCCCATCCCCAGAACCCTATCGTTATACTCGGAAATTGGCGGCTTTCGCCCGGTCTAACGGTCAGGGTAGACTTTGACGCCTTCGCGCCAACCCCGCACCCCGCACTCCCCCGCCGGGGGATGACGCCCCTCCACGGAGGGGCCAAAGGAGTCACTTGATGGATGCGACGATCACCATCCCCGAGGTGACCGACGATCAGCTCCCCGAAGGACCCAGCATCGAGGAGCGCGAGCGCGGCCTGGACGCCGCCGAGCGCGAACGCCTGGTGGAGCAGGCCAAGCGCCTGCTGGCGGAGCAGGACGCGGTGCTGGTGGCCCACTACTACACCTCCGAGGCCCTGCAGGACCTGGCCGAGGAGACCGGCGGCACCGTGGCCGACTCCCTGGAGATGGCCCGCTTCGGCCACGAGCACCCCGCCTCCACCCTGGTGGTGGCGGGCGTGCGCTTCATGGGCGAGACGGCCAAGATCCTCA
>DATFLO010000079.1:0-17831 GCA_035267605.1 Gammaproteobacteria bacterium
GACCATGTTGTCGGAGCCGTCGGAGGCGGTCACCGCGAAGCCGATCTTGGCCAGGGTGATGGCGTGGTCGCCGGTGCCGCAGGCCACGTCGGCCACGCTGTTGCAGTTGGAGGCCGCGAGCAGGCGCTCGTAAAAGCCGCCCTCGGCCGCTTCCCGCTTCTCCCAGCCCACCAGTTCGTCCCAGTAGTCGGCGAAGTCGGGGGTGTACTGCTCATGCTCGAGGCCGGTGTTCTCGTTTCGGATGCCCATAGGAGAAACTCCTCCCTTGCTGGTCGAGGGGTTAGGCGAGGGGGCGGTGTTCAGGCGCGCTGGGCGGGCCGGCGAAGCTGGCCGGCCGCGTCGGGCAGCGCCCAGCGGGCACGTGCGTCGGCGCCTTGGCGGCGGTCCGCACACGTGCGCGCTTGAAATTGGTGTGATGCGGAAAAGGACGACGGAACGGGCTGACGCCGGCTCACGGAGCCGCCGGCGGCGGGGGAGGGTCCCCGCGTGTTGGCCTCCCGCCAGGCGGCGGGGGAATGCTTCAGGCACGCGTCGGTGTCGGAAAGCAAGAAGTCGCCTGCTCGGTTTGAACTGCAGCGTATATTACCACTTACTTGATTCATGGCCAAACGCACCGCTTGCTCGGGAGCCCCGGATCCGCGCCAAATTCCGCTCAACGGCGGCCTCTCTGGCCACCCTTCGGGGGCCCCTTTTCGGGGCTGCACCCGCAGCCCCATTATTGACACCATTGACGCCGAACTTACAATGGTTATTTGCTGAACCGATAAAAATTCGTGGCGACCCAGACGATCCCGATGGGAGAGATCCCGCCCCTGAGGCTTCTCAGGTGCTTGCCCGCTAGCCAGCGCCGGTAGGCCCTCAGGGGCGGGACGCCGAAGGGGAAACTCCTCCCGGAAGCTCTCAGGCGAAAGGACCATCGGGGGATGGGGCTCTGGAGAGATCCCGCCCTTGGGATTCAACGGGTGCAGGCTAACGCTCCTGCACCACGGCTATCCCAAGGGCGGGACACCGAAGGGGTAACCCCGCCCCTCGGGCCAATCCGGTGTCGGAGCGACAGCCTCCACACCGCAAGGGCCCGAGAGGCGGGGGGAACTCTCAGGTTTCCAGTACAGAGGGGAGGATGGCTCGGGATTGCCGTCCTCCCCTTGTTCGTTCGGGGGCGCCGCGTCGGCGCCCCCGTTCGGCCCACCGTCCCCGCCGCCGGCGGGGACGGTCTCTGCGCGCAGGGCCGCGGGCAAGGGGCAGGCCAGCCCGGGCACGACCCAACAGGGAGGAGTGCCCCATGGACCGCCAGCCGCTCAAATTCCATCCCGATCCCGCCGCCGCCCCGGACGGTTCCGGGCAGGACGCCGGCGGGCATTCCGGCCCCAATGCCCAGCGCATGCCCGCGTGGATCCGCTACGCCCTGGGCGACGCCCGCGACAGCCACTACGGCCGCACCGCCCGCGCCCTCCACGACCGCGAGCTCGTCACCATCTGCGAGGAGGGCAACTGCCCCAACCGCGGCGAGTGCTGGAGCCGCGGCACCGCCACCTTCATGATCCTGGGCGACACCTGCACCCGCGCCTGCGGGTTCTGCTCCGTCGCCACCGGCAAGCCCGGGACCCCCGCCGACCATACCGAGGCCGACAAGGTGGCCGACGCCGCCATGGATATGGGTCTGTCCTACGTGGTGCTCACCTCGGTGAACCGCGACGACCTGGCCGACGGCGGCGCCGGCCTGTTCGCCGCCACCGTGCGCGCCCTGCGCGAGCGCAAGCCGGACATGGGGGTGGAGCTGCTCACTCCCGATTTCCGCAAGGTGGTGGACGCCGCGGTCGACGAGATCGCCCCCACCGCGCCGCTGGTGTGGGGGCACAACGTGGAGACGGTGCCGCGCCTGTACAAGCCGGTGCGCCCGGGCTCCGACTACCGGCGCTCGCTGTATGTCCTCGAGCGCGCCGCCGCCCTGCCCGGGGTGGAGGCCAAGTCCAGTCTCATGCTCGGCCTCGGCGAGAGCGAGGACGAGGTGGTCGCCGTCATGCGCGACCTGCGCTCGGTGGGCGTCACCCGCCTGGCCCTGGGCCAGTATTTGCGCCCCGCCCGCGACAAGCTGCCGGTGCAGGAATACATCCATCCGGACCGCTTCGCCGCCCTCGAGCAGGCCGGCCGCGAGCTCGGCTTCTCCTGGATCAAGGCCGGGCCGCTGGTGCGCAGCTCCTACCACGCCGAGGAAGAGCAGGGCTGACGCCCGTTTCGCTTCCGGCGCAAGCAGGTTAGAAAGGGAAGATATGGGTCTCCGGACACCTCTTTACGATATTCACGTGGCTGCCGGCGCCAAGCTGGTGCCCTTCGGCGACTGGGACATGCCGTTGCACTACGGCTCCCAGGTGGAGGAGCACCATGCCGTGCGCCAGGCCTGCGGCATCTTCGACGTCTCCCACATGCTGGTGGTGGACCTCGCCGGCGAGGGCGTGCGCGACTACCTGCGACGGCTGCTGGTCAACGACGTGGCCAAGCTCGACGGCGAGCCCGGGCGGGCGCTGTACACCTGCATGTGCAACGCCGAGGGCGGCGTCATCGACGACCTCATCGTCTACCGCATGCGGGACGACTGGTACCGCATGGTGGTCAACTCCAGCCGGCGCGAGACCGACACCGACTGGATGCGGGCGCGCCTCGGGGAGGGCTTCCCGGGCGTGGAGCTGAGCGAGCGCCGGGACCTGGCGCTGGTGGCGGTGCAGGGCCCCAAGGCCGACGACGTGCTGCTGCCCCTGCTGGGTAGCGGCGCCGAGGACGTGCGCACCCTCAAGGGCTTCCAGGCGGCGGTGACCGCAACCGACCTGGGCGAGCTGTTCATCGGCAAGACCGGCTACACTGGCGAGGACGGCTACGAGATCGCGCTGCCGGCGGAGGCCGTCGAGGCCTTCTGGAGCGCCGTGGTGGACGCCGGGGCCCGGCCCTGCGGCCTGGGCGCGCGCGACACGCTGCGCCTGGAGGCGGGGCTCAACCTGTACGGCAACGACATGGACGAGTCCACCACGCCGCTGGAGGCGGGCCTGGGCTGGACCGTGGCCTGGGAGCCCGCCGACCGCGAGTTCATCGGCCGCGAGGCCCTGCAGGAGCAGCGCGCCGAGGGCCCGCCGCGCAAGCTCATCGGCCTGGTGCTGGAGGGCAAGGGCGTCCTGCGCAGCCACCAGGAGGTGGTGTTCCCCGACAGCGAGGCGCGCGGCGAGATCACCAGCGGCACCTTCTCGCCCACCCTGGAGAAGGGCATCGCCTTCGCCCGGGTGCCGGCGGAGATGGCCACCGCGGGCACCGAATGCGCCGTGGTGGTGCGCAGCCGGGAGCTGCCCGCCCGGCTGGTGCGCTACCCGTTCGTGAAAAACGGCGAGCCCGCCTACAAGACCTGACCCCCCGGCCCCGCGGGGGCCGGACCGAACCCCCAGACGACCCCCAGGAGGGAGCGCCATGGATGTACGCGACGATCGGCTCTACACCAAGAGCCACGAGTGGGTGAAGAAGGAGAGCGACGGCACTGTCTCCATCGGCATCACCGATTACGCCCAGGACCTGCTGTCGGACGTGGTGTTCGTGGAGCTTCCGGAGACCGGCGGCACCGTGTCCACCGGGGACGAGGTGGCGGTGGCCGAGTCGGTGAAGGCCGCCTCCGACATCTACGCCCCCATCTCCGGCGAGATCGTGGCCGCCAACGAGGATCTGGAGGACAGCCCCGAGAAGGTCAACGAGGAGCCCTTCGACGGCGGCTGGATCTTCCGCATGAAGCCCAGCGACGAGGGTGAGCTGGACGGACTGATGGGTCACGAGGCCTATCAGGAGATGTGCGAGTCCGAGGAGTAGGTCATGCCCTTTATTCCGCACACCGAGGCGGATGTCCGGGAAATGCTCGATACCATCGGGGTGTCGAGCATCGAGGAGCTGTTCGCCGAGATCCCCGAGGCCATCCGGGCCAAGCCCCTGGAGAAGGTCCCCGAGGGACTCAACGAGATGGAGCTCATGCGCCTGATGCGGGAGCGCGCGGCCCGGGACGACAACGGCCTGCGCACCTTCGTCGGCGCCGGGGTGTACGAGCACCACGTGCCCGCCGCGGTCTGGGAGATCGCCACCCGCGGCGAGTACTACTCCGCCTACACGCCGTACCAGGCGGAGGCCAGCCAGGGCACGCTGCAGACCATCTACGAGTTCCAGAGCATGATCGCCGGCCTCACCGGCATGGAGGCGGCCAACGCCAGCCTCTACGAGGGCGGGACCGCCCTGGCCGAGGCCGTGCTCATGGCGGTGCGTGCCCACAAGGGCAAGAGCCACCGCGTGCTGGTGCCGGACACGGTGCACCCGTCCTACCGCCGGGTGGCCGCCAGCTTCTGCGGCGCCCAGGACATCGTCATCGAGACGCTGCCCCATGATCCGGCCACGGGCGTGCTCGATCCGGCGGCGCTGGACGCGGTGGAAGGCGACTTCGCCGCCCTGGTGGTGCCCCAGCCCAACTTCTTCGGCCGGCTGGAGGACGAGGCGGCGCTGGCGGCCAAGGCCGCCGAGCGCGGCGCCCTGGTCATCGCCTCGGTCAATCCCATGGCGCTGGCCCTGCTCACCCCGCCGGGGGCGTGGGGTGCGGACATCGCGGTGGGCGAGGGCCAGCCCCTGGGCATTCCCATGTCCAGCGGCGGCCCGTTCCTGGGGCTTATGGCCACCAGCAAGAAGCTGGTGCGCCAGATGCCGGGCCGGCTGGCGGCGCGCACCGTGGACACCGACGGCCGCGAGGGCTTCACCCTCACCCTCCAGGCGCGCGAGCAGCACATCCGTCGCGCCAAGGCCAAGTCCAACATCTGCACCAACCAGGGCCTGGCCATGACCGCCGCCACCATCTTCATGGCGCTGGTGGGCGACGAGGGCCTCAAGCAGGCGGCCGGGGTCAGCCACACCAACACCCGCAAGCTGGTGGAGCGGCTCACCGCCATCGACGGCGTGGAGCGTCTGTTCGAGGGCCCGTTCTTCCACGAGGCGGCGCTGAAGCTGCCCCAGCCGGCCACCGAGGTGACCAAGGCGCTGGCGGACAAGGGCATCCTGGGCGGCTTCGAGCTGGGCCGCGAGTTCGAGGGCCTGGATAACGGCCTGCTGGTGTGCGCCACCGAGACCAAGACCGAGGCCGACCTCGACGCCTACGCCGAGGCCCTGGCCCAGGTGGTGTAACCGTAACCACAACGCCAAACCGCCAAGGACGCCAAGATTCGCCAAGACGGCTCAGAGGCTGCTCGAGGCGAAGCCGTAACCACGAAGATCCGGTTTTCTTGGCGTTCCTTGGCGGTCTTGGCGGCTTGGCGTTTAAGCCTTTCTACGAGGAAGTGCCCCCATGCTGATCTTCGATCACAGCCGCGACGAGCGCGCCAACCGGGCGCAGATGCCCCACGGCGAGGTGGACCTGTCCGACCTGCCGGGCGCCCAGCGCCGCGACAGCGACACCGGCCTGCCGCAGGCCTCGGAGATGGACGTGGTCCGCCACTACACCCGGCTGTCGCAGAAGAACTTCTCCATCGACACCCACTTCTACCCGCTGGGCTCGTGCACCATGAAGTACAACCCGCGGGGGTCCAACGAGGCGGCCATGCTGCCCGGCTTCCTGGGGCGCCACCCGGAGACCCCGGCGGCCTACAGCCAGGGCATCCTGTCGGTGCTGTGGGACCTGCAGGAGATGCTCGCCGACATCTGCGGCATGCACGCGGTGTCGCTGGCGCCGGCGGCGGGCGCCCAGGGCGAGTACGCCGGGGTGGCCATGATGCGGGCCTACCACGAGGCCCACGGCAACCACCACCGCGACGAGATCATCGTCCCCGACTCGGCCCACGGCACCAACCCGGCAACCGCCTCCATGGGCGGCTTCAAGACGGTGGAGATCAAGACCAAGGCCGACGGCGACATCGACCTGGACAGCCTCGACGAGGCCCTGTCCGAGCGCACCGCCGGGCTCATGATCACCAACCCGTCGACGCTGGGGCTGTTCGAGCGCGGCATCAAGGAGATCGCCGACAAGGTGCACGGCGCCGGCGGCCTGCTCTACTACGACGGCGCCAACCTCAACGCCATCCTGGGCAAGGTGCGCCCCGGCGAGATGGGCTTCGACGTCATGCACTTCAACCTGCACAAGACGTTCTCCACGCCGCACGGCGGCGGCGGCCCCGGCGCCGGCCCGGTGGGCGTGTCCGAGCGCCTGCTGCCGTTCGCCCCGGTGCCATTGGTGGCCCAGGCCGAGGACGGCAGCTATTTCTTCGAGTACGAGCAGCAGCGGCCCGACACCATCGGCCGCATGACCGCCTTCCCGGCCAATATCGGGGTGCTGCTGCGGGCCTACGCCTACATCCGCATGGTGGGCCGCGAGGGCATGGAGCGCATCGCCGAGCACGCCGTGCTCAACGCCAACTACCTGATGGAGAAGCTGCGGCCCCACTACCAGGTGGCCTATCCCGAGCGCCGGGCCATGCACGAGTTCATCCTCACCCTGGAGGACCTGGCCAAGTCCGAGGCGCACGTCTCCGCCATGGACGTGGCCAAGCGCATGCTCGACTTCGGCGTGCACGCGCCCACCGCCTACTTCCCGCTGTCGGTGCCGGAGTGCTTCCTGGTGGAGCCCACCGAGACCGAGGCCAAGGAGACCCTGGACCACTTCGCCGAGGTCCTGGCCGACATCCGCAAGGAGGCCGAGAGCGACCCGGAGATCGCCAAGAACGCCCCCTACAGCCTGCCGGTGAAGCGCCTCGACGACGTGCGCGCGGCCAAGGAGCTGGACCTGACCTACGCCGGTGGGAAAAAGGACACCAAGGCGGCCGGTTGAAGCGGATGCCGTTGCCCGGATGCGGCCGGCACTGCGCGCTACCGCACCCTGGCCGCGACCCGGGGTCGGTTCCGGTAGGTCGCGGCTGGTAGCCGCCCCGACAGAGCGCGGCTTCGGCCGGCCCGAAAGCCGATCACCAAAAATCCCACGAAGGAGAAACAACCATGAGCGCCCTGATCGCCGGATCCTTCGCGTTCGACAACATCCTGGTGTTCCACGACAAGTTCAAGAACCACATCCTGCCGGACAAGGTCCACATCCTGAACGTGGCCTTCCTGGTGCCCACCATGCGCCGCGAGTTCGGCGGCACCGCCGGCAACATCGCCTTCAACCTCAAGCTGCTCGGCGGCGACCCCATCGCCATGGGCGCCGTGGGCACCGACTTCGGGCCCTATGCCGAGTGGATGGACAAGCACGGCATCTCCCGCAAGTACGTGATGGAGATCCCGGAGCATTTCACCGCCCAGGCCTTCATCACCACCGATGAGGACGACAACCAGATCACCGCCTTCCACCCGGGCGCCATGGGCGAGGCCCACCGGCAGAAGATCGCCGACTGCACCGAGAAGGCGGAGTGGGGCATCGTCAGCCCCGACGGCAAGGACGCCATGGTCGAGCACTCCAAGCAGTTCAAGGAGGCCGGCATCCCGTTCATCTTCGATCCGGGCCAGGGCCTGCCCATGTTCTCCGGCGACGAGCTGCTCGAGCGGGTGGACGAGGCCGAGATCCTGGCGGTCAACGACTACGAGTGGCAGATGGTGCAGGACAAGACCGGCCACAGCGCCGAGGACCTGTCCAAGCGCGTCTCCACCCTGATCGTCACCAAGGGCGGCGAGGGCAGCGAGATCTACACCCAGGACGGCATGATCCACGTGCCCACCGCCAAGCCCAAGTCCATCGAGGACCCCACCGGCTGCGGCGACGCCTACCGCGCCGGCCTGCTGTTCGGCCTGACCAACGGCTTCGACTGGGAGACCACCGGCCGCATCGCCGCCACCATGGGCGCCTACAAGATCGAGTGCAGCGGCCCGCAGAACCACAGCTTCACCATCGACGAGTTCAAGGCCCGCATGGAGGAGAACTTCGGCAGCAGCTTCTAGGCGGAAGCGTTTCCGAAGCGAAAAAAGGCCCGCCCCGCCCCTGAACCTTCCACCCACCCTGCCAATGGCAGGGAACCGGGAGGGTTCAGGGGCGGGGCGGGCCTTTTCTTGGGTCCCCCTTGCGAGCACCAGGCGCTCAGACGTCCTCCTTGAGCTCGCCCTCCCACTCGCAGTCGTCGCCGATCCACACCGCGGCGCCGCCGGCGATGTTGTAGACCTCCTTGAACCCCATGTCGGCCAGGGTGGCGGTGGCCATGGCGCTGCGGCCGCCGGTCTTGCAGTAGAGCAGGATGGTGCGCTCCCGGGCCCGGCACAGCTCCGGGTGGGGGTTCTTGTAGTCGGGGTCGGCGGCGGCCTCGAGCATGCCGCGCGGCACGTTCACCGCGCCCGGTACGTGGCCCATGGCGAACTCGTCGGGCTCGCGCACGTCGAGGACCATGACGTCGTCACGCGCGTCGATCATCTCCTCGGCGGTGTCCGGATCGATCTCGCGGATGCGGCCGCGGGCGTCGGTGACGAAGTCCTTCAACGTCTTGGCCATGGTACGCCTCTCCATTGAAAGTGATTGAGAAAACGCCAAGGCGCCAAGACGCCAAGGTGTCTGGACTTCCGGGGGGGCGGCTGCGCCGAGTCGAATAGGTAATCGACCGCCAGGGAAATCCTCAGGAGTGGATCGTAGCAGTCCCTTGGCCGTCCTTGGCGCCTTGGTGTCATGGCGTTTGGTTGGTGGCTCCCCTAGCCGGACAGCGCCGCCTCGAAGGCTGCCCGCTCGGTGATGGGCGCCGAGCATTCGGTGCCGCGACAGAGGTAAGCGGTCACTTCGCCCCGGTTGCTGCGGGCCGCCAGCGCCTCGGGCAGCTCGGCGTCGTCGGGAATGGCGAACACCCGCCGGGCGGGATGGAAGCCGGTGGTGGCCGCCGCCCGCCAGTCGGCGGCCGCGGCGCCGCCGCGGAGGGTTACCAGGGCGGGCGGCTGGTCCGCCTCCTCCAGCGCCGTGATCAGTGCCACATAGGCCCCGGGGTGGGCCTTCATCTCCGGCATGAACAGGCGCAGGGCGTGCTCGGCGGCGTGCAGGTAGCGCGGCTCGCCCAGCAGGTGGCCCAGGTCCGTGAGCGCGCCGGCAGCGGCGCCGTTGCCCGAGGGCAGGGACTGATCCAGCCCCGGCTTGGGGCGGTAGATGAGCGCCTCGTGGTCGTCGGCGGTCATGAAGAAGCCGCCCTCGCGGTCGTCCTCGAAATGCGCCAGCAGGGCGTCGGCCAGCGCCCGGGCGAAGGCCAGGTCGGCGTCGCGCCAGCGGTTCTGCAGCAGCTCCAGGAGGCCGGCCAGGAGGTAGGCGTAATCCTCCAGGTAGGCGTCGCCGTAGGCCGCGCCGTCCTTGTACACGGCCCGCAGGCGCTCGCCGTCCCAGGCCCGCTCGCGCAGGAAGTCCACCGCACCCGCCGCCAGGTCGGTGTGGCGGGTCTCGGCGAAGGCCCGGCCGGCGCGGGCCAGGCCGGCGATCAGCAGGCCGTTCCAGGCGGTGAGGACCTTGTCGTCGCGGCCGACGAAGGGGCGCCGGCTGCGGGCGGCGAACAGGCGGTCGCGGGCGGACGCCAGGGCCTGTTCGGCGGCCGCCGCTTCCAGGCCGAGCTCGCCGGCAACCTCCGCCGCATCCCGCACCCGCTTGAGGTGGTTGGCGCCCTCGAAGTTGCCCGCGCGGCTCAGGCCGAAGACCCGCTCGGCCACCGCCAGCTCGGTGTCCTCCAGCAGTCCGGCCAGCTCGTCGTAGTGCCAGACGTAGTAGCCCCCCTCCACCCCCTCGCTGTCGGCGTCCAGGGTGGCGTAGAAGCCGCCCTCCGGGTGGCGCATCTCCCGTTCCAGCCAGGTAGCGGTCTCGGAGGCGGCCCGGCGCAGGGGCTCCTCGCCGCTGTAGGCGTAGCCGTCGGCCAGGGCGGCGAGCAGCCCGGCGTTGTCGTAGAGCATCTTCTCGAAGTGGGGGATGGACCAGTCGGCGTCCACGCAATAGCGGAAGAAGCCGCCGCCCAGGTGATCGTAGAGGCCGCCGTCGGCCATGGCGCGCAGGGACTGCATGGCCATGCCCCCGGCGGCGGCGTCGCCGTCCAGGGCGGCGCGGCGCAGGCAGAAGCGCACCTCGCCGGCGTGGGGGAACTTGGGGGCGGCGCCCCAGCCGCCGTGGCTGTGGTCGTAGTCGCCCTCCAGGTCGCCGCGCAGGCGCGCCACCACCTGCCGGTCCAGGGTCTCGGCCCCGGCCGGGTTCAACCGCTTCAGGCCCGCGGTCACCGCCTCGCCGTTGTGGGCCAGCGACTCGCCGTCGCTGCGGTAGGCCTCGGCCACCTTCTCCAGCACCTCGCCGAAGCCGGGCATGCCGTGCCTGGACTCGGGCGGGAAGTAGGTGGCCATGAAGAACGGCTTCTGCTCGGGGGTGAGGAAGGCGGTCAGCGGCCAGCCGCCGCCGCGGCGGTTCATGAGCTGGTGGGCCAGCTGGTAGATCTGGTCCAGGTCCGGGCGTTCCTCGCGGTCCACCTTGATGGGCACGAAGTGCGCGTTCATGAGCGCCGCGAGGCGCTCGTCCTGGAAGGACTCGTGCGCCATGACGTGGCACCAGTGGCAGGCGGAGTAGCCGATGGATAGCAGGATGGGCCGGTCCAGCTCGCGCGCCGCCGCCAGCGCCGCCTCGTCCCACGGCTGCCAGTGGACCGGATTGTCGGCGTGCTGCTGCAGGTAGGGGCTGGCGCAGCCGCCGAGCCGGTTCCGCTCCAGGACCTCGGCGCCCATGGTCGCCTCCTGAGGAATCGGGGGGAGCAGAAAAGTGTACTATTTTGGTCGGGTTTTAGGCCAGCCACCGGCCCCCGGCCCACCGGGAAGGCGACGGTCAGCCGATCCAGACGGTCTGGATGTTGGTGAACTCGCGCATGCCGTGGATGCCCAGCTCGCGGCCGTAGCCGGAGGCCTTGACCCCGCCGAAGGGCAGGCGGGGGTCGGACTTGACCATGCCGTTGACGAACACCGCGCCCACCTCCAGGCGCTGGGCCAGGGCCTCGGCCCGCTCGCGGTCGGCCGACCAGACGGCGCCGCCGAGGCCGTAGCGGCTGCGGTTGGCCACGGCCACCGCCTGCTCCTCGTCGGTCACGCGCAGGATGGGCGCCACCGGTCCGAAGGTCTCCTCGTCGGCCACCGCCATGCCCTCGCGCACGCCGTCGAGCAGGGTGACCGGATAGTAGTAGCCGCGCCCGGCCGGGATCTCGCCGCCGAGCAGAAGCTCGGCGCCGTCGGCAACGCTGCGGCTGACCTGGTCGTGCAGGGCGTCGCGCAGGTCGGCACGGGCCTGGGGGCCGACGTGGCTGGCGTCTGCCGTCGGGTCGCCCACCACCAGCTCCCGCAGGTGACCCAGCAGGCGCTCGCGGAAGGCGTCGGCCACCTCCTCGGCGACGATGAAGCGCTTGGCGGCGATGCAGCTCTGGCCGCTGTTGATGGTGCGCGCGGTGGCGGCCACGCGCGCCGCCTCGTCGAGGTCGGCGTCGGCGAGCACGACGAAGGGGTCGGAGCCGCCCAGCTCCAGCACCGTCTTCTTGAGGGCGCCGCCGGCCTGGGCGGCCACCTTGCGCCCGGCCGCCTCGCTGCCGGTGAGGGTGGCGGCGCGCACGCGGGGATCCTCGATCACCCCCTGCACCCGCGAGGCGCCGATGGCCAGGTTCTGGAACACCCCGGCGGGCAGGCCGGCGTCGGTCAGGATGGTCTCCATGGCGGCGGCGCAGGCGGGCACGTTGGAGGCGTGCTTGAGCAGAACGCTGTTGCCCGCCATCAGGGTCGGCGCCGCCGCCCGGAACACCTGCCAGAACGGGAAATTCCAGGGCATCACCGCGAGCACCGGGCCGAGCGGGGCGTAGCGCACATAGCTGCGGCTGGCGTCGGTGTCCACCGGGTCGGAGGCCAGGAAGCTCTCGCCGTGCTCCGCGTAGTAGTCGCACACCCAGGCGCACTTCTCCACCTCGCCGCGCGCCTCCCGGGCGGGCTTGCCCATCTCGCGGGTGATCAGGGCGCCGTAGTCGGCGGCGTTCTCGCGCAGGGCGGCCGCGGCCTGGGACAGCACCTGGCGGCGCTGGGAGAAGGAGGCCCGCGACCAGGTGCCGAAGGCCTCCTGGGAGGCCTCCAGGGCCCGCTCGAGCTGCGGGTCGGTGAGCTCCTCGTACACCTCCACCACCTCCTCGGTGGCGGGGTTGATGGATTCCATAACCATGGTCGGTCGTTCCCTTCGCGAGGATGAATGGCCGGCGGCGGGGGGCGCCCCGGTCCCCGGGCCGGCCGGGGCGTCCTTGACGCGCGGGTCCCCCCATCTGAGAATAAACCCGCTTTGCGCAAGGAATAAAGGGAGCCCGGCGAGGCGGTCGGGCGCCCCCGGCGGGCTTCCCGGCAGTCCCCCACTCCCCCGGAGGGCGAACCCCGCGGCCGCGCCCCGCGTTGCCGGCCGGGGCGGGGCTGCTTCCGCCGCCGCATGCCGCTCCGCCGGATTCCCGGGCCCCGCCCCAGCAGGCGGGGCCTCGTCCGCTCAGGGAGCGGCGATCCAAGAACACCCCAGGGTTAGGGAGAAGGGGATGAGCATAGAGCGCGTCTGCGTCCTGGGCGGTACCGGCTTCGTCGGCCGCCACGTGGTCCATCGCCTGCACAAACACGGCTACAAGGCACGGGTGGTCACCCGCGACCTCGCCCGCAACCAGGACATGCGCGTCATGCCGGGGGTGGAGGTGGTCGAGGGCAATCCCCTGAGCAAGGCGGACCTGGACCGCCACATCGCCGACGCCGACGCCGTCATCAACCTGGTGGGCATCCTCAGCGAGAAGCGGCCCGGACGGCGGGACTATCCCCTCAAGCGCCGCGGCGACTTCCACGCCGTGCACGTGGAGCTGCCGCGCATGGTGGTCAAGGCCTGCAAGCGCCACGGCGTGCGCCGGCTGCTGCACATGAGCGCCAACGGCGCCGATCCCCTGGGCCCGAGCATCTACCAGCGGTCCAAGGGCCTGGGCGCGTGGATCGTGCGCGAGGCCGGGGAGAACAGCGAGGCCTACGGGGCCATGGGCTGGCTGAACGGCCCCAAGCTGACCCACGGCGAGGCCCTGGACACCACCATCTTCGAGCCCAGCATCATCTTCGGCGAGGGCGACAGCTTCTTCACCCGCTTTGCCCGCATGGTGCGCCGCACCCCCTTGGTGCTCCCCCTGCCGCGCGGCGACGCCCGCTTCGCGCCGGTGTGGGTGGAGGACGTGGCCGAGGCCTTCGCCAAGTCGCTGGCCGATCCCCGCACCCACGGGCAGACCTATCCCCTGTGCGGTCCCCACCAGTACGCCTTCGCCGACCTCATCCGCTTTTTGGCCGAGCTGGAAGGGGTGAGCCGCTCGGTGTGGCCGCTGCCGCGCTGGATGGGCTGGGTCCAGGCCTATGCCCTGGAGCATCTTCCGGGCAAGCCCATGACCCGCGACCAGTTCCGCAGTCTGCTGGTGGACAACACCTGCGCCGAGCCCTTCCCCGAGGTGTTCGGCGTCGAGCCCCGGACCCTGGAGGCGGTGGTGCCCACCTACGTGGGCCGCACCGACCGCACCCACGATGACCTCTACAAGTACCGCGCCGCCGCCCGCCGCGATGGTTGAGGCAGCGACCGCGCGGGCGCGAGGACTGCGATGCTAGAATTCCTGCAGAACAACTGGCTGCTGGTCGTCGGCCTGGCCCTGGTGGCCGGGGTCCTGTTCAAGGGCACCCTGATGCTGCGCATCTATCGCGTGGGCCGGGCCGACCCGGCGGCGGCGGTCAATCTCATCAACCGCGGCAACGCCCGGGTGCTGGACGTGCGCGAGGACAGCGAGTGGCAGCAGGGCCACATCGCCGGCGCCATCCACATCCCCCTCGGCCAGCTGAGCGGCCGCATGCAGGAGCTGGAGGCCTACAAGGGGGGCGATAGCCCGCTGCTGGTGGCCTGCCGCTCCGGCAACCGCTCGGCCACCGCCGCCGTGCAGCTGCGCAAGGCCGGCTTCGAGTCGGTCTACAACCTCGAGGGCGGCACCATGGCCTGGCAGCAGGCCGGCATGCCGCTCGAGAGCTAACCGCCAAGCCATTCGGACGAAGGAACGGGAATCGCCCATGGCCAAGGTCGAGATGTACGCTACCCGGGTCTGCCCCTACTGCAGCATGGCCGAGGCCCTGCTGCGCTCCAAGGGCGTGGAGCCCGACAAGACCCTGGTGGACGTGCATACCGAGGAGCGCGCGCGCATGCGCGAGCGCGCCGGGGGACGGCACACGGTGCCCCAGATCTTCATCAACGGCGAGCACATCGGCGGCTTCGACGAGCTCAAGGCCCTGGACCAGGCGGGCAAGCTGGATCCCCTCCTGGAGGAGACCGCCGAGGGCTAGCGGGCCGCCTCTGATTACCCCACGGGAGCGGGAATGAGCGAAAACAACAACGGCGCGGAGGCCGGCGCGGAGCAGCCGGTATTCGGCCTCGAGCGGGTCTACGTCAAGGATCTGTCCTTCGAGTCCCCCAACGTGCCCGAAATGTTCACCAAGCAGGGCCAGCCCGAGGTCAACGTGGAGCTCGGCACCGAGGGCCGCGTCGTCAGCGAGCAGGGCCACGTGGAGGTGGTGCTCACGGTGACCGTGCGCTCCACCTTCGAGGGCACCACCGTGTTCATCGCCGAGGTGCAGCAGGCCGGCCTGTTCCGCATCAGCGCCATCCCCGAGGACCAGATGGAGCAGCTCATGGGCATCAACTGCCCGACCATCCTGTTCCCCTATGCGCGCGAAGCCATCTCCGGCCTGGTGACGCGGGGCGGCTTCCAGCAGATCCTGCTCGACCCGGTCAACTTCCAGGCCCTCTACGAGCAGTCCCGCCAGCAGGCCGAGACCCAGGAGCACTAGCCATGCGAATCCTTCCGGTCCTGTCGCTGGTGGTCGCCCTCCTGGTGGCCGTGGCGCCCGCGGCGCAGGCGGCCTCCCCCTACCGCTCCATCGACGGCTCCAAGGTCAACCTGCGCGCCGGCCCCGGCAAGGACCACAAGCGCCTGTTCGTGGTCAGTCAGGGCTATCCGGTGCGGGTGGTGGAGCGCCGCAACGGCTGGGCCGAGGTCGAGGACTACGAGGGGGACCGGGGCTGGGTCTTCGCCGACCTGCTGTCGGACCGGCGCACCGTGGTGGTGATCAAGCCGCTGGTGAACGTGCGCAAGGGGCCCTCCACCGACCGCGAAGTGGCCTTCAAGGCCGAGCGCAACGTCCTGCTGCGCTACCTCGGGGCCAAGGGCAAGTGGGTGCACGTGCGCCATGCCGACGGCGATGAGGGCTGGGTCTACGCGCCCCTCGTCTGGGGCGACTGAGGGGTGGGCGACGCGGCGGTCATCGGGGCCGGCGCGTGGGGCACCGCCCTCGCCATGCAGCTGGCGCGCTGCGGCCACCGGGTGACGCTCTGGGAGCGCGACCCCGGACGCGCCGAGGCCATGCAGCGGGAGCGGGAGAACGGCGCCTACCTGGCCGGCTTCACCCTGCCCGCGGCGGTCACCGTCACGGCCGATCTGGAGGCCGCGGTCGCCGGCTGCCCCCGGCTGGTCTTCGCCGTGCCCAGCGCGGCCCTGCGCGAGGCCGCCGCGGCGGTGGCGCCCCTGGCCGAGCCGGAGGCCCGCGTGGTCTGTGCCACCAAGGGTCTGGAGGAGGACAGCGGCCTCCTCATGCACGAGGTGCTGGAGGAGGTGCTGGGGGCGCGGGTGGCCGGGGTGGCCATCCTGTCCGGGCCGAGCTTCGCCCAGGAGGTGGCCGCCGGCCAGCCCACCGCTGTGACCGTGGCCGCCCCTGCCCTGGCCGACGCCGAGGCCGTGGCCGAGTGGTTCCACTGCGAGCCGGTGCGGGTCTACTCCAGCGACGACCGGGTGGGGGTGGAGCTCGGCGGCGCGGTTAAGAACGTCATCGCCATTGCCGCCGGCATCGCCGACGGTCTCGGCCTGGGCTACAACGCCCGCGCTGCCCTGATCACCCGGGGGCTGGCCGAGATGGCCCGCCTGGGCGAAGCCTGGGGTGGGCGCGCCGAGACCTTCGCCGGCCTGGCCGGTCTGGGGGACCTGGTGCTCACCTGCACCGGCCCGCTGTCGCGCAACCATCAGCTGGGCGAGGCCCTGGGCGCCGGCACTCCGGTGGCGGCGGTGGATGCCGTGCTGTGGCGCCGGGCCGAGGGGGTGCGCACCGCCCGCGCCCTCCACCGCAAGGCGCGCGAGCTGGGGGTGGACATGCCCATCGCCGAGCAGGTGTACCGGGTGCTGTTCGAGGGCGAGGATCCCGGCCGGGCGGTGGCCGCCCTCATGCACCGGCGCCCCAAGGCGGAGCATCCCGCCGACGGCGACTAGACGACGGCCGGGCGGGAACTTCGGCCCCGCCCGGGAGACGAACATCCAGGCGCGACGCACCCGGTCGCCGAGGGAGAGAGTCATGCCGGACAAGATCGCCGAGATGAAAAAGCTCATGGTGGAGGCCCTGCTCGAGCGGCAGGGCCGGTGCTTCGTGCACGTGGTCCCCTCGGTGAGCGAGGAGGGGGCCGTGCTGCCCTCCGAGTATATCGAGCGCGACAGCTGCACCCTGGCCCTGAACCTGGCCACCCAGGACCCGGTGGTCAGCGACTGGGGCGTGGAGGTGTCGACGCAGTTCGGCGGCCGGCCGTTCTCGTGCTCGGTGCCGTGGTCGGCGGTGGTGCAGGTGTTCGACCCCGAGCAGAAGGGCGCGGTGCTGGCCTGGATGTTCCCGGTCCAGGAGGCCGAGGAGCCGGCGGACGAGCCGGCCGGCGCCGACCAGCCGGAGACCGGCTCCGGCGACGAGGGGGGCGGCGAGGGCGAGCCCGGCAAGGCCGGCAAGCGCCCCAGCCACCTCAAGGTCATCAAGTAGCCGTTTTCAACCCCCGTTCCCATCGAGGCGGGCCGGGGGATCGCCCCGCCCCTGAGCCGGCCGGCCGCGTGCCGGCGCCCCGATCGGGGCAGGCTCAGGGGCGGGGAGGAAAGTCCGGGCTCCACAGGGCAGGGTGCCGGGTAACGCCCGGCGGGGGAAACCCCGGGAAAGTGCCACAGAAAGCAGACCGCCCCGCCCCTGAGCCGTCCGGCCGCGTGCCGGTGGCCCCTGCGGGGGCAGGCTCAGGGGCGGGGTAAGGGTGAAAGGGTGCGGTAAGAGCGCACCGCGTCGCCGGCAACGGCGGCGGCAAGGCAAACCCCACCCGGAGCAAGGCCAAATAGGGGGGCAAGGGCGCGGCCCGCGTCGCCCCCGGGTAGGCCGCTACGAGGCGATCGGCGACGCTCGCCCCAGATGAATGGTCCCCACCCCGCCCCTGGACCACCCCAGTCGGGAAGGCTCCGGCACACTGCCGGGCCGGTTCAGGGGCGGGGGCACAGAACCCGGCTTACAGGCCCGCCTCGACCTACACCAGGCCCGCCCCGCTACAAAACCTTTCCGCTCGAGTGCCGAAGCCTGGCGCGGAAAACGGTTTTGTGGCGGGGCGGGCCTTTTTGCGTAGTTCGCCCGGGGCATCGGCGCGGCCCCGGGTCGGCGCCGTCCCAGCCCCGCCCACATCCCGGAATTTCCCGCCCGAATTTGCTTGACGGGGGTACGGCCCCTTACTAGAGTTCGCCATAGGGGGATAAAGTGGGACGTTGTGGGGAGCAGTGGGTGAGCGGGCCGGAGCCGGGCCCGCCGACCGTCGACCGGCCCGGGCCGGAAGCCCGGGGGCGAGGATCACGGGTGCGCCATGTTCCGCGGTGCCTTCGAACATACGATGGACGACAAGGGCCGCTTGTCCATCCCATCCAAGTACCGCGAGCTCCTGGAGACCCACAGCGAGGGCCAGGTGGTGGTGACCGTGGATCCGGACCGCTGCCTGGCCGCCTATCCCCTGCCCGAGT
>DATFLO010000080.1:0-6637 GCA_035267605.1 Gammaproteobacteria bacterium
CTGGCGGAGGCCTATGTGGAGGCCACGGAATGGGCCGAGGATCTCAATGGGAGCCTGTAGGCCCCGAGCGCGGGTTTGGAGGGGGCGGAGGCGCCGTGGGAGCGAGCGCGGGATGTTGAAAAACGTCGGGGCCTGACCCGGTTCGGGGGTGGGCCCGGCTTTTTCAACAGCCTGCCGGGCGGCGCGCGGCCGCCCTGCCACCAAGAGGAGGGTGCGGGATGCAGATTCCCCCCGAAGTGACCTTTCGCGGCATGGACCACTCCGAGGCCATGGAGGGCAAGATCCGGGAGCGGGCGCAGAAGCTGGACCGCTTCTACGACCGCATCATGAGCTGCCGGGTGGTGGTGGAGGCGCCCCACCGCAACCACCACAAGGGCAAGATCTACCACGTCAGCCTGGACGTCACCGTTCCGGGCAGCGAGCTGGTGGTCAACCGCGATCCCAAGGACAACCACGCCCACGAGGATGCCTACGTCGCCATCCGCGATGCCTTCGACGCCATGGAGCGCAAGCTGGAGGGCTTCGCCACCAAGAAGCGCGGCGACGTGAAGGCCCACCAGGAGGAGGGCTACGCGCGCGTGGCCAACGTGAGCCCCGAGCAGGACTTCGGCATGCTGCAGTCCTTCGACGGCCGCGCCATCTACTTCCACCGCAACAGCGTCAAGAACGGCGACTTCGCCAAGCTCAAGGAGGGCGACGAGGTGCGCTTCCTCGAGGAGATGGGCGAGGAGGGGCCGCAGGCAGTGGTGGTCCGCGTCATCGGTGAGGAGCATCCGGAGAAATAGGGGCAGCCGGTTGGAATACACCGCCATTCCCGGAACGGACATCGAGGTCTCGCGCATCGGCCTGGGCACCTGGGCCATCGGCGGCTGGATGTGGGGCGGCACCGACGAGGCCGAGTCGATCGCCACCATCCACGCCGCCCTCGAGCGCGGCATCACCCTGGTGGATACCGCCCCCGTCTACGGCTTCGGCCGCTCCGAGGAGATCGTCGGCAAGGCCCTCAAGGGCCGGCGCGACGACGTGGTGCTGGCCACCAAGGCGGGCCTGGAGTGGGACGAGCGCGAGAACGTGCGGCGCAATGCCAGCGCCAAACGCATCCGCCAGGAGGTCGACGATTCCCTGCGGCGCCTGGGCACGGACTACATCGACCTCTACCAGGTGCACTGGCCCGACCCCCGGGTGGCCCCGGAGGAGACCGCCGAAGCCCTGAACGGGCTGCTGGCGGCCGGCAAGGTCCGGGCCATCGGCGTCAGCAACTTCAGCCCCGGGCAGATGGACGCCTTCCGCCGCGAGGCGCCGCTGCACACCGACCAGCCGCCCTACAATCTGTTCGAGCGCGCCATCGAGGCGGACGTGGTGCCCTACTGCCGCGACCAGGGCATCGGCCTGATCACCTACGGCGCCCTGTGCCGCGGCCTGCTCACCGGCAAGATCCGGCCAGACAGCGAGTTCGCCGGCGATGACCTGCGCAACGTCGACCCCAAGTTCGCCCAGCCGCGCCTGGGGCAGTACCTGGAGGCGGTGGACCGGCTGGAGGCGCTGGCCCGCCACCGCCACGGCGTCGGCGTGCTGGAGCTGGCGGTGCGCTGGCTGCTGGACCAGCCGCACGTGACCGCGGCGCTGTGGGGCGGCCGGCGGCCCGATCAGCATGCCGCCCTCGACGGCGTGCTCGGCTGGTCGCTGTCGGCCGACGAACACCAGGAGATCGAGGAGATCCTGGACGAGACCGTCACCGACCCGGCGGGCCCGGAGTTCATGGCGCCGCCGGCGCGCGCGTCCTGAACCGGCCGGTCGCCCACCCCGGCTGCCTCCCGGCCGTGCTCCCCCGCTTGCAACGGCGGGGGATTTTGCTTACCTTTGCAAATGAAAACGATTCCTATTTGCAAAGGAGCCCGTGATGAGCATCCGCCGCCCCCGCGCCGCCGTCCCCCAGCCCGCCGGCCTGCTCGCCCTGCTGGCGCGGGAGGAGCTGGCCTTCCGCTGCCTGCGCGCCCGCCTGGGTCCCGCCGGCGCTGGGCCCGCCCCCGAATTTTCCGGTACACTGTCGGGTTTTCCCGGACCCGGCGGCAGCCGAAACAAAGCATGAGCACGATCCAGCAGGAAACCGACCGGCGGCGCACGTTCGCCATCATCTCCCACCCCGACGCGGGCAAGACCACCCTCACCGAGAAGCTGCTGCTCTACGGCGGGGCGATCCAGCTCGCGGGCACGGTCAAGGGCCGCAAGTCCGAGCGCCACGCCACCTCCGACTGGATGGCCATGGAGCAGGAGCGCGGTATCTCGGTGACCTCCACGGTCATGCAGTTCCCCTACCGCGACCGCATCGTCAACCTGCTCGATACCCCGGGCCACGGCGACTTCTCCGAGGACACCTACCGCACCCTGACCGCGGTGGACTCGGCGCTGATGGTGATCGACGCCGCCAAGGGCGTGGAGGACCGCACGCGCAAGCTGATGGACGTCTGCCGCATGCGCGCCACGCCCATCATGACCTTCATGAACAAGCTCGACCGCGAGGGCCGCGACCCCGTGGAGCTCATGGACGAGGTGGAGGAGGTGCTCGGCATCCGCTGCGCCCCGGTGACCTGGCCCATCGGCATGGGTCAGCGCTTCAAGGGCGTGTTCCACCTGCTCGCCGACCGCGTCCACCTGTACAGCGCCACCCATGGCGGCCGCGTTCAGGAGGGCGAGACCATCGAGGGCCTGGACAACCCGCGCCTGGACGAGGTCCTCGGCGATCAGGCGGCCGAGCTGCGCGAGGAGATCGAGCTGGTGGCCGCCGCCAGCAACGAGTTCGACGCCGAGGCCTACCGCCGCGGCGAGCTGACCCCGGTGTTCTTCGGCTCGGCCATCAACAACTTCGGCGTCGAGGAGCTACTCGACGAGTTCGTGGTGCACGCGCCGCCGCCCCAGCCGCGCCCGGCCACCGTGGGCGAGGCCGCCCGCGGCGGCGGCGACGGCGAGCCCGAGCAGCGCATGGTGGATGCCCACGAGGACAAGCTCACCGGCTTCGTGTTCAAGATCCAGGCCAACATGGACCCCAACCACCGCGACCGCATCGCCTTCATGCGCATCTGCTCCGGGGTCTTCCGCAAGGGCATGAAGGTCCACCAGGTGCGTACGGCCAAGGACCAGAAGGTGGCCAACCCGCTGGTGTTCCTGGCCGCCGACCGCGAGGGCGCCGAGGAGGCCTACCCGGGCGATATCGTGGGCCTGCCCAACCACGGCACCATCCGCATCGGCGATACCTTCAGCGAGGGCGAGAAGCTCAAGTTCACCGGTATCCCCAACTTCGCCCCCGAGCTGTTCCGGCGCGTGGTGCTGCGCGATCCCATGAAGAACAAGGCGCTCAACAAGGGCCTGGAGCAGCTCACCGAGGAGGGCGCGACCCAGCTGTTCCGGCCGCTGATCAGCAACGACCTGATCCTGGGCGCGGTGGGCCAGCTGCAGTTCGACGTGGTGGCGGCGCGGCTCAAGAACGAGTACGGCGTCGACGCCCGCTTCGACAGCGTCAATGTGGCCACCGCGCGCTGGGTGGAATCGGACAGCCCCAAGAAGCTGGCCGAGTTCGAGCGCCGCGCCGAGGAGAATCTGGCGCGCGACGGCGGCGGCGACCTCACCTACCTGGCGCCCACCAAGGTCAACCTTGACCTCACCGCCGAGCGCTGGCCGGACATCGCCTTCCGCGCCACCCGCGAGCACTGAGCGCCCCGTGGCCAAGCTGCCCGCCTACACCGTGCGTGAGAGCCGGCGCGCCAAGCGCGCCCGCATCGACGTGTCGCCGGCGGGGCGGGTGGAGGTGGTGGTCCCGGCCGGCTTCCCGCGGCGGCGGGTGCCGGCCCTGCTGGCCGACAATCTCCGCTGGCTGGAACGGGCGCTGGCGCGGGTGGAGCGCCGCCGGGCCGAGGCCCCGGAGCTGCACGCCCGGCTCCCGCAGCGCATCCACCTGACCGCCCTCGACCGGGCGTGGCCGGTGACCTATCCCGGCGGCGGCCGCGCCGAGGCGCGTGAGGCCGGCGGCGGCCTGCGCGTGCACGCCCCCGACGTGCGCGGCGCGCGCGACGCCCTGTGCCGCTGGCTGGCGCGCACGGCCAAGGCCGAGCTGGTGCCGTGGGCGCACAGCGTGGCCGGCGTGGTCGGCCTCCCGGTTGGGGGGGTCAGTGTGCGCGCCCAGGCCAGCCGCTGGGGCAGCTGCTCGGCGAAGGGCAGCCTCAGCCTCAACCGCAACCTGCTGTTCCTCGAGCCGGCGGTGGTGCGCTACCTGCTGGTCCACGAGCTGGCCCACACCGTGCACATGGATCACTCGCCCGACTTCTGGGGCCTGGTCGGGCGCCTGGAGCCTGACTATCGGGCCCTGGACCGCAAGCTGCGCGGCGCCGCCCGCGAGGTGCCTGTCTGGGCCCTGCCCGAGCGCCTGCTGCCCACCGATTTTTTTGACTGAATCGGAACCAAACCCTTTTCAGGGGTCTAAATCCGTGTACACTCGATATAACGAGTGTATGGACGGTTCTGACGCTTCAGGTCTCTGGTGAACCCCGTTTTGCCCTCCCTGGCCGTGAGCCCCGTCGACACGTTTATTTTTCTTTTTTTCGAGGTAGCACCCTTATGCGTACCGGTTCCGTGAAGTGGTTCAACGATGCCAAGGGCTTCGGGTTCATCGCCCCCGAGGACGGCGGCGACGACGTGTTCGTCCACTACTCCGCCATCCAGGGCGACGGCTTCAAGTCCCTGACCGAGGGCCAGACCGTCTCCTTCGAGAGCGAGAACGGCCCCAAGGGCCCCAAGGCGACCAGCGTCTCGCCTCAGTAAGCCGTTCCCGGACGGTTGCGAAGGCCCCGCCGACCCGGCGGGGCCTTTTTATTGTCCGGCCCCGGAAGCGGCCCGTGGCGAGGCGCTACGGGAACAGTGGAGGCCCTTGCCGCAGAGTGCCCTTTTGGCGAATGCCTCATGCCGTTTTGTAACTGCGGCATTACCGAACCGCTTACTTTTTCTGCCCATTGCCCGAATGGTCTCGATGTAGCGCTCCTTTGGAGCGGGGCTTGTGGCGGCAAAAACCCCGGCGTAGACTCGGAAAAGGTTTGGTGTTTGGAGGTGCGCCCGCCCGCTTCCGCTGCACACCCTGTGGTGCCGGCCGCCGACGAGCACGCCTTTCCGTTTCACTCTTGCGAGGTGTCTCATGCGTACGGGAACCGTGAAGTGGTTCAACGATGCCAAGGGCTTTGGCTTCATCGCCCCCGAGGACGGCAGCGATGACGTCTTTGTCCACTACTCCGCCATCCAGGGCGAGGGCTTCAAGTCCCTGACCGAGGGCCAGACCGTCTCCTTCGAGAGCGAGGACGGCCCCAAGGGCCCCAAGGCCACCAGCGTGGTGCCCCAGTAAGCGGATCCGGCACGTCCTGAACCGCTTTCGGCCCCGCCTCGGCGGGGCTTTTTGCTGCCGCCCGGGGGGAGCAGGGGGCGGTTTCCGGTTGTCCCACCGGTTGCAAGGCGAACAGGAGGTTCCGCGATGAAGCGCCGGGGTGGTCCCTTTCGAATCGCCGTTCTCCTGCCCCTGGGGCTGGCCCTGGGGGCGGCGCCAGCCCTGGCCGATCCTCCGCAGGGCTACGACTTCCTGCCCTACGACCAGGGGCTGAAGCAGGCCCGGGCCGAGCACAAGAAGGTCCTGCTGTACTTCGGCCGCTACGGCTGCGGCTTCTGCCAGAAGACCAACGAGGAGACCTTCTCCGACCCCGAGCTCAAGCGCCGCCTGACCGATCACTACGTGCTGGTCTACGCCGACGCCGAGGGCGCCGACCGCCTGACCCTGCCCTCGGGCGAGCGCATCACCGAGCGCGAGCTGGGCAGCCGCCTGAACGCCTTCGCCACGCCTCTGTTCGTGTTCCTGTCGGCCGCCGGCAAGGTGCTGTTCCGGGCCCCGGGCTACAAGACGGTCAAGCAGTTCGAGCGCATGGACCGCTACATCCACAGCGGCGCTTATCGCCACGAGTCCTACTCGAAGTTCGCCAAGGGGGCCCAGTCGTGAGGGCGGCGGTGCTGATCGCGCTGCTGCTGGCGGGTCTGGTGCCGGCGGCGGGGGCGGCCCCCTGGAGCTTCGGCGATCCGGTTATGGTCACCGACAGCCACGGCCCCAAGGTCTTCCACCACCTGGAATCGGCCGGCCAGCGCAGCATCGCGGTAGCCGGGGGCACGGTGGCGGTGGTCTGGGAGGACAACCGCTCCGGCTCGCCCCGCGCCTACGCTGCCTTCAAGGCGGTGGGGGGCGGCGCCTTCGGCCACGAGGTGCGCCTGAGCGGCGACGGTGCCGCCTATGCCCCGGCGGTGGCCGCCCTGGGAGCGCGGGACTTCCTGGTCGCCTGGGAGGGGGCCGACGGCATCCGGGCGCGGCGGCTGCGGCCCGGGGCGGATCCGGTCCTGGGGCCCGTGGCGGCGGTGGCCGCCGGCGGCCGGACTCCCACGGTGGCCGCCGGGGACGGCCGGGCCTTCGTCGCCTGGGCCGCCCGCGGCGGCGGCCACTATCCCCACATCGCGGTGGCCGCGGTGACCCCCGCAAAGGGCGGCGGCCTGGCGCCCGGCGAGCCTGCCCCGGTGGAGGCGGAGCCGCCGCAGGCCGCCGAGCTGTCGCCGGCGCTGGCGA
>DATFLO010000081.1:0-3622 GCA_035267605.1 Gammaproteobacteria bacterium
CCCTGACCGGGGTGGACCTGCCCTACCTGGAGGCGCGCTTCCGGGCGGAGGAGGCCTGAGGGACGGGTGCGGGTCGCGGCTACCGGGCCGCCATTGCGAAGGCCCGCCAGGGCCTGCGGCAATCTCCGGGGACGGGGGCTCCGCCGGGGAGATCGCTTCGCTGCGCTCGCGATGACCGCCTATGTGCAACCCTCTCCCCTTTCAGGGGAGAGGGACAGGGTGAGGGGTGAAGGTCGCGGCGGGGACCGCCGCTCCTACGGGGGCGCTGGTTGGGGTGTCGGTGCGAGTCCTGCCGCTGAGCCGGCGGGGTGGCGGCTACCGGGCCGTCATTGCGAAGGCCCGCCAGGGCCTGCGGCAATCTCCGGGGGCGGAGGCTCCGCCGGGGAGATCGCGTCGCTGCGCTCGCGATGACGGCCTGGCCGCGGGGTGCGGGTCGCGGCGGGGAGCGCCGCTCCTGCAACCGCCGTCCCTTGGGGCGCCCCGGGCCTACCAGCCGCGGTTGATCTCGTTGACCTGGGTGTTCAGCGTCCAGTAGTCGTAGAGCACGCCCAGCAGGAACAGGCCGCCGGTGAGCAGGTAGATCACGCCGGTGACCCACTTGCCCAGGTAGAAGCGGTGGATGCCGAAGATGCCGAGGAAGGTGAGCAGCACCCAGCTCGCGGTGTAGCTCTTGCGCCCGGGGGTGTAGTAGAGGTTGGCTTGGCGGTCCATGGACGGGATCAGGAACAGGTCCACGATCCAGCCGACCAGGAACAGCCCCAGGGTGAAGAAGTAGAGGGTGCCGCTCAGGGGCCGGCCGTAGTAGAACCGGTGCGATCCCATGAAGCCGAAGATCCACAGCACGTAGCCGATTACCGGATTGTGGGTGGCGGTCATGGCGGCCTCGCGGTGGCGGAAACGGGGTGGGGCCGTGCCGGCCGGCCCCGGTGGCATCCATTCTACGGAACAATGCCGTGCGGGCGCAGGGCCGCCCGCTCCGCTCCCCGGCAACGGAAGGACCTTCCCATGCGCACGCCCGCCGTCCCGCCGCTGCCCGCCTCCCCCCGCGGCCGCCGCCGGCGATGAACCGACCCGCCCTGCGCCGCTCCGTCGGCCCGGTCCTGCTCACCTTCTACGGCCTCGGCAACATCGTCGGCGCCGGCATCTACGTCCTGCTCGGCGAGGTCGCCGGTGCGGCGGGCACGGCGGCGCCGCTGGCCTTCCTGCTGGCGCTGGCGGTGGCGGGACTGTCCGCCCTGTGCTACGCCGAGCTGGCCGCCCGCTTCCCGCGCGCGGCGGGGGAGGCGGCCTACCTGCAGCGGGCCTTCGGCCGGCCGCGGCTGTCGCTGGCGGTGGGGCTGGTGATCGCCGCGGCCGGGCTGGTGTCGGCGGCGGCCCTGGCGCGCGGGTTCGCCGGCTACCTGGGGGCGCTGGCGCCGGTGCCGGAGTGGGCCTCGGTGGTGGCCGTGGCCGCGGTGCTGGGCGCCGTCTGCGCCTGGGGCATCGGCCTGTCCCTGCGCGCCGCGGCGCTGATGACGGTGGTGGAGGTGGCGGGCCTGGTGCTGGTCATTGCCGGCCTCGGCGACGGCTTCGCCGCCCTGCCGGCGCGCGCCGATGAGCTGCTGCCCGGGCTCGATGGGGGTGCCTGGCTGGGGCTGTGGTCGGGGGCCTTCCTGGCCTTCTACGCCTTCATCGGCTTCGAGGACATGGTCAAGGTGGCGGAGGAGGTGCGCCGCCCCCGGCGCGACCTGCCGATCGCCATCGTGGCGGCACTGCTGGCGGCCGGGGGGCTGTACCTGGTGCTGGCCGTCGGCGCGGTGCTGGCGCTGGATCCGGCCGGCCTGGCCGGGCAGGGGGCGCCGCTGGCGGTGCTCTACGAGCGCACCACCGGCCGCGGCGGCGAGCTGATCACGGTCATCGGCCTGGTGGCCACGCTCAACGGCATCCTGGGCCAGATCATCATGGCCTCGCGCATGCTCTACGGCCTGGCCGAGGAGGGCTGGCTGCCGGCCTGGCTGGGGCGGGTGCACCCGCGCCGGCGCACGCCGCTGCCGGCCACGGCCCTGGCCACGGCGGCGGTAGCGGTGCTGGGGGTGGCCTTCCCGGTGGCGGGACTGGCCGGGGCGACCAGCGCCCTCATCCTGGCGGTGTTCGCCGGGATCAGCCTGAGCCTGTGGCGCCTGCGGCGGCGGGAGGCCGGGCCGGGCATGCGCCTGGCTCCGGCCGTGGCGCCGCGGTGGGCGCCGGCGGCCGCGCTGGCGGCAACCGTGGTGCTGGCCCTGGGCGGGGTGGTGTCGCTGCTGCGCTGAGGCGGGGCTCAGAGCGCCGGGTGGCGGAACCAGCTGGCCAGCTCGCTGACCGTCTCCTCGGCCCGCGGACGGTCCGGGGCCTCCGTGGCCAGCGCCGCCAGGCGGCGCAGATTGGCCTTGGCCTTGGCGGCCCAGGCGCTGCGCTCGCGCTGCAGCTCGGACTCCGGCAGGGGGCCGGGCCGGCTGCCGCGCAGCAGGGTGTCGCGCTTCACCAGGGCGCTGCGCACGTTGCGCAGGTAGCGGTTCCAGGTTCGCTCATCCCAGCTCATCACCCATCTCCTCCTTGCGCCGGACCGTCCGGCGGAAGGCCAGCCAGCCCTCGTCGCCGGCGGCGGTCACCTCCAGCGGTACGCTGAAGCCGGCGCCCGTGTACAGCATGTAGGGGCCGCCGCCGATGCCTTCGGCCGGCCCGCGGCAGCGCAGCCGCAGCTCGCCCTCGGCGCGGCTGCGCCCGGCGTCGTCGGTGGACCAGTTGAGGCGGTAGCGCACCGGAGCCACCAGCTGTCCGCCGTCGAACAGGAAACCGTTGCCTTCCAGTCCTTCAACCATGAGCCAGTCCTTTCTCCCGGATGCCGCGGTAGGCCAGCTCCAGGCCGTCCACGGTGCGGCGCAGCTGGAGGTTCTGGCGGCCGGGCACGGAGCGCGCCAGATCGGCCAGCTCGCGCTCGGTGTCGCGGAAGCGCCGGCGGCACTGCGCCGGCGACTCGGCCAGGCCGCAGCTGGGGCAGGCGGTCGCGTCCCCGGCCTCCCGGCCGCAGGCCCGCTGCGCTGTCAGGGTCGCCCGGGCGCGGTTGACCAGGGCGTTCCACTCGATGATCGAAAAATCCTGCATGGGTCCCTTTTCCTTTCGTACCCGGTAATCGGGAACGGTTCCTACTATCGCCCCCGCTGCGGGGATGAAATGTGATCTCGATCAATCCCCTCACCGGCGGGGCATGACTTCGATCAAGCCAGGGTGGGGTTTCCGGAAAATGACAGCGGGGATCAGGGAAAACCCTGATGGCTCAGGGGCTTGGAGGCGGGCTAGAGGATGGCGGCGTCCAGGCGGCGGCGGATCTTGCCGGCGGCGCGGTCGAGGTCTTCGTGGGCGATCCGCGGCAGGCGCGTGCCCTCGGCGCGCAGGCGGCGCTCCACGTCGCGCCAGGCGGCGTGGACGCGGTTGCGCAGGGGCTCGTAGGCGGCCAGCGACGGCGAGCGGTGCAGCAGGTCGCGGATGGCCGCCAGCTCGCGGCGGGCGGCGGCATGGTCGCGGCGGGCGCCGGCCTCCAGCCAGCGGCCGAGGCCCAGCTGCAGGGCGCGCACCTGGGCCCGGGCCAGTCCGCGCACCTCCTCGG
>DATFLO010000082.1:0-2135 GCA_035267605.1 Gammaproteobacteria bacterium
CGACCCCGGATCAGGTGGACTACATCGACGTGGCGCCGTCCCAGATCGTCTCGGTGGCCGCCTCCATGGTTCCGTTCCTGGAGCACGACGACGCCAACCGCGCGCTGATGGGCTCCAACATGCAGCGCCAGGCGGTGCCGACGGTGCGCAGCGAGAAGCCGCTGGTGGGCACCGGCATGGAGCGGATCGTGGCCGTGGACTCGGGCGTCACGGTGGTGGCGCGCCGCGGCGGTGAAGTGGATTCGGTGGACTCGGCGCGCATCGTGGTGCGGGTCAATGACGACGAGACCGTGGCCGGCGAGCCGGGCGTGGACATCTACAACCTGACCAAGTACACGCGCTCCAACCAGAACACGTGCATCAACCAGAAGCCGCTGGTCAATCCGGGCGACGTGATCGCCCGCGGGGACGTGCTGGCCGACGGTCCGAGCACCGACCTGGGCGAGCTGGCCCTGGGCCAGAACCTGCTGGTGGCCTTCATGCCGTGGAACGGCTACAACTTCGAGGACTCCATCCTGATCTCCGAACGGGTGGTGCAGGAGGACCGGTTCACCACCATCCACATCGAGGAGCTCACCTGCGTGGCCCGGGACACCAAGCTCGGCCCGGAGGAGATCACCGGCGACATTCCCAATGTGGGCGAGGGCGCACTGGCCAAGCTGGACGAGTCCGGCATTGTCTACATCGGTGCGGAGGTCAAGCCGGGCGACATTCTGGTGGGCAAGGTCACCCCCAAGGGCGAGACCCAGCTCACCCCCGAGGAGAAGCTGCTGCGGGCCATCTTCGGCGAGAAGGCCTCGGACGTGAAGGACACCTCCCTGCGGGTGCCTTCGGGCATGGATGGCACGGTGATCGACGTGCAGGTGTTCACCCGTGACGGCGTTGAGAAGGACAAGCGTGCGCTGCAGATCGAGGAAGAGCAGCTCGCCGGGGTGAAGAAGGACCTGCACGACCAGATGCGCATCATGGAAGATGACATCTACCACCGCCTGGAACGCCTGCTGGTGGGTAAGGTGGCCGAGGGCGGCCCCATGAAGCTGGCCGCCGGCACCAAGCTCACCAAGAGCTACCTGGCGGATGTGCCCCGGGAGAAATGGTTCGAGATCCGCCTGCGCAACGAGGAGACCAACCAGCAGCTCGAGCGAACCGCCGAGCAGCTCAAGGAGATGCGGGCCGACTTCGACAAGCGCCTGGAGGAGAAGCGCTCCAAGATCACGGTGGGCGACGACCTTGCTCCCGGCGTGCTGAAAATGGTGAAGGTGTATCTGGCGGTCAAGCGCCGGGTCCAGCCCGGCGACAAGATGGCCGGCCGCCACGGCAACAAGGGCGTGATCTCCACCATCGTGCCGGTCGAGGACATGCCGTTCGCCGAGGACGGCACCCCCATGGATATCGTGCTGAACCCCCTGGGTGTGCCCTCACGGATGAACGTCGGCCAGGTGCTGGAGACCCACCTGGGGTGGGCGTCCAAGGGCCTGGGCCTGAAGATCGGGCGCATGCTGGAGGACCAGACCAAGGCCTCGGAGATACGCGGCTTCCTGGACAAGGTCTACAACGCCAGCGGCCAGCGGGAGGATCTGAAATCCCTCGACGACGAGGATGTCCTCGGTCTGGCCCGCAATCTCGTCTCGGGCGTGCCCATGGCCACTCCGGTGTTCGATGGCGCGGACGAGGACGAGATCAAGGCCATGCTCAAGCTGGCGGACCTGCCGGAGAGCGGCCAGACGGTGCTCTACGACGGCCACACCGGCGAGGCGTTCGACCGGCCCGTGACGGTGGGCTACATGTACATGCTCAAGCTCAACCACCTGGTTGATGACAAGATGCATGCCCGGTCCACCGGGCCGTACAGCCTGGTGACGCAGCAGCCCCTGGGCGGCAAAGCGCAGTTCGGCGGTCAGCGCTTCGGCGAAATGGAGGTATGGGCGCTGGAGGCGTACGGCGCGGCTTATACCCTGCAGGAGATGCTCACGGTCAAATCGGACGACGTCAATGGGCGCACCAAGATGTACAAGAACATCGTGGACGGCGACCACCGCATGGAGGCGGGTATGCCCGAGTCGTTCAACGTGCTGGTCAAGGAAATCCGTTCCTTGGGCATCAATCTGGAGCTGGAGCAGGACTGAGGTAGGAGC
>DATFLO010000083.1:0-54415 GCA_035267605.1 Gammaproteobacteria bacterium
AAGTGAGGTCCCCGCCGAAGCCGCTATTCGCCGCATCCCTGGCGCTCCTGCTGGCCGCCTGCGCCGTTCCTCAGCTCCCCGGCCCCGCCGCTGACCGGGAGGCGGCAGCGGCCGCGTACCGCCAGCGGGCCGAGCGCCTCGCCGGGCTCGCCGGCTGGCGCCTGGATGGCCGGGTGGTGGCCAAGGGGCCGGGCGAGAGCGGTCAGGCCCGCATCCGCTGGAGCCGCAGCGACGGCGAGGGCCGCCTGGCGGTGCGCAACCCCTTCGGCCAGACCATGCTCGAGGTGCGCAGCGGCAACGGCGGCCTGCGCATGCGGGATGCCCGGGGCAACCTGTACCGCGGCGACCAGGTGGCGGCGGAGCTGCGCCGGCGGCTGGGCTGGCGGGTCCCCGTGGGGCGCCTGGCCGACTGGGCCCTGGGCCTGCGCCCCGGCGGGCGTGTGCCCGAGGACCTGGACGGCCGCGGCCGGCCCCGGCACCTCACTGCCGGGGCGTGGACGGTGACCTTCGCCGAGTACACCCGGGTGGACGGCCTGTGGCTGCCTCAGGCCATGCATGTGAGCCGCGACGACATGGCGCTGCGCATCCGGGTGGACCGGTGGCGGCTGCAGTGGCCGGAGGACGCGGGGAGGGGCGGATGAGCGACGCCTCCCCGTGCGCGGCCGAGCCCGCCCTGGCCGCCCCGGAGTGGGACGGCGAGGGCTGGCTCAGCGCCCCGGCCCCCGCCAAGCTCAACCTGTTCCTGCACGTGACCGGCCGTCGCCCCGACGGCATGCACGAACTGCAGACCCTGTTCCAGTTCCTGGCCTGGGGCGACCGTCTGCGCTTCCGGCCACTGGAGGCCCCCCGTATCGAGCGGGTGGGCGAGGTGGCCGGCATCCCCGAGGCCGACGACCTCGTGGTGCGCGCCGCCCGCCTGCTGGCGGAGCGGGCGGGCTTCCGCGGCGGCGTACGCATCCGGGCGGACAAGATGCTGCCGGTGGGGGGCGGCCTGGGCGGCGGCAGCAGCGATGCGGCCACCACCCTGCTGGTG
Source organism: Gammaproteobacteria bacterium (assembly GCA_035267605.1). Taxonomy (GTDB): domain Bacteria; phylum Pseudomonadota; class Gammaproteobacteria; order Thiohalorhabdales; family Thiohalorhabdaceae; genus Thiohalorhabdus. Next base: position 1,034 of record DATFLO010000083.1, read on the forward strand.
CTGAACCGCCTGTGGCGGACCGGGCTCGGGCGCGCCGAGCTGGAGGCCCTGGGCGCCCGCCTCGGCGCCGACGTGCCGGTGTTCATCGGCGGCTCCGCCGCCTGGGCGGAGGGGGTCGGCGAGCGCTTGACCGCGGTGGCCGACCTGGACGAGCCGTGGTATCTCCTGGTCTGGCCCCGGGGGATCCGGGTCAGCACCGGGGAGGCCTTTGCCGACCCTAACTTGACACGAAATCACCCCCTGGTGACAATAACGGACTTTTCTCGCGGGCTCTGCGGCAACGATTTCTCGGCGGTGATCGAGCGGCGCTTCCCGGAGATCGCCCGCGCGCGGGAGTGGCTGGACCGCCATGCCCCCACCCCGGGCCGGCTCACCGGGTCGGGGGCTTGTTTGTTCGCCGCCTGCACCGGCCGCGAGGAGGCCCTCGACCTGTGCGGGCAGGTCCCGGACGGCTGGGGTGCGGGGGTCGCCCGCGGGTGCAACCGGCACCCGCTGACCGACTGGGCGTTCCGCCCCGGGCCCGCCTGATCGGCCCGCCGCGGGGCGGCCGCCGGGTTTCCCGCGGCGCTGCCACCTTGATGGGGCGTGGCCAAGCGGTAAGGCACCGGATTTTGATTCCGGCATTCGCAGGTTCGAATCCTGCCGCCCCAGCCATTTTCAGCCCGGGCCGTTGACCGAATCGGATGGCCGTCCCGCCCTTGAACCGCTAAACGGGTGCAGGCAGCGCGCCCCACCGGCTTCAAGGGCGGGACGGCCATCGTTCCGTTCCCCCTTTCCGATCGGCTCGAGGCCCGGCCCTGGAGCGAAACCCGGAGCACTGATGGCGAACAGCGATCTGGCCCTGTTTTCGGGAAATGCCAACCGGCCGCTGGCCGAGAGCGTGGCCCACCACCTGGGGGTACCGCTGGGCGAGGCCGAGGTCGGGGTGTTTAGCGACGGCGAGGTGCACGTGGAGTTCCTGGAGAACGTCCGGGGACGCGATGTCTTCGTCGTGCAGCCCACCTGCTCGCCGGCCAACGACCACCTGATGGAGCTGCTGGCCATGCTCGACGCCCTCAAGCGGGCGTCGGCGGCGCGCATTACCGCGGTGGTGCCCTACTACGGCTACGCCCGCCAGGACCGGCGGGCCAACGGCCGCACCCCGATCACGGCCAAGCTGGTGGCAGACCTGATCACCACCGCCGGGGCCGACCGGGTGCTGACCATGGATCTGCACGCCGACCAGATCCAGGGCTTCTTCGACATGCCGGTGGACAACATCTACGCCTCGCCGGTGCTGCTGGGCGAGCTCACCCGCATGGAGCTGGAGAACCTGGTGGTGGTGTCGCCGGACGTGGGCGGCGTGGTGCGGGCGCGCGCCCTGGCCAAGCGCATGGGGGCGGAGCTGGCCATCATCGACAAGCGCCGGCCCAAGCCCAACGAGGCGCAGGTGATGCACATCATCGGCGCGGTGGAGGGCCGCCACTGCGTCATCGTCGACGACATGGTGGATACCGCCAACACCCTGTGCCGCGCGGCGACCGCCCTCAAGGACAAGGGCGCGCGCTCGGTGATGGCGGCGGTCAGCCATCCGGTGCTTTCCGGCGAGGCCATGGAAAACATCGAGGACTCGGGCCTCGACACCATGCTGGTCACCGACACCATCCCGCTCAGCCACAAGGCGGCGTCGAGCGACAAGATCCGGGTTCTGTCCATCGCCGAGCTGTTGGCGGAGGCCATCCGGCGGGTCAACAACGAGGACTCGGTCAGCTCCCTGTTCCCCGAGTGAGGGAGCGGCCGGGCCGCATCAGCGAAACCAGAGTTCACGAGCACGAGGCGATTCACCCATGGCGGACTATTCCCTCAACGCAGTCGAGCGTAACGACAAGGGCACTCCGGCCAGCCGCCGCCTGCGGCGCCAGGGCTGGGTCCCCGCCAACGTCTACGGGGCCGGCAAGGACCCGCACACGGTGGCCATCGGCGAGAACGAGCTGCTCCACCTGATGGAGGAGGAGGGCTTCTTCTCCAGCCTGATCAGCATCGAGGGCCTCAACGAGCGCCAGGACGTGCTGGTGCGGGGCGTGCAGATGCACCCCTACAAGCCCAAGGCCATGCACGTGGACTTCCAGCGGGTGAAGGCGGACCAGAAGCTGAGCCTCAACGTGCCCCTGCACATCAGCGGCGAGGACGGCGCCCCGGGTGTGCTCCAGGGCGGCACGGTGTCCCACCTGATCCACGAGGTGGAGGTCACCTGCCTGCCCAAGAACATCCCGGACTACCTGGAGGTGGACGTGGGCTCCCTGGAGATCGGTGACACCCTGAACCTGTCCGACATCCCCGCCCCCTCCGGCGTGGAGATCACCTTCGACGAGGAGACCGACCAGCCGGTGGTGACGGTGGTCGGCATGCAGGCCGAGCCCGAGGAGGCCATCGCCGAGGAGGCCGAGGAAGAGGCGGCCGAGGCCGAAGCCGAGGGCGAGGAGGCCGCCGAGGGCGGCGCGGCCGAGGAAGGCGCCGGCGAGGAAGAGGAAGAGTAGAGGCGCGCCGTGCTGCGCCTGGTGGTCGGCCTCGGCAACCCCGGCGCGCGCTACCGGGGGAGCCGTCACAACATCGGCTTCGACTGGGTCGACCGCCTGGCGGACTCGCTCGGCGCCCGGTGGGCGGCTCAGCGCCGCTACCAGGCGGAGCTGTCGGAGTGGACCGTGGGCGGCGTCACGCTGTGGGCCATGAAGCCGCAGGGCTACATGAACCACAGCGGCCGCTCGGTGGCCCCGTTCGCCCGCGCCAAGGGTATCGCGGCCGACGAGATCCTGGTGGTCCACGACGAGCTCGACCTGCCGCCGGGGGCAGCCCGGCTCAAGGCCGGCGGCGGCCACGGCGGCCACAACGGCCTGCGCGACCTGGTGGAGCAGCTCGGCGCCAAGGACTTCCTGCGCCTGCGTCTGGGCATCGGCCATCCCGGCGACCGCGACCAGGTGACGCCCTACGTGCTCGGCCGCCCGACCCCGGAAGAGCGCCGCGCCATGCAGGGCGCCATGGACCGCGCCACCGAGGTGCTGCCCGAGCTGGCGGCGGGGGAGTGGCAGCGCGCAGTGAATCGCCTGCACGCCCCGGCGCCCTCCTGAACCCCGATCACACACGCTAGCGGACCGGACCTCCCATGGGATTCCAGTGCGGCATCGTGGGCCTGCCCAACGTCGGCAAGTCCACCCTGTTCAACGCCCTCACGCAGGCGGGCATCCAGGCCGAGAACTACCCCTTCTGCACCATCGAGCCCAACGTCGGCGTGGTGCCGGTGCCCGACGACCGCCTCGACCAGCTGGCCCGCCTGGTCCAGCCGCAGGAGGTGACCCCCACCGCCATCCACTTCGTGGACATCGCCGGACTGGTGGCCGGGGCCTCGGAGGGCGAGGGGCTGGGCAACCAGTTCCTCGCCCACATCCGCGAGGTGGACGCCATCGCCCACGTGGTGCGCTGCTTCGAGGACGACAACATCGCCCATGTGGGCGGCTCGGTGGATCCCATCCGGGACATCGAGACCATCGAGAACGAGCTGGTGCTGGCCGATCTGGATAGCGCCGAGAAGGCCCTGGCCAAGGCGCAGAAGAATGCCAAGAGCGGCGACAAGGACGCCAAGGCCGAGGCCGAGCTGCTGGAGCGGATCCAGGCTCACCTGTCGGAGGGCGGCCTGCTGCGCACCCTGGCCCTGTCCGAGGACGACTGGGCGCGGCTCAAGGGCTTCCACCTGCTCACCGCCAAGCCCGTGCTCTACGTGGCCAACGTCGAGGAGGGCGGCGAGAGCGCCAACGCGCAGGTGGCTGCGGTGCGGGACTACGCCGAGCGCAGCGGGAGCGAGGTGGTGGTGGTCAGCGCCGCCACCGAGGCCGAGCTCATGGAGCTGGCCGACGACGAGCGCGCCGAGTTCCTGGCCGAGCTGGGCATGGCCGAGCCGGGGCTGAACCGCGTCATCCGCGCCGGCTACCAGCTGCTCGGCCTGATTACCTTCTTCACCGCCGGCCCCAAGGAGGTGCGCGCCTGGACCGTGCCCGAGGGCTCGGCGGCGCCGCGCGCCGCCCGCGAGATCCACAGCGACATGGAGCGCGGTTTCATCCGCGCCGAGGTCATCGCCTTCGACGACTACGTCGCCCACGGCGGCGAGCAGGGCGCCAAGGAGGCCGGCCGCATGCGCTCCGAGGGCAAGGACTACGTGGTCGCCGACGGCGACGTCATCCTGTTCCGGTTCAACGTCTGAAGCCGGTCCGGAATCCGACCGCAGGGCGATTGACAGGCGCCGATGGATTCCTAAAATAAGTGCCCTTTCTGGCGGATTAGCTCAGTGGTTAGAGCAACGGAATCATAATCCGTGTGTCCGGGGTTCAAATCCCTGATCCGCCACCAATCCCTCAACCGCCCGCCCGGGCGGTTTTTTTGTGCCCCGGGCTGCCGGCCGCCCGGTGCGGGCCCCTATCCGCAGCCGGGAAGATTTCTTATAGTGCTGGGGAATCCTATTGGGGCCGCGCGGGACCCGATGGCCAGGGGGGGTGCCGATTGCCCCGGAATTGCCGGCGCGAAAGGCAGGCCGCGATATGCCGAATGTGGTGATCGTGGATGATCAGTCCACCGATCGACAGATCCTTGCCCAGCTGATCCAGAGCATTGGCGAGGACATCCAGGTGGAGGCCTTCGGGGAGCCGGCCAAGGCCCTCGAGTGGCTCCGTTCCAACCAGCCCGATCTGATCCTGGTTGACTACCGCATGCCGGGGATGGACGGCCTCGCCTTCCTTGAGGCCTGCGAGGAGTTCCCCTCTTGCTCGGGCATCCCGGTGATCATCATCACCGTCATCCAGAGCTCCGAGCTTCGCTACCAGGCCCTCGAGGCGGGGGCCACGGATTTCCTGACCAAGCCCCTGGACGTGCAGGAGTGCCGGGCCCGCTGCCGCAACCTGCTGACCCTCCGCCGCCAGCAGCTGACCATCGCCCGTCACGCCCAGCGCCTGGCCGTCGCCCGGCAGCGCATGGGCCGGGCGTTGCGCACCCTGAGCCTGGGCAACGAGCTGCTGGTCCGCACCCACGACGAGCATGCCCTGGTGGAGGGGATCTGCACCCTGGTGGTGGAGCAGGGCGGCTACCCGTTTGCCTGGGTGGGCTTCCTGGCCGGGGCGGGAGAGACGGCCATCCAGGGGGTGGCCTCCGCCCGGGCCGGCTCGGAGAGCCTGGTGGCCGAGGCCGAACCGCTGCCGGAGGAGCAGCTAAAGGAGGTGGCCGAGACCGGGATTCCGTTGGTCATCAACGACCTCGCGGCCGATGCCTCCTACCAGGCGTGGGCGACTTCGCTGGCGCGCCAGGGGGTGGGGGGCGTGCTGGTACTGCCGGTGCGCATGGAGGGCTATGCCCCCGGCGTTCTGGTGGTCTACACCGCCAAGGCCGGCCAGTTCGACGAGGACGAGGTGGAGCTGCTGGCGCGCACGGCGGACAACATGGGCTACGGGGTAGCCTCCCGGCGAGCGGAGGCGGAACGGGAGCGGGCCGAGAAGGATGCCGACTTCCTGGCCAACTTCGATCCCCTGACCGGCCTTCCCAACCGGGCGGGCCTGCTCAAGCGCCTGCAGGGGCTGAATGAAATCCCGGGCCGCCCGCCGGCGGCCATGCTGGTGATCAACCTGGACCGCTTCAAGCTGGTCAACGACACCGGGGGCCACCAGACCGGGGACCAGGTCCTGCTGCAGGTGGTGAGCCGCCTCAAGCGGGTGATCCGCCAGGGGGACGTGCTCACCCGCACCACCGGCGACGAGTTCGCCCTGCTGGTGCAGGGGGACGGCCGCGGGGCCGGCGAGGCCGGGCTCGCCGAGGACACCGCCAAGGTCGCCGAGCGCATCATCGGGGCCCTGCGCGAGCCCTTCCAGGTGGGCGATTACGAGTACTACATCGGGGCCAGCATCGGCATCAGCAGCATGGAGGGCAGCGGCGAGGAGCCCCAGACCGTCCTGCAGCAGGGGGACACCGCCCTGCGGCAGGCCAAGGAGGCCGGCGGCAACACCTACTCCGTCTACTCCGGGGAGCTCACCGAGCGCCATACCCGCCGCCTGTCCTTGGAGGGACGCCTCCACCGCGCGGTGGAGGCGGGCGACTTCGTGCTCTACTTCCAGCCCATCGTCAGCCTTCGGGACGGCCGGGCGGTGGGCGCCGAGGCCCTGCTGCGCTGGCCCCAGGAGGACGGCACCCTGCTCGGGCCGGCGCAGTTCATCCCGCTTGCCGAGGAGACCGGCCTCATGGTGCCGCTGGGCGGCTGGGTGTTCGACGCCGCCTGCCGGCAGGCCCGGGCCTGGCAGGACGCGGGGCTGGACCTCTACATCTCGGTCAACCTCTCCACCCATCAGCTGCTCAGCCCGTCCCTGACCAGCGACCTGGAGGCGGCCATGGAGGCCCACGGCACCCCCGCCCAGCGCCTGGAGCTGGAGGTGACCGAGGGCGCCATGATGACCGATCCGCCCCTCACCGAGCGCATCCTCCGCGCCCTCCACGAGCAGGGGCTGCACATCGCGGTGGACGATTTCGGCACCGGCTATTCTTCCCTCAGCCGCCTCAAGAACCTGCCCATCAACACCCTCAAGATCGACAAGGACTTCGTCCTGGGGCTGCCCACCGACGCCAACGACCGCACCATCACGCAGAGCATCATCCAGCTGGCGTCCAACCTGGAAATGCGCGCGGTGGCCGAGGGCGTGGAGACCGAGGAGCACAAGCAGCTCCTGATCGAGATGGGCTGCCCCTACGGCCAGGGCTTCCTGTTCAGCGAGCCCGCGCCGCCCGAACGCCTCCTGGAAGGCCTCGGCGGAGGAAATCCCGGCTAGGGATCGTACAGCGGGTGCGGGTTCCGGTTAGAATGAGCAAGGGGAGCCACGGGACCCTTTTATGCGCGTGCTGGACCGTCTCAAGCAGTCTCCGGATACGGAGCCGGAACAGGCCATCGTCCGCGTTGCGGTGGTCGCGGTCCTGCTCGTCTATCTGGAGGCCTACTCGTTCTGGAGCTTCGGCTCGTTCCAGCCCCTGTTCGGCGCCATCGCCTCCATGGCCGCCTACCTGGGGTTCTCCGGATTCCTTTTCCTGTGGATCCTGTACGAGCCCCGCGCCCTGGACAGCCGCCGGGTCCTGGCCCACGTGGGCGACCTGGGGATCATCTCCGGCCTGATGCTCCTGTACGGGGCGCACACCACCCCGCTCTACATCATCTACCTGTGGGTCACCATCGGCAGCGGCCTGCGCTACGGCCAGCGCTTCCTGCTGCTGTGCATGGCCCTGTCGGTGCTCGGCTTCCTCGTCGTCCTCCACTTCAACGACTACTGGCAGGCCAACCAGACCCTCGGCTACGGGCTCCTGGTCGGCCTGGTGGTGCTGCCGCTGTATTTCATGGCCCTGCTGCGCAAGCTGGAGCGGGCGCGCGCCGAGGCGGAGGCGGCCAACCGCGCCAAGAGCCAGTTCCTGGCCAACATGAGCCACGAGATCCGGACGCCCATGAACGGCGTCATCGGCATGATCGACCTGCTCAAGGACACCTCGCTGTCCCCCATGCAGCGCCACTTCACCGAGACCATCCACCGCTCGGCCAAGGCCCTGCTGGAGCTCCTTGAGAATGTACTCGACCTGTCCAAGATCGAGGCCGGCAAGATCGCCCCGCAGCCCGCCGATTTCGACCTGTACGCCACCGTCAAGGGCACGGTGGACATGCTGGCCCACCAGGCCGAGAACAAGGGGCTGCGCCTGGAGCTGCACATCGACCCGCACACCCCTTACCGCGTCCACGGCGACGAGGTCCGTCTGCGTCAGGTCCTGATCAACCTCATCAACAATGCCATCAAGTTCACCGACCAGGGCCGGGTGGCGCTCCGCGTGGAGCCGATCGGCGAGACCCCGGGCCGGGCCGATGTGCGCATGGAGGTGGTGGACACCGGCATCGGCATGCCCGACGAGGTGCAGGAGCGCATCTTCGAGGTGTTCACCCAGGCCGACGGCTCCATCACCCGGCGTTACGGGGGGACCGGCCTGGGCACCGCCATCTCCCGCCAGCTGGTGGACCTGCTGGGTGGCTCCATCGAGGTGGAGAGCGTGCCGGAGGTGGGCACCGTGTTCAGCTTCACCCTGCCCTTCGGCCTCCCGGGCAGCGAGGCCGACGAGGGCACCCTGGCCCCCGGCGGCCGGGTTCTGCTGGTGAGCCGGGACCGGGCCCTGGTGGGCACCCTCCAGGCCTGGCTGGAGGTCTGGGGGCTCCAGACCGAGGTGGCGCCGGGGCCCGACGCCGCCCTGGAGCGGATCCAGGGCGGCGAGGACGCATTCCGCGCGGTGCTCGTGGACGAGGGCGAGCTCCTGGAGCCCCTGCGCTTCCTGGGCTGCTTCCGCTCCCCGGACTCCGGCAAGGCCCCGGGACTGGTCCTGCTGCGACGGGATCCGGACAGCCATCGACTGCGCGGCCTGGAAGGGCAGTTCTCGGTGGTGCTCGACCTGCCCCCCGAGAAGCCGCTGGTGTTCAACGCCCTGTATGCCCTTCAGGGCGGGCTCCCGGACGACGAGCGGGTGGTGGATCTGGCCAAGCATCGCCAGGCCCAGTCCCGGTCGGGTCCGGCCAAACGCATCCTGGTGGCGGAGGACAACGCCACCAACCAGGAGGTGATCCGCCTGATCCTGGAGAAGGGCGGCTACCAGACCACCATCGCGGACGACGGCGAGGCGGCGCTCGATGCCCTGGAGGCCGAGGACTTTGATCTCGCCCTGGTGGACATGCATATGCCCGAGCGCAGCGGCATCGAGGTCATGAAGATGCACCAGTTCATGAGCCCCGACGGCGCAGCGCTGCCCTTCGTCCTGCTGACCGCCAACGTCACCAGCGACGCCGTGCAGCAGGCGGAAGAGGCCGGTGCCGCCGCCTACCTCACCAAGCCGGTGGAGGCGAACAAGCTGCTGGAAACCATGGAGCGGGTCCTGGGGGGTGGGGGCAAGCCGGGGGGCAGCGGCCGTGAGGGTGCGGCGGTCGCCGCGGAGAGCCCGGAGGTCCCCGCCGAGGGCCCGGAGGAGGAGGCTGGCTCCACCGCCACCCCCGACGGCCAGCTGGTCTCCGACCGGACCCTGCGGGAGCTGGCCTGCCTGACCTCGGATCCGGCCTTCATGGCCAATCTCATCCAGGGCTTCCTGCGCGACGCCGACAGCCTCGTCGGCCGCATGGAAGAGGCGGCCGGCGGCGACCAGCTGGAGGTCCTGCACGGCCAGGCGCATGCCCTGAAGGGCAGCGCCTCCAACCTCGGTATCGAGGCCGTGGCCAATGTCTGCGAACGCCTGCAGCACGCCGACCCGGTGGATCTGTCCAGCGGCACCGTCCGCTACGAGCTGGACTGGCTGAGGGAACTGCTCAAGCGGGCCCGGCCGGCGCTTCTGGTGCACGCCAGCGGCCAGCTTCAGCAGTGACCGGCAGCCGATTGGGAATGCCGGGCCCCGGAGCGGGTACCATCACCCGCTCCCCGCCCGGGCCCAGGCCTCCTAGTTGGCCTGGCGCTCTTCCTGGCTGATGCGGCGGTTCTGGGCCCGCACCAGTCGCTCCATGGTCCGCAGCTCCTTGTCGGAGAGCCGCAGGGCCGATTCCACCCACAGCTCGGTGATGTCCTTGAGCTCGGCGAAGGGCACGCGGTTGTGGGTGCTGTGCACCCGGTGAATCAGACGGTGGGCGGAGTTGCGCTTGTCCGATTCCTCCAGGAAGGCGTTGAGCCGCTCACGGCCCTCCCCGGCCTCGGCCAGCACGTCCACCACGCCCATGTCGTAGAGCTCCTCGGCCTCGTACAGACGGCCGGACAGGATCATGCGCTCGGCCAGCGACGAACCGATCTTGCGGGACAGGAAGCTGTAGGCCCCCATGCCCGGGAACAGGTTGAACAGGACCTCGGGCAGGCCCAGCTGGGTTCCCTTTTCCGCGATCAGGATGTTGCAGGACAGCGCCGACTCCAGGCCGCCTCCCTGGGCCCGGCCCTCCACCAGCGCGATGGTGGTCACGGGCAGGTCGTAGCCGACGCTGTAGGCGTGGACGATCTCCACGCAGTCCATGGCGTACTTCAGAAGCCCTTCCCCGTCGCCGGCGCGGATCAGCTCCACGAAGCGGTTGAGGTCGCCGCCGAAGTTGAAGATGCCGTCCATGTCGGAGGCCAGGACGGTGTAGCGGATCTCGGGCGCGCGGTCCTCGTCGAGGGCCAGCCGCACGCGGCGCGCCACCTCGTCCTGGAAGGCCTTCATATCGCCCAAAAGCTCCGGAGTGAAGCTGGGGCGGGGATGGGGGTCCATGGACAGGATGGCGGCCCCCCGGTCCTTGTCGAGCTGGACGTTGGAGTGGGTGTAGACGTGGCTGGTCTCGGGGAACTGGATCAGGTTGCTCATGGTACGTCTCCTTGGAGGATGCGGGGCCGTGTCGGGCACGGCGGGGAACGGACTGGGTTGGAACGAAACGGCATGACGACGGCATGCCCCGCCCGCCGGTGGCGGGCGGGGCATGATCGGGGCAGGCGGGCCCCGTGGCCGGGGTCCAGAGCTTGCACAGGGAGCGCCCGGGGTGCCGGGCGTTTGGGACGACCGCGACGGGGTCGCCGTGCGGCGAGCGGTCACAGAGCCCCCCTTTTTGGCTCGGTGCCGGAATCGGGTCCCCGCGGGGTTGCGGGCAGGCACTGACCGGTTGCGGAACGCTCTTTTCAGCCTAACGCCATTAATGGCAAAGTGAAGGGGCCGCCAACGGTTACCCGCAGGAATGCAAACTCCCTGCCGGATCCCGCCCCCGCCCCTCCTTGGCCGGGGGCGGGAGGCGGCCTATAATGCCCTTCCGTTGAAAGGCGTGGTCCCCAAAGTGGCGAAGAAGCTGTACATCCGGACATTCGGCTGCCAGATGAACGAGCACGACTCCACCCGCATGGTGGACCTGCTCGACCAGGCCGTGGGCGTCACCCTTACCGACGACCCGGAACAGGCCGATATCCTCCTGCTCAACACCTGCTCGGTGCGCGAGAAGCCCCAGGAGAAGGTGTTCTCCGAGCTGGGCCGGTGGCGCCCCCTCAAGGAGGCGCGCCCCGAGGTGGTGATCGGGGTGGGCGGCTGCGTCGCCCAGCAGGAGGGGGCCCGGATCCGTCAGCGCGCGCCGTATGTGGACCTCGTGTTCGGGCCCCAGACCATCCACCGTCTGCCGCAGATGATCGACGAGGCCGGGCGCCAGGGCTCAGGCCTCGTGGATGTGGATTTCCCCGAGATCGAGAAGTTCGATCACCTGCCGGCGCCGAGGGTGGAGCGGGCGCGCGCCTTCATTACCGTCATGGAAGGGTGCGACAAGTTCTGCACCTTCTGCGTGGTGCCCTACACCCGCGGCCGGGAGCTCTCCCGGCCGTTCGACGACGTCCTCGCCGAGGGCTTCGAGCTGGCCCAGCAGGGCGTGCGCGAGCTGACCCTCCTGGGCCAGAACGTCAACGGCTATCGCGGCGCCATGGAGGACGGCACCGAGGCCGATCTCGGCCTCCTCCTGCACTATCTGGCCGGCATCAGCGGCATCGACCGCCTGCGTTTCACCACCAGCCATCCCAACGAGTTCGGCGAGGGCTTGATCGAGGCCTTCCGCGAGATCCCCGAGCTGGTGTCGCACCTGCACCTGCCGGTGCAGTCGGGATCCGACCGTCTGCTGGCGCGCATGCACCGCAACCATAGCCGCGCCGAGTTCCTGGACAAGGTGGCCCGCCTGCGTGAGGCCCGGCCCGACATCGCCATCGGCTCCGACTTCATCGTCGGCTTCCCCGGCGAGACCGACGAGGACTTTGCCGACACCCTGGCGCTGGTGGCGGAGGCCGATCTGGACGCCAGCTTCTCCTTCAAGTACAGCCCCCGGCCGGGGACGCTGGCCGCCGAGATCCCCGACGACGTGCCGGAATCGGTCAAGGCCGAGCGCCTGAGCGTCCTGCAGGCCCGCCTCAACCAGCAGGCCATGGACAAGAGCCGCGCCCTGGTGGGCCAGCGGCGCACCGTGCTGGTGGAGGGGCCGAGCCGCAAGGATCCGGCGGAGCTCATGGGCCGCACCCCCTGCAACCGCATCGTCAATTTCCCGGCCCCGGCCGAGCGCATCGGCGAGCTGGTGGACGTAACCATCACCGAGGCCCGGCCCAATTCCCTGCGCGGAAACCTGACCGAGCCCCGGCTCGCCGCCACCCCCTGAACGCCCGCCCGGGACTGTCTCCCTGACCATGACCGCGAACAACCCGGAGCCTGTGTCCCCGTTGCCGCTACCGGCGCCGCCGCGTTGCGGTGTGCGATCCGGCCGGGCCATGATGGGGGCCGGCGGCCCGGCGCGGCGGGGGGAACGCCGTGGCTGACCCCCCTCCCGAGCGAGGCCCCGTGGCGGAGGGCCCCCACCCGGTGGTAATCCAGTTTCCGGACGGGGCCGCCGGTCTCCCCGCGCCGCAACGAGTGACCGCATGGGTCCACGCCGCGCTGGCGGGGGTGCCGGGGGGCGCCCCGCCGGGCGAGGTGGTGGTGCGCGCCGAGGACGCGGCGGGGATGGCCCGGTTGAATGCCGATTTCCGCGGCAAGGAAGGCCCCACCAACGTCCTCTCGTTCCCGGCGGACCTGCCCGCAGGGCCGTGGGAGCCGGCCCTGGGCGATCTGGTGGTCTGCCCGGAGGTGGTGGCGCGCGAGGCCGCCGAGCAGGGCAAGGCGGAGGAAGCGCACTGGGCCCATATGGTGGTCCACGGCAGCCTCCACCTCCTCGGCTACGACCACCAGGAGGCGGCCGAGGCCGAGATCATGGAAGACCTGGAGCGGCGGATCCTGGCAGAACTGGGGTACGGCGATCCCTACCACCCGGAAGGTTAGCTTTGCGGAGGAGTAGCGCGGTGGCCGAGGAAGGCCCGAGACGACGAAGCTGGATCGAGCGCCTGGCGCGCGGCCTGGGGGCGGCCCCCGAGTCGCGCGAGGAGCTGCTGGAGATGCTGCGGGAGGCCGGCGACCAGGGCCTGCTGGACGTCGAGGACCTGCACATGATCGAGGGCATCTTCAAGGTCTCGGAGACCCGGGTGCGGGACGTCATGGTTCCCCGGGGCCAGATGGAGGTGGTCCGGACCGACGAGGATCCGGCCGATTTCATCCCCCGCATCGTGGAGGTGGGCTACTCGCGCCTGCCGGTGGTGGGCGAGGACCGCGACGACGTCCGCGGCATCCTGTACGCCAAGGACCTGCTGCGCTACTGGGCGGCCGCCGAGCGCGAGCAGTTCGACCTGCTGTCGGTGATCCGGCCGCCGGTATTCGTGCCCGAGAGCAAGCACCTGGACAGCCTGCTGCACGAATTCCGCGCCAGCCGCAACCACATGGCCATCGTGGTCAACGAGTTCGGCGGCACCGCCGGGCTGGTGACCATCGAGGACGTGCTCGAGGAGATCGTCGGCGAGATCGAGGACGAGTTCGACATCGAGGCGGTCATGGTCGAGCAGCGCGGCCGCGGCCGCTTCCAGGTGGATGCCCAGATCCCGCTGGAGACCTTCGCCGCCCGTTTCGGCTGCCACCTGGAGGGCGACGGCGTGGACACCCTCGGCGGCTGGATGGTCCGCCGCATGGGCCACCTGCCGGCGGTGGGCGAGTCGGTCCGGGTGGACCGCCTGCTGCTGGAGGTGATCCGGGCCGACCGCCGTCGCATCCGGTCCATCCGGGTGGTGGAGAGCGGCGAGCCCACCCCGGAGGCCGGCGGCGAATCCGGCGAGCCGGCGTGAGCCCGGCGTGAGCAGGCTTCGTCCCCTGGGGCCGGACCTCCTGAACCTGGCCGCCGGCCTGGCCCTGCCCCTGGCCTTCGCCCCTGCCAAGCTCTACTTCCTGGCCTGGCTGGCCCTCATCCCGCTGCTGCTGGCCACCGATGAGCCCCGGCCGGGCCGCCGCTTCCGCCGCGGCCTGGCCTTCGGGCTGGGCCTGTTCGGGGCCGGTTTGCATTGGCTCCTGCCCACCATCCACACCTTCGGCCACATGCCGCTGGCCCTGGCGCTGCCCACCTGGGCCCTGCTGGTGCTCTACTGCGCCCTCTACCCCGCCGCCTTCGCCCTGCTGGGCGGCTGGCTGGGCGGCTCGGCCGCCCTGCGCTATGCGCTCGCCCTGCCGGTGCTGTGGGCCGGCCTCGAGCTGCTGCGCGGCTGGGCCTTCACCGGCTTCCCCTGGCTCGCCCTGGGCGTCAGCCAGGTGCCCGGGCCCCTGGGCGGCTGGCTGCCCGTCCTGGGCAGCCCGGGAGCGGGGCTGGTGGTAGCGGCCGTCAACGGCCTCGTGCTGCTGGCGGGAAGGGCCCTGCTGCGCTCGCAAGCGGCCCCGGCCGGCGCCTTCGGGCTGGCGGCGGCGGGCCTGGTGGCGGCGGGGGCCGGACTGGGGACGGTGGGCTGGACCCGCGCCGACGGTCCCGCGGTGGACGCGGCCCTGGTCCAGGGCAACGTCCCGCAGGAGGCCAAGTGGGACCGGGGCCGGCGGGCCACCATCCTGGCCCGCTACGCCCGGCTCACGCGCGAGCACCTGGGCGCGGACCTGGTGGTCTGGCCCGAGACCGCGGTGCCCCTGTTCGCCGACCGCATCCGGGGCTACCTGGACCGGCTCGGCGGCGAGGCCCGGGCCCGCGGCACCACCCTGCTGCTGGGCGTTCCCGAGCGCGAGTGGGTGGACGGCCGCAAGCAGTTCTACAACACCGTCCTCGCCCTGGGGGCGCACCACGGCCGCTACCGCAAGCGCCACCTGGTGCCCTTCGGCGAGTATGTGCCCCTGCGCAGCATCCTGTTCTTCGCCGAGAAGTTCGTGCCCGGCGACGGTACCTTCGTGCCCGGGAGGAACGCCGCCCCGCTGCGGCTGGACGGCTACAGCGCCGGCCTGTCCATCTGCTACGAGGACGCCTTCCCGCGGGAGGTCGCCGCCACCGTCCATGCCGGCGCCACGGTGCTGGTCAATGTCACCAACGACGCCTGGTTCGGTCGCTCCTCCGGCCCCGACCAGCACGCCCAGATCGCCCGCGCCCGCGCGCGCGAGATGGGCCGGCCCATGCTGCGCGTGGCCAACACCGGCCTGACCTTCGCCGCCGACCGCTTCGGCCGCGTCCTTGCCGCCATCCCGCCGGACCGGCCCGGCGTGGCCCGGGTGCGGGTGCGTCCGCGCCAGGGGGTCACGCCCTACCAGGTGCTGGCCCACGGCTGGCTGGCCGGGCTGGTGGCGGCGCTCCTGGCCCTCTTGGCCTGGCGCTTGTGGCGGGGTCCCCTTCCCGCCCGATTGCGGCGCTGAGCGCCGCCCCCCCTCAGTCCAGACCCAGCTGCGGCCACAGGGCGTCGATGCGCGCGCGGGTGTCGGCGTCCATGCGCACCGGCCGCCCCCATTCGCGATCGCTCTCTCCCGGCCACTTGTTGGTGGCGTCGATGCCCATCTTGGAGCCCAGCCCCGACACCGGGGAGGCGAAGTCGAGGTAGTCGATGGGGCTGTTGTCCACCAGGGTGGTGTCGCGGCTGGGGTCGACGCGGGTGGTGAGCGCCCACACCACGTCGTCCCAGCTGCGGATGTCGATGTCGTCGTCCACCACGATGACGAACTTGGTGTACATGAACTGGCGAAGGAACGACCACACCCCCATCATCACCCGCTTGGCGTGGCCCGGGTACTGCTTGGTCATGCTCACCACCGCCATGCGGTAGGAGCAGCCCTCCATGGGCAGGTGGAAATCGGTGATCTCCGGAAACTGCTTCTGCAGCAGCGGCACGAACAGCTCGTTCATGGCCAGCCCGAGCACCGCCGGCTCGTCGGGGGGGCGGCCGGTGTAGGTGGTGTGGTAGATGGGATCGCGGCGGTGGGTGATGCGCTCCACGGTGAGCACCGGGAAGGTCTCGGTCTCGTTGTAGTAGCCGGTGTGGTCGCCGAAGGGGCCCTCCACCGCGGTGTCGCCCGGGTGGATGTGGCCCTCCAGGACGATCTCGGTGTGCGCCGGGATCTGCAGGTCCACCCCGATCCCCTGCGCCAGCTCGGTGCGGGCGTCGCGCAGCAGGCCGGCGAACTGGTGCTCGGATAGCGTATCCGGCACCGGCGTGACCGCCGCCAGGATGGTGGCCGGGTCCGGGCCGAGCGCCACCGCGATGGGGAACGGCGCATCGCCGTGGACCTCGCGCCAGCGCCGGTAGTCCAGGGCGCCGCCGCGGTGGGCCAGCCAGCGCATGATGACGCGGTTGCGGCCGATCACCTGCTGGCGGTAGATGCCCATGTTCTGGCGCGCCTGGTCGGGGCCGCGGGTGACGGTGATGCCCCAGGTGATCAGCGGCCCGGCGTCCTCCGGCCAGCAGGTCTGCACCGGCAGGCTTGAGAGGTCGACGTCGTCGCCCTCCACCACCACCTCCTGGCAGGGCGGGTTCTTGCGCTCCTTCGGCCGCATGTTCAGGGCCTTGCGCAGGATGGGCACGGTCTCCCACAGCTCGCGGAAGCCGCCGGGGGGCTCGGGCTCCTTGAGGTAGGCCAGCAGCCGGCCCACCTCGCGCAGCTCGGCGGTGGACTCGCGGCCCATGGCCCAGGCGATGCGCTCGGCGGTGCCGAACAGGTTGGTCAGGGCCGGGAAGGCGCCGGTCCTGGGCCGCTCGAACAGCAGGGCCGGGCCGCCGGCGCGCAGCACCCGGTCGCTGATCTCGGTCATCTCCAGGTGCGGGTCCACCTCGGCGTCGATGCGCTTGAGGGCGCCCTTGGCCTCCAGCAGGTCGAGGAAGTCACGCAGGTCTTTCATTTACGGGGCCTTTCTGGAAAGTCAAAGGCGTTGGGAACGCCAAGGCGCCAAGACACCAACAACGCCGGATGCATGCTGGGGCTCAGCCTTCCCTCGTCACTTGCTCGTGGCAGCGATCCGGGTGCTTGGCCCGTAACGGCCACCCCCCCCTCGAGCCATGGGTCGGGCAAGGGGCCTCGGCCAGCTCCAAACCCAGGATCAATGGGGTGTCCTTGGCGTCTTGGCGCCTTGGCGTCCCCTAGGCCGTAGCGTATTCCAGCACGATGCCGGCGAACACCGCGCCGCCCAGCCACTGGTTGTTGAGGAAGGCGCGCAGGCAGGGACCGCGCTCGCGGCGGCGGATGAGCCACTGCTGGTAGGCGCCGAAGGCGACCGCTCCCAGCAGGCCGAGGGCGTACCAGCCGCCGAAGCCGGCCTGGGCGCCGACCACGGCGAGCAGGGCCAGGGTGGCCAGCTGGAAGGCGGCCACCGCGACCCGGTCCCAGTCGCCGAGCAGGACGGCGGTGGAGCGCACGCCGATGGCGAGGTCGTCGGGGCGGTCCTCCATGGCGTACATGGTGTCGTAGGCCAGGGTCCAGCAGATGTTGGCGGCGAACAGGGTCCAGGCGATGGCCGGGACCTCCCCCGCCACCGCCGCGAAGCCCATGGGAATGCCCCAGCCGAAGGCCATGCCCAGGTACGCCTGCGGCAGGTGGGTGAAGCGCTTCATGAACGGGTAGGTGGCGGCCAGCACCACCCCCACCAGGGCCAGGTAGACGGTCAGCCGGTTGAGCAGGAGCACCAGGGCGAAGGCGACCAGGCCCAGCGCGGCGAACAGCGCCAGTGCCTCGCGCGGGCCCACCTCGCCGGCCGCCAGCGGGCGGTCGCGGGTGCGCGCCACGTGGGGATCGAGGTCGCGGTCGGCGTAGTCGTTGATGACGCAGCCGGCGGAGCGCATGAGGAAGGTGCCGACCACGAACACCGCCACGATCCAGGCCGGGGGCGCACCGTCCCCGGCGATCCACAGCGCCCACAGCGTCGGCCACAGCAGCAGCAGGGTGCCGATGGGCCGGTGCCAGCGCATGAGGCGGGCGTAGGCGCCGAGCCGGGTGGCGGGGGTGGCCGCGCTCACAGCGTGTCCATCCCCGGCAGGAACACCTCCCCCACCAGCAGCCGGCCGCCGCCGGCCCGGTGCAGCGAGCGCCGGGCCCACAGCGTCTCGCCGCCGGCGCCCGCCACCGGCGCCGCCTCCAGGCGCAGGCGCGCCACGTCCGCCGAGGGCTCGAACAGGCGGTCGCCGAGGGGGTACTCCCCCGGGTCCGGCAGCACCCCTTGCGGGATCCAGCTGCGCGCGAACACCAGGTCGGTGCCGCCGCAGCGCAGATAGACCTCGCGCTGATGGACGGCCTCGCCGGCCGGCCGCTGCAGCAGCTCGGCGCCGGCGGCGGGCAGGGGCACCGTGAGCCGGCGATGGATGTGCAGGGAGAAGGCCTCGGGGCAGGCGGCCCGCAGGGCTTCGGTGAGGGAGCCGGCCAGCGCCAGCCAGTCGGCCAGCTGGGCGCGCCCTGCCAGCTCGCCGGCCCAGGATGCCGGCGGGCGCCAGGGGCCCAGGGTGGGGAACAGGTCGGTGTCCGCGGCGAAAGGCTCGGTCATGGTCCCGGCGGCTGGTGGGGCCCGCCTCCGCCTCCGGGGGAGGGGAACGGCCGGCCAGGAGTGGGAGGCAATTCTAGCGCAGCCCGCCGCGGACGTCAGGGAGGTGGCGAATCAGGCCCGGCGCATGGCCTCCAGGCGTCGCCGCGGCCCGGCGGGCAGGCGGCGCTGCATGCCCTGGATCAGGTCCTGCTCGTGGCGCTGCCAAAGCAGCCCCAGCCAGACGATCAGCAGCCCCGCGGCGGTGAGGGCGAAGGGAAAGAGCAGGCTGTCGGCGAACAGGTCGTGGGCCAGGTGCCCCAGGTACAGGGCCACGCCCAGGCCGCCGAAGACGGCGAGCACCCGGCGCACGAGCAGTATCCCCAGGCCCAGGAGGGCGAGATTGATGGCCAGGAAGCCCAGGCGGTCCCATTCGCTGTCGGCGTGCTGCATCATCAGCCCGCCCCAGAAGGACAGCACCCCGAACAGGTAGAGCCAGAAGCCGAAGTCGGGACGCCGCCCGCCGCGGAGATCCAGCCACAGGGCGATGCCGGCCAGGGCGATGCCCATCCAGATGGCCACCAGCCCGCGCAGCTCCAGCTGCGCGGACCATGGAGCGGCGGCCGGCTCGGGGCCGAACAGGAAAGGGGCCAGGTCCATGCCCAGGTACCAGCCGGTCACCGCCACCGGGAGGGTGAGAACCGGCAGGCGGAAGCGGTACAGGGTCGCGGCCCCGGCGGCCAGGGTGCCCAGCTCCATGAACAGCCAGCGCCAGTCCACGTAGCGGTGGAAGGCCCGATAGGCGGACTCGTGGCCGGGGGTCAACCACCCCAGGCCCACCTGCAGGCCGTAGATGCCCAGCGGCACCACCGCCACCGCGAGCGCTGCGAGCAGCCCGGCGGCCAGCGCGTGGCCCCGGCGCTCGAGGGCGCCGGCGGCCACGACCGAGGCGGCGGCATAGGCGGCCGCGATGGCCAGCAGTCCCCAGCCGCCGAAGCGCTCCCAGCCCAGGTTCATGAACAGGGTCAGGGCGCCGATGGCGATCAGCCCGCCCAGGTACTGCAGCAGGTGGGCCATGCGGAAGCCGGGGCGGCCGCGCTGGCGCTCTTCAAGGAACGCGGCCAGACGCGCGGTCTGCTCGGGGCCCAGAAGGCCCGCCCGGTTGGCCGCCTCCAGGTCGGTGGTGTCGAAGCGCATGAGGGACACCTAGCCCGGCTCGCCGCCGTCGCGGTCCAGGCGGCGGTAGTGGATGGCCTCGGCCACGTGGGATTGGCCGATCACCTCGGCGCCGTCCAGGTCGGCCACAGTCCGGGCCAGCTTGAGCACCCGGTGGAAGGCGCGGGCCGAAAGCCCCAGGCGGTTGCTGGCGGTCTCCAGGAAGGCCAGGGCATCGTCGTTCGGGCGGCAGTGGGCGCTCACCCCGCCACCGTCCAGCTCGCCGGCGGCGACGCCCATGCGCGCCAGCTGGCGCTGGCGTACCGCCTCCACGCGCTCCCGAACCGTCGCCGAGGCCTCGCCGTCGCCGGTCAAGCCCGGGCGCAGCTCCTCCACCGGCAGCGCCGGCACCTCCAGCTGCAGATCGATGCGGTCCAGCAGGGGGCCGGACAGGCGGCCGCGGTAGCGCCGCACCTGGGCCGGCGTGCAGCGGCAGGCATGGCGCGGGTCGCCCAGATAGCCGCAGGGGCAGGGATTCATGGCGGCCAGCAGCTGGAATCGGGCGGGGAAGCGCAGGGTGGCGCGCGCCCGTGCCACGCTCACCTCCCCGGTCTCCAGGGGCTCGCGCAGGGCCTCGAGCACCGAGCGCTGGAACTCGGGCAGCTCATCCAGGAACAGCACCCCCCGGTGGGCGCGCGTGATCTCGCCCGGCCGCGGCGGGCTGCCGCCGCCCACCAGGGCGGGCATGGAGGCCGAGTGGTGCGGGGCGCGGAAGGGCGGTACCGGGTCCAGGGCGGTGACCGTCTCGCCCTGGACCGAGCGGATGCGCGCCGCCTCGATCTGGTGGCTCGGGTCCAGCCGCGGCAGGATGCCGGGCAGGCAGCGCGCCAGCAGGGTCTTGCCGGCCCCGGGCGGCCCGCTCATCAGCAGGCCGTGGCCGCCGGCGGCGGCCACCTCCAGGGCGCGCTTGGCGGGGGCCTGGCCGCGCACGTCGGCCAGGTCCGGCGGATCGTGGGCGGGGGCCGGGCCGGGCGCGGCGGCGGCAAGCGGGGCGTCGCCGCGCAGGTGGGCGGTGACCGCATTGAGGGAAGCGGCGCCGAAGGCGGGCACGGTGCCGGCCACCGCCGCCTCGGCGGCATTGTCCGCGGGCACCACCAGGGCGGCGCCGCTGCCGGCCAGCTCCAGGGCCGCCGCCAGCGCGCCGGTGACCGGGCGCAGGCGTCCGTCCAGGGTCAGCTCGCCCAGGAGCTCGAAACCGTCGGTGGCCGCGCGCGGCAGCTGGCCGGAGGCGGCCAGGATGCCGAGGGCGATGGCGAGGTCGAAGCGGCCGCCGTCCTTGGGCAGGTCGGCGGGGGCGAGGTTGACCGTGACGCGGGCGGTGGGGAAGTCGTAGCCGCTATTCACCAGGGCCGCGCGCACGCGGTCCTTGGCCTCCTTCACCGCCGCCTCGGGCAGGCCGACGATGGCCAGCGCCGGCAGCCCCCCGGCCAGGTCCACCTCCACCTCTACCGGCGGCGACGCGACACCGGCCAGCGCGCGGCTGGCGATCACCGCATGCGCCACGGCTCCCCCCTTTTCCGGATTGTGGCGTCCGGTCTACTTGCGCGGCTCGTTGGCGTCGTAGCCGGAGGAGGGATCGCCCGGATCGGGCTCCAGCGGCTCGCTGCCGAAGCCCTGGGCGCTGGAGCCCGGCTCCACGCCCAGCTTGGCCTCGAGCGCCTCGATGCGCCGGCGCGCTTGGTCCAGGCTGCGCTGCTGCTGCTCGAGCTCCTCGCGGGTGACCAGGTCCATGCGCTCCAGGACCGGTCGCACCGCGTCCCGGACCGCCTGCTCCATGCGCTCGGGCGGGAGCCCCAGCCGTCCGAGGGCCTGCCCGATCTCGCGGGCCAGGCTGTCCAGCATGCCGGAAGACGACGATTGGCTCATGGCGGTGCCTCCAGGACGCGTCGCCGAAAAATGGGATATCCACTCCGGCATCCTAGCAGAACCCGGGCACTCCCTGGCCAGGGGGCCGCAAGGGGAGCGGGGGGCGGGCAAAAATGGGTTGTGTCCGGCTGGTCTGCTAGGCTAGAGGCCGGATCCGCAAGCCACGGGGTGAGGCCCCGCCATGTCGTCCGACCAGCCCGAATTCGTGCGCTCCTTCCGCGCCGCCGCACCCTACGTCCACGCCTTCCGCGGCCGGACGTTCGTGGTGGTGTTCGGCGGCGAGGTGGTCAGCGACGGCCAGTTCACCGCCCTGGCCCACGATCTGGCCCTGCTCAACAGCCTGGGCGTGCGCCTGGTGCTGGTGCACGGGGCCCGGCCCCAGATCGAGCAGCGCCTGGCCGCGCGCGAGCTCAGGCCGCGCTACGAGCAGGGCTGGCGGGTCACCGACGCCGCCGCCCTGGGCGCGGTCAAGGAGGCCGTGGGGCGGCTGCGCCTGGAGGTCGAGGCGGGCCTGTCCATGGGCCTGGCCAACACGCCCATGGCCGGCGCCGGCCTGGTGGTGGGCTCCGGCAACTTCCTGCGCGCCCGGCCGCTGGGCGTACGCGGCGGGGTGGACTACGAGTACACCGGCGAGGTGCGCAGCGTGGACGCTAGCGGCATCCGCGGCCGCCTGGACGCCGGCGAGGTGGTGCTGCTGTCGCCCGCCGGCTATTCGCCCACCGGCGAGCTGTTCAATCTGCGCGCCGAGGAGGTGGCGGCCGCCGCCGCCGGCGCCCTGCGCGCCGACAAGCTGCTGTTTTTGGTGGACAACCAGGGGCTGACCGACATCCACGGCGACCTGCAGCAGCAGGTGGGCCTGGACGAGGTTCGCCAGGCCCTGGCCAAGCGCGCCGACCTGCCGGAGGAGATCGCCCTGCACCTGCGCACGGCCCTGACCGCCTGCGAGGCGGGAGTGCCCCGCGTCCATCTGGTGAGCCGCCACCGCGACGGCGCCATCCTGCAGGAGCTGTTCACCCGCGACGGTGTGGGCACCCTGATCGCCGCTGACCGCTACGAGGAGACCCGGCCGGCCACCGCCGACGACATCGGCGGCATCCTGGAGCTGATCGAGCCGCTGGAGGCCGATGGCACCCTGGTGCGGCGCGGGCGGGAGCGGCTGGAGGCGGAGGTGGATCGCTTCCTGGTCATGGAGCGCGACCGCACCGTGGTGGCCACGGCCGCCCTCTACCCCTTCCCGGATGCCGGGGGGGCGGAGCTGGCCTGTTTGGCCGTGCACCCCGACTACCGCGGCCAGGGCCGCGGCGATGCCCTGCTGGCCGAGGCCGAGGCGCGCGCCCGGGACTGGGGCCTGTCCGCCCTGTTCGTGCTCACCACCCGGGCCGAGCACTGGTTCCGCGAGCGCGGCTTCGCCGAGGCGGGGCTGGACGCCCTGCCCGTTGATCGCCAGGGGCTGTATAACCTGGACCGCAATTCCAAGGTCTTCTGGAAAGACCTCTCTGTCTGAGGCGGGAACCCTGGGTGCCTCCGGCACTCGAAAACGAAGAATGCTTGGAACGCCAAGGCACCAAGACGCCAAGTACGGCGCATGATGCCGGAGACTCCGCCCTTCTCGGTCATGGCCCCCTGGCAAACCGCCTAGGCTATTGATGCTCACCGGCCTAAACCGGGTCGACCCCCGGGGTCGGTGAATCTCCTTGGCCGCCCCCAACCTAGTATCTCCAGGGTGTGCTTGGCGTCTTGGCGTTCCCCTGCCGTTTCCTGAGTGAGGAGGCCCCGGTGGCCGGCGACGACTCCCTGTTCTTCATCCCCGCCTCCGACGAGCACGTGGCCCGCGAGAAGGCCAAGGCGCGCGAGCTCAAGCGCAGCCAGTGGTGGAAGCGCAAGCGCGCCCGGGGCGTATGCCACTATTGCGGCGGCTCCTTCCCGGCGAAGGAGCTGACCATGGACCATGTGGTGCCGCTCATCCGCGGCGGCGAGACCACCAAGGGCAATGTCGTCCCCTGCTGCCCCGACTGCAATGCCGCCAAGAAGCATCAATTGCCGCTGGAATGGCAGGGCCTGCTCGACGACTGAGCCCGCCCTCCCCGCCCCGATTGCTGCTCCCCGCAACCGGCCCGCGTGGTCGGTTTTTTCATGGCCGCCGCAGGATCCGGGCTGTTCAGATTGACTTAAGCCTGCCTCCCTATCCTTGGGTCGTCCGATTCACCGGTCCAGGGAGTATCCCCCATGGCCCCAGGCCTAATCCGTCATAGATCGAGGGGTCCCCGCGCCCTCGCGGCCGCCGCGGCGGCTGCGCTGACGCTGCCCGCGGCCGCCGGCGCGGCCGACCCCCATGCGTCGCTGACCTCCGACCCCGGGCTCAAGCTGGGGCAGGTGGTGCGCGCCGCCGCCGAGCGCTTCCCGGAGCGTGCCCGCCCGGCCGCCCGCCGGGCCGAGGCAGGCGCCCTCGACCGCCGCGCCTCGGCCTGGCTGCCGGGCAACCCGGCGGTGGAGCTGACCCACTACAACGACGCCGTGGGCACCGGCGCCGGCAACCGCGAATGGGAGGCCGGTCTCGACCTGCCGCTGTGGCGCCCCGGCCAGAAGGCCGCGCGCGCCGCCGTGGCCGAGGGCGCCGCCGCCCAGGCCGAGGCCGGCCGCCGCGCGCTGCGGCTGAAGGCCGCCGGCGCCGTGCGCGAGGCGCTGTGGGCGCTGGCCCTGCAGCGCAACCGCGTGGCCCTGGCCCGCACCGAGCTGGAGACGGCCCGCTCCCTGCGCGACAAGGTCAAGCGCCGCCTGGAGCTGGGCGACCTGGCCCGCACCGACCTGCTGATGGCGCGCGAGCGCGTCGGGGAGAAGCGCACCGCCCTCACCGAGGCCCGCTCCCGCCTGCGGGTGCTGCGCAGCCGCTACCGCCGCCTCACCGGCCTGGAGCGGGTCCCGGACGGCTGGCGCGAGGAGCGCGCCGACGCCGCCCCGGCGCTTGCCGACCACCCGGCGGTGGCGCGGGCGGCCCGCGCTGTCCAGCGCCTGCGTGCCCAGCGCGACCTGGCCGGCAAGGAGTCGGCGGCCAATCCCTCGCTCCTGCTGGGCAGCCGCCGCGAGCGCGCCGCCGACGGCACCACCGTCAACAGCCTGCTGGCCTCGGTGCGCGTGCCCTTCGGGCTGTCCACCCAGCGCCGGGCCGCGGAGGCGGCCGCGGGTGTGGACCTGGCGGCCGCCCGCGCGCGCCTCGACCGCGTCCGGCGCCAGACCCGTCAGGCCCTGGACCGGGCCCGCGAGAGCATCGCCGCCGCCCGCCAGACCCTGGACCAGGCCCGTGAGCGCGAGCGCATGGCGCGCGATTCCCGCGACCTCGCGCGCAAGGCCTTCGACGCCGGCGAGTACGACCTCATCGACCTGATCAAGGTGCAGGAGAAGTACGCCGGCGCCCGCCGCGACCGCGCCCGGCGCGAGCTCACCCTGCAGCGCGCCGTCGCCCGCTACAACCAAGCAGCCGGAGACATCCCGTGGCCCCATTCCGCTTCCTCGCACTAGCCGTGCTCGCGGCCTGGACGGTGACCGCCCAGGCCTCGCACGAGATCGTCATCACCGACGCCCAGATGCAGCGCCTGGGCATCGCCACCGCCGAGGTGGCCGCCGCCGAGGGCGTCCAGACCGACGCCCTGCCCGCGCGGGTGGTCATCCCGCCCGACCAGGAGCAGGTGGTGAGCGCCCCGCAGGGCGGACTGGTGGCGGCCCTGGACGCCGCCGTCGAGCAGGACGTGGCCGCCGGCGACCCGCTGGCGGAGATCCGCAGCCCCGAGCTGGTGACCATGCAGCAGGACTTCCTGCAGGCCCGCTCCGAGCGCGGGGTGGCCAAGGCCGCCCTGGAACGGGATCGCCAGCTGGTGGACGAGGGCATCATCCCCAAGCGCCGCTTCCAGGAGACCCGCAGCCGCTACCACCAGGCCCAGGCGCGTCTGGAAGCGCGGGGCCACGCACTGAGTCTGGCCGGGATGTCCGACCCGGCCATCAAGCGCCTGGCGGAGACCCGCAAGCTGTCCAGCCGCCTCACTGTCACCGCCCCCATCGACGGCGTGGTGGTGGAGAAGATGGCCAGCGTCGGCAAGCGGGTCCAGCAGGCCGAGCCGCTCTACCGGGTGGCCCGCCTCAACCCGCTATGGCTGGAGATCCGGCTGCCGCTGGACCGCCTCCAGGGGGTGAAGGAAGGCGCGCCGGTGAGCGTGCCGTGCGCCGGCATGAAGGCCGAAGTCACGCTGGTGGGTCGCACCGCCGAGGCCGAGAGCCAGACGGTGCTGGTGCGTGCCCGCGTGGCCGGCGGCGAGGACTGCCTGCGGCCGGGCCAGTTCGTGGAGACCCGCCTGGAGGTGGGCGCCGGCGAGGCCCGCTTCCGCGTGTCCGGCGACGCCGTGGTCCGCCACCAGGGCCAGGACTGGGTGTTCGTGCGGGTGGCCAAGGGCTTCCGCCCGGTGCCCGTGGACGTCCACGGCCATCGCCAGGGTGATGCGGTGATCAGCGGCCCGCTCCAGGCCGGCCAGTCTGTGGCCGTGAGCGGCCTGGCCGCCATCAAGGGCGCCTGGTCCGGCTACGGGGGAGGTGACTGATGCTCGGCCGTGTGATCCAGTTCGCGCTGACCCAGCGCATGTTCCTGCTGCTCGCCGTGGCGGTGCTGGTGGGGGCGGGCGCGGTGGCCTTCCGCGGTCTGCCCATCGACGCCTTCCCGGACGTCTCCACCACCCAGGTGAAGGTCATCATCAAGGCCCCGGGCATGACCCCCAAGCAGGTGGACGAGCGCATCACCGCGCCGGTGAGCGTGGAGATGCGCGGCATCCCCCACCAGGAGACCCTGCGCTCGGTGGCCAAGTACGGCGTCACGGTGATCACCGTGGACTTCGCCGAGGGCACCGATCTCTACTGGGCCCGCCAGCAGGTCTCGGAGCGCCTGTCCGGCATCTGGGGCTCGCTGCCGGATGACATCAGCGGCGGCATGGCGCCGCCCACCACGCCGCTGGGCGAGATGTTCATGTTCACCATCAAGGGGGGCGACCTGTCGCTGACCGAGCGCCGCACCCTGCTGGACTGGACCATCCGCCCCGCCCTGCGCTCGGTGAACGGAGTGGCCGACGTCAACGCCCTCGGCGGCAAGGTGGCCACCTACGCGGTGGATCCCGACAACGCCCGCCTCAATGCCCGCGGCATCTCCCTGACCGAGCTGCGCCAAGCGCTGACGGCCAACAACCGCAACGACGGCGCCGGCCGCCTGGTCAAGGGTGAGGAGACCCTGATGGTGCGGACCCAGGGCCAGGTCACCAGCCTCGACGACCTGCGCAATATCGTGGTCAGCCGCAGCAACGGCGTCCCGGTGCGGGTCAAGGACGTGGCCGACGTGCACATCGGCAGCCTGACCCGCTACGGGGCGGTCTCCGCCGACGGCCACGGCGAGGCCGTGGAGGGCCTGGTCCTCGGCCTGCGCGGCGCCAACGCGCGCAAGGTGGTGGCGGGGGTCAAGGCCAAGCTGGACGAGATCCGGCCCCAGCTGCCCGAGGGCGTGCACGTGGACGTGTTCTACGACCGCGGCAACCTGGTGGACCGCGCCGTGGAGACCGTCTCCGACGCCCTCATGGAGGCGGTGATCCTGGTGCTGGTGATGCTGGTGCTCATGCTCGGCAACCTGCGCGCCGCCCTCACCGTGGCCCTGATCCTGCCGCTGGCGGCGCTGTCCACCTTCCTGCTCATGAGCTGGTTCGGCCTGTCGGCCAACCTCATGAGCCTGGGCGGGCTGGCCATCGCCATCGGCATGCTGGTGGACGCGGCGGTGGTGGTGGTGGAGAACGTGGTGGCCCACCTCGAGGAGGCGGGCGCCGGCCGCCGGCGCCTGCCGCGCATGCACCTGATCTACCGGGCGGTGCGCGAGGTGGCGGTGCCGGTGACCTCCGGCATCCTGATCATCGTCATCGTGTTCCTGCCGCTGCTCACCCTGCAGGGGCTGGAGGGCAAGCTGTTCGTGCCGGTGGCGTTGACCATCGTGTTCGCCCTGGTCAGCTCGCTGCTGCTGTCGCTGACCGTGATCCCGGTGCTGGCCAGCTACCTGGTGCGCAAGGTCAGCCACCAGGATCCGTGGCTGGTGCGCCAGATGCACCGGGCCTATGCCCCGGCCCTGCGCTGGAGCCTGCGCCGCGGGGTGTGGGTGGCCGGCGGCGCGGTGGTCCTGCTGGTGGGGGCGGCGGCGGTGTTCCCTCTCGTCGGCAAGACCTTCATGCCCACCATGCAGGAAGGCACCACCGTGGTGCAGCTGGCCAAGCTGCCCTCCATCTCCCTGGACGAATCCCTGGCCATCGACCGCCGGGTGCAGAAGGCCCTGATCCGGGAGGTCCCCGAGGTCACCGGGGCGGTGGCGCGCACCGGCTCCGACGAGCTGCGCATGGACCCCATGGGGCTCAACGAGACCGACATGTTCCTGCAGACCAAACCGCGCTCGCAGTGGACGGTGGCCAGCAAGGCGGCCTTCCTGGACGAGCTGCGCGATGTCCTGAAGGAATTCCCGGGCGTGGCCTACTCCTTCACCCAGCCCATCGAGATGCGGGTGTCGGAGATGCTCACCGGCGTGCGCGGCGACGTCGCCGTCAAGGTGTTCGGCCCGGACCTGGAAACCCTCAACGACAAGGCCTCGGCCATCGCCGATGTGATGAAGGGCATCGACGGCAGCCAGGACGTCTACTACACCGACAACCGCGGCCTGCAGTACATGGAGGTGGACGTGGACCGCATGGCCGCCGGCCGCTTCGGCATCTCGGTGGCGGAGCTCTCCGGCCTGCTCAAGGCCCAGCTCGAGGGCGTGCGCGTGGGTACGGTCTACAAGGGCCGGCGCCGCATCCCGCTGCAGATCCGCGGCGGGCAGGGTCTGCGCCATTCGCCCGAGGACTTCGCCAGCCTGCGCATCACCCTACCCAGCGGCAAGCTGATCCCGCTGTCCGCGGTGGCCACGGTCAAGCGCACCGAGGGCCCGGTGAAGGTCAACCGGGAGGAGGGCAGCCGCATGGCGGTGGTGCGCTCCAACGTCTCCGGCCGCGACCTGGTGGGCTTCGTCCAGGAGGCCCGCAAGGCGGTGGCCCAGCAGGTGGAGCTGCCGCGCGGCTACCGCGTGGCCTGGGGCGGCGAGTTCGAGAACCAGCAGCGCGCCGCCAGGCGCCTGTCCATCGTGGTGCCGGTGGCCATCGGCCTGATCTTCGTGCTGCTGTTCACCACCTTCCGCTCGGTGCGTCAGGCGATCCTGGTGCTGCTCAACGTGCCGTTCGCCATGATCGGCGGGGTGTTCTCCCTGTGGGGAACGGGCGCCTACCTGTCGGTGCCGGCGTCGGTGGGCTTCATCGCGCTGCTCGGCATCGCCGTGCTCAACGGCGTGGTCATGGTCACCTACTTCAACCAGCTGCACGCCCTCGGCCTGCCCATGGCGCGGGTGGTGGAGGAAGGCGCGCGGCGGCGCCTGCGCCCGGTGATGATGACCGCCAGCATCGCCGCCCTCGGCCTGGTGCCGCTGCTGTTCGCCACCGGCCCCGGCTCCTCGGTGCAGAAGCCGCTGGCCATCGTGGTCATCGGCGGCCTGGCGACCTCCACCCTGCTGACCCTGTTCCTGCTGCCGGTGCTCTACCGCCGCTTCGGCCAACCCCGGGAGGCCCGCGATCATGACGGATGAATGCCTGCTGTCCCTGCTGGCGCCGCCGGAGGTGACCGATGAGCTCACCGACTGGCTGCTCGCCTTCCACAGCGAGCTCACCTTCACCAGCCAGGCGGTGGACCGCCACGGCGGCGAGCCCGAGCTCATGGGCCAGGCGGAGCGGGTTAGCGGGCGGGAGCGCCGGCTGCTGGTGCGGGTACGCACGGACATCGACGGCGCCCGCCGGCTGGTGGCCGAGCTCGGCGAGGACTTCGGCGGGGCGGGGCTGACGTACTGGATCCTGCCCCTGCTGGGCCACGGCCGCATCGGGGGCCCCGAGGAGCCGTAAAAAGGGGCGCCCTGTGGGGCACCCCGGTGGCTGCGGCAGCGAGTCTGCGCCTAGAAGGCGGCGTCCAGGCCCATCAGCAGGTAGTGCTCCGGCTCGCGGTGGGCGTAGCTGTCGGTGGGCTGGAGGTCGCCGTTGACCTCGATCACGCCGCGCACGTTGGTGGCGAAGTAGTAGCCGGCGGTGACCGTCAGCGTGCTCAGGTTGATGCCGTCGAAGCGGTAGTTGGACAGCGGGTCGGACACCGGGGAGCCGGAGAGCTCCTGGTTGAGGCCGAGCTTGTCCAGGTCGCCGGCGTCGGCGTAGTTGTACAGCAGCGAGAAGGCCCACTCCCGGCTGTAGATCCAGTCGACCCCGGCGAAGCCGCCCCACCAGGCGTAGTGCTCGCCCTCGGCCAGGAAGTCGTCCCAGCGGTTGTACAGGCCCTGGGCGTACCAGTAGACGCTGCCGCCGAACCGGCCGGACAGGTCGATGCCGGCGATGGTCTTGCCCGCGGTGTGGTCGGGGGCATTGCCCACCCCCTCCTGCTGGAAGCCATTGGCCTGGGCGCCGTGGTAGCCGAAGACGCCCACGTCGAGCGGACCGGCATCGACGCCGATGCGGCCGAACACCGACTTGCGGTCGTTGTTGTCGAAGCTGTGGTCCGGGCGCTGGTAGCCGCTGGCGGTCAGGGTCCGGCTCTCGTCGATGCCGTTGCCGTTGGTCACGCCGATATCGATGCTCACCGGCCCGAACCCGCGCGACAGCAGGATGCCCCGGTCGTAGGTGATGCCGGCCATGCGGTAGGGGATGTAGTCCTGGAAGGGCAGGCGCACCTCGCGCGGGAACATCAGGTCGGAGACCTGGAACTGGCCGAGCTGGAGCTCGACGCCGGTGCCGAAGACGTCGTCGTGGCGGATCCAGGCGTCCTCGATGAGCACGCCGCCGTTCTCGCCCTTCTCGGCGTAGATGCCGTAGAAATAGGCGTTGATGTGGTCGGTCAGCGGCGCCCCGCCCAGGAGCTTGATGAAGTAGGGGCTCTGCAGGTCCGCATTGGCCGCCTCCTCATTGGTATTGGCCCGGTCCGCCTTGCGCAGCTGGCCGAAGCCCTGGATGCGCACCGCCAGGGGCACCGAAGACGGCAGGGCCAGGCGGTCGTCGCCGTAGCTCTCGCGCTTCTCCTTCCAGTTGGGCAGGCGGTAGCCGTTGGCCAAAAACGACTCGCCGAAGCTGTTGAGCTTGGGCACCGCCGCGTGGCAGGTGCTGCAGCTCATCTGCGTCTGCCGCGCGAAGGCCGGGATGGCCAGGGCGGCCTGCGGCAGGGCGAGGAGAACGGCAGCGGTCAGGCCGATGGCGGTCAGGCTCAGGGGGAAACGGGACGGCATGGCGCTTTCCTCGGCGATGGGGCTCCCGCGGGGAGCGGGGGTTCTCCCGGGAAAGCGTAGAACAGGGCAGGTGCGCCGACTTTGATGCGGATCATCCGGTGAGACGAAAAGGGGCCGGGCGCGGCCCGGCCCCGCTGCGGAGGTCCGCCGGAAGGGCCCTTATTCGGCCTGGAACTGCCGCGAAACCTCGAAGACGTGGACGTCCTTGCTGCCCTTGGGCTGCACATGCAGCTCGATGCGTACCGTCTCCGGCGGGTCGATGCGGAAATCGGCCAGGTAGTAGATGGCTTCGCCCTCGTCCACCTCGTGCATGGTGAGCTGGCGGCGCTGGGCGGAGAGGTTCACCGCCACCGCCCGGACATCGGCGCGCACCGGCTTGCTGGGGCCGTCTTTGACGTTCTTGCGCACGGCCACGGTGATCAGGCCGCGGTGGTTGCTGCGCTGGATGTTGTACTGCCGGGCCACCTCCGGGTGCAGGTTGGCGGTCAGCATGGTGCCGTGGTAGATGACATAGTCGCCGAAGGGCTGTTGCTGGGCAGCCGCCGACAGGGGCAGGAAGAGGAGGGCGGCCAGGGTGGTCAGGGCAAGGCTCAGGTGGCGCATAGGACACTCCTGTCGAAGGGAACGGCCGGACATGGGTCCAGTGTAGGCCGAGCTTGTCCGGGAGGCCAGAGGAGCGCGCGCGGGGTGCCGGACACTAGCCGCCCATGCCCGGGCCGCGCTGGATGCGGTACATGGCGGTGGCGCCGAACAGATTGGGCAGCTCGCGGGCGAGCAGGCCGGAGCGGCCGTGGCGATCGAGCACCCGCCGCTCGAGGATCTCGATCTCCTCCTTGCGGCACAGGGACTCGAAGTCGCGCAGGGTGTGCAGGTGGATGTTGGGGGTGTTGTACCAGTTGTAGGGCAGGCTCGGGGTGCGCGGCATGCGGCCGCCCAGGCCCAGCTGGAGGCGCGCCAGCCAGTGGCCGATGTTGGGGAAGGAGACGATGGCCTCGCGGCCCACGCGCAGCATCTCGCGCAGCAGGTAGTGGGGATGGCGGATGGCCTGCAGGGTCTGGGACAGCACCACGAAGTCCGTCGAGTCCGCCTCGAAGTCCTCCAGACCGGTGTCCAGGTCGGCCTGGATCACCGGCACCCCCTTATCGATGCAGGCGATGATGTTGTTGACGCTGATCTCCACGCCGTAGCCGGAGACCCGCTTGCCGTCGCGCAGGCGGGCGAGCAGGGTGCCGTCGCCGCAGCCCAGGTCGAGGATGCGTGCCTCCGGGGCCACCCAGGCCTCGATGACGTCGAAGTCGACGCGGAACCGCTTGGCTCCCGGTTTCATACTGCCCTCCCCGCGCTCACAGGCCGTGCTCCCGGGCCGTTCGGCCCATGAAGGTGGCTACCATGTCGTGGTAGGCGCCGATCCGCAGCAGAAAGGCGTCGTGGCCCTGCGGCGCCTCGATCTCGGCGAAGGTGACATCCAGGCTGTTGGCGTACAGGGCGCGGGTGATCTCGCGCGAGCGCTCCGCCGAGAAACGCCAGTCGCTGGAGAAGGCGACCACCAGGAAGCGGTTGTCCGAGCGGGCGAAGGCCCGGGACAGGTCGCCGTCGAACTCGGCGGCGGGGTCGAAGTAGTCCAGCACCTTGGTCAGGTAGAGGTAGCTGTTGGCGTCGAAGCGGTCGACGAAGCGCCGGCCCTGATAGCGCAGGTAGCTTTCCACCTCGAAGTCCACGTCGAAGCCGTAGGACAGCGGCTGGCCCTTGCGCAGGTCGCGGCCGAACTTGTCGCGCATGGCGTCCTCGGACAGGTAGGTGATGTGTCCGATCATGCGCGCCAGGGCCAGGCCCCGGCGCGGCTTGTCGCGCCCGTAGTAGCGGCCGCCGTGGAACTCGGGGTCGGTCATGATGGCCTGCCGGGCCACCTCGTTGAAGGCGATGTTCTGGGCGGAGAGCTTGGGCGCGGCGGCGATCATGACGCAGGCGTCGAGACGCTGCGGATAATCGATGGCCCACTGCATGGCGGTCATGCCGCCCAGGGACCCGCCCACCACCGCCCGCCACTGGGCGATGCCCAGCCGGTCCTGCAGGCGCACCTGGCTGGCCACCCAGTCCTTGACCGTGACGATGGGGAAATCCAGGCCGTAGGGCTCGCCGGTGGCCGGGTTGATGCTGGAGGGGCCGGTAGAGCCCTTGCAGCTGCCCAGGACGTTGACGCAGACCACGAAGAAGCGCTCGGTATCCAGCGGCTTGCCCGGGCCGATCAGGTTGTCCCACCAGCCCGCCTTGCGGTCCTCCATGGACTGGTAGCCGGCGGCGTGCTGGTCCCCGGACAGCGCGTGGCAGACGAGCACGGCGTTGGTCGCCTCGGCGTTGAGGGTGCCGTAGGTCTCGTAGGCGAGGTCGAAGGCCTCCAGGCGCTCGCCGCTCTCCAGCTCCAGGGGTTCGGCGAAATGCTCGCTGGCACCCTCGACGATGCCCACGGAATGTTCCGGGATGCGGTCCGGCATTGGGCCTCTCAGGCTGCCTGCCCGACGGGGGCGGGCGGGTGGATTCAGTTGCCGTCGTCGGGGGCCGGGGCGATCAGCTCGCCGTCCGGCTCGGCGTGGGCGGACACGGTAACGCGGTTGTCCCGGGTTTGCAGACGGCCGGTCGCGAACCAGCGTACCACCTGCGGCAGGAGCCGGTGCTCGAGGGCCTGGACGCGCTCCCGCAGGCTGCTCTCGCTGTCCGTGCTGTGCACCCGCAGGGCGGCCTGGGCGATGATGGGGCCGGCGTCCAGGTCCTCGGTGACGAAGTGGATGGTGGTGCCGTGCACCTGGCAGCCGGCCTCGAGGGCCTTGCGGTGGGTGTGCAGCCCGCGGAAGACCGGCAGCAGGCTGGGGTGGACGTTGATCAGGCGGCCTTCGAGGCGGGCCACGAAATCGGGGGTGAGCACCCGCATGAACCCGGCCAGCACCACCAGGTCCGGCTCCAGCCGCGCAACCGCCTCCTCCAGGGCGGCGTCGAAGGCGCCGCGGTCGGCGAAGGCGGTGTGGTCCACCACGTGCGCCGGCACCCCGGCCGCCCGCGCCCGCTCCAGGGCGTAGGCGTCCGGGCGGTTGCTGACCACGCCGGCCACCTCGGCGCCCAGGCTGCCGTCGGCCGAGCGGTCGAGGAGGGCCTGCAGGTTGGTCCCGGAGCCCGAGACCAGGACCACGCAGCGGCAGGCCTCAGTCATCCACCCGCACCCCCTGCTCCGGATCGGCCTCGAGGCGACCCACCCGGTAGCCGGTCTCGCCGGCGTCGCGCAGGGCGGCCAGGGCGGCGTCGGCCTCGGCCTCCGGCACCGCCGCGACCATGCCCAGGCCCTCGTTGAAGGTGCGCAGCATCTCCTCGTCGGCCACGTTGCCCCGCTCCTGCAGCCAGCCGAAGATGGCCGGGCGCGGCCAGCTGCCGCGGCTCAGGCGGGCGCCCACGCCGTCGGGCAGCGCACGCGGCAGGTTACCGGGCAGGCCGCCACCGGTGATGTGGGCCAGCGCGCGCACGTCCACTGCCTCGGTCAGTGCCCGCACGGCGGCCACGTAGACGCGGGTGGGCTCGATCAGGGCGTCGCCCACGGTGGCGTCGCCCAGCGGTTCCTCCAGCCCGGCGCCGCTGTGCTCCAGGATGCGGCGCACCAGCGAGAAGCCGTTGCTGTGCACCCCCGATGACGGCAGCCCGATGAGCACGTCGCCGGGTGCGGCGCGGCTGCCGTCGATGAGCCGGTCGCGCTCCACCACGCCCACGGCGAAGCCGGCCAGGTCATAGTCCTCGCCGGCGTACATGCCCGGCATCTCGGCCGTCTCGCCGCCGAGCAGGGCGCAGCCGGCGGCCTCGCAGCCGCGCACGATGCCCTCCACCACGGCGGCGCCGCGCTCGGGTTCGAGGCGGCCGGTGGCGAAGTAGTCGAGGAAGAACAGGGGCTCGGCGCCGCACACGATGAGGTCGTTGACGCACATGGCCACCAGGTCCACGCCGACGCCGCCGTGGCGCTCCAGGTCCAGGGCCAGGCGCAGCTTGGTGCCGACGCCGTCGGTGCCGGCCACCAGCACGGGATCGCGGTAGCGCTCCGGGGCCAGCCGGAACAGGCCGCCGAAGCCGCCCAGGCCGCCCAGCACCTCGGGCCGCATGGTGCGGGCCACCAGCGGCTTGATGCGGTCGACGAAGGCGTCGCCGGCGTCGACGTCGACGCCGGCATCCTTGTAGGTCAGGGATGGATCGTGATCTCGGGCCAATGGCTGCTCGCAGGGAGGGCGGCGAGGGAGGGAAATGGTAAAGGAAAAGGCCACCGGCCAAAAGCGGCCCGACCACCCGCCTCCGCCGGGGGCGGTGCCCGATCGCCGGCTACCGCCGGGGCGGGTGGTCGGGTTGACGGGCGTCGGGGGGTGGCATAGGTTTCCGCGCATGCAAGCGCTCCTTCCCCGAACCGTTGTGGCCATCGCGGCGGCCCTCCTGCTCGCCGCCGCAAGCGCCCATGCCGCCCGCGTGGACCAGCTCTACAGCGCGGTGGTGGACCGCAGCGACCTCAGTCTGCTCGGGGACGGCGCCGACGAAGCGGGGCGCAGCCGGGAAGCACTGCGCCGCCAGCTCATGAAGGCGGCCCTGGGGCGGGTCCTGGTGCGCCTGGCCGGCACCTCGCAGGTGACCAGCGACCCCATGGTGCGCGACCGCCTGATCGAGCGGGCGCCGTCCCTGGCCGCCCGCTTCCAGTACCTCGACCGCGGCGGTCCGGACGGGCCCCGGATCCGCGTGCGCTTCAATCCCGAGCCGGTGCGCACGGGCCTCTGGGAGACCGGCTGGCCGGTCTGGGGGGGCTACCGGCCGGGGGTGCTGGTGTGGGTGGCCCAGCGCAGCGGCGGCGGCCTGCAGCTGGTGTCCCCCGACTCCCGGCCGAAGGTGTTCAAGGCCCTGAACCGGGCCGCCGAGCGCGAGGCCCTGCCGCTGCTGGTGCCCCTCATGGACAGCGCCGATCGCCACCGTCTATCGGCGCGCAACCTGCTGTTCGAGGACTGGCAGCCCATCGAGAAGGCCTCGGCGCGCTACGATGCCGACGCTATCCTGATCCTGCGCCTGAGCGGGGGCTCCGGCGGCGCCCGCGCCGAGTGGGTGCTGCACGACGCCGAGGGCAACCGCTCCTTCACCACCCGCGGCGACGGCGTGGCCGAGGCGGTGGGCGCCGGCCTGCGCGGCGTGCTGGTGCGCCTGGCCTGCTACTACGCCGTCTTCCCCGGCGAGCCGGTGACCATGCAGGCGGTGGTGGACGGCATCCCCGGCCTGGACGGATACGCGCGGGTGGAGCAGGGGCTGGGTCAGCTGGCGGCCATCGAGGATGTGACCCCGATGCGGGTGAGCGGCAAGGAGGCCCGCTTCCGGTTCGCCTTCCAGGGCCGGCCCACCGAGGCCGTCCACCTCCTCAGCCTGCTGGACCTGCTGGAGCCCGGCGGGCGCATCGTGGCCGAATCCGGAGACGGGGACGCCGACGCCGGCGCCGGCGATGAGCCCCGCCTGCAGTTCACCTACCGGCCGTGATCCGCGGCGGTTGCCACCGGATCCCCGCTAACGGGGAGGCTGCGCGGTGAATCTGGCCAATGCCCTCACCCTCCTGCGCCTGGTCATGGTGCCCTTCCTGGTGCTCCTGCTGCACGAGGGCCGCTACGGCGCCGCCCTGATGCTGTTCGTCTTCGCCGGCCTCTCCGACGCCGCCGACGGCTTCGTGGCCAAGCGCTTCGGCCAGGAGACCGATCTCGGCAAGGTGCTCGACCCCATCGCCGACAAGGCCCTGGCCGTCGCCCTCTACGTGACCCTGGCCTGGCTCGGCTGGGTGCCGTTCTGGCTGGTGCTGGCGGTGGTGGCCCGCGACGCCCTGATCGTCAGCGGCGCCCTGGCCTTCCACTACCTCACCGGGGCCCTGGAGATGGCCCCCACCTACCTGTCCAAGGCCAACACCGCGATGCAGCTGGTGTACCTGGGAGTGATCCTGGTGGACGCCGCCCTGGCCGTCGATCTGGCCGCCTGGCGCAGCGGCCTGGCGCTGGTGGTGCTGGCCACCACCGTGGCCTCCGGTCTGCAGTACGTGGTGCTGTGGCTGCGCAAGGCCATGCGCCACGAGCAGGGGCGGGGATAGCCGCCGTGGCCGGTCAGCTGCCGCTCGTCCTCGACCGCCCGGACCGCCATCGGCTGGAGCTGTTCCAGCCCGGGACGGAGGGGCGCGAGGCGTGGCAGCGGGTGCAGGCGGTGGTGCGCGGGGAGGTTCGCTTCGCCTTCCTGTGGGGGGCGTCGGGCAGCGGCAAGACCCATCTGCTGGAGGGGGCGGCGCGCGCCGGCGGCGGCACCTACTGGGAGCTTTCGGCTTTGCGGCGGGAGGCGGCGGCCGCCGGGGTGTCGCCCGAGGCCCTGCTGGCGTCCGGACCCGGGGATGGCCTGACCGCCCTCGACGGGCTGGAGGCGGTGGCCGGCGACGCCGACTGGGAGGCGGCGGTGTTCCACCTGTACAACCGCATCAACGAGGAGGGCGGGCGGCTGCTGGCGGCGGCCGCGGTCAATCCCAACTCGCTGGGCCTGGTCCGGGAGGAGCTGCGCTCGCGCCTGCACTGGGGGGGGAGCTTCCCGCTCGGACGCCTGAGCGATGACGAGCGCCTGGCGGCCCTGCGCGGCCACGCCGAGGCCCGCGGCCTGGACCTCCGCGACGAGGTGGGCCGCTTCCTGCTGCGCTACTACAGCCGCAGCATGCACCAGCTAATGGCCGCGCTGGAGCGCCTGGACGCCGCCGCCCTGGCCGAGCGGCGGCGCCTCACCGTGCCCTTCGTCAAGGCCCGGCTGGGGTTGTAGGCCCGGCCGGGCCGGGCATCACTGGTCGGGGTGGTTGATCTTGTACATCCAGATGAAGAACCACCCGACGACGACCGCGAGGGCCCCCACCACGGTGATGATGGACAGGATCCCGATGGGGCTCTGGAAGAGGACCTCGACCACGGGCTGCTCCTCTGTCTTGCGGGGTGGGCCGGTATGAAAAACCCTTATTTCTAAGTGGGAATGTAGCCCCGGCCCCGAGGGGTGTCAATGGCCTGGGGCGGCCATGGAGGATGGGCGATGCAGGAGCTGGTGAGCGGCAAGGGGCGGTCGGTGTTCCACGTCGCCGGCGGCGACGTGGACGCCGCGGTCTACCTCATCCGGGACCGGGAGGCGGGCGGAATCCTGGTCAATACGCCCGCCTTCGACGCGGCCCTGGCGTCGGAGCTGGCCGCTGGCGCCGGCGTCGACTTCCTGTTCCTGCCCAGCGCGCTCGGCGCCCGCGACCTGGACCGCTGGCGCGAGGCGCTGGGGGCCGAGGCCCTGGCCGGCCAGGACGAGGTCCCGCGCATCGCCGGCGAGGTGGACCGGCCGCTGGACGGCACCATCCGGCTGTCGCGCATCATCCGCTTCTACACCATGTCGGGGCGCACGTCGGGGGCCACGGCGCTGTACTGCAAGCACTGGCCGAGCATGCTGTTCCTGGGTCCGGTGCTGGAGCCGGGCGAGGACGGCTGGCCCACCCTGGTCCCGCACGACGACGACTGGTCGTGGGAGAACCGGGTCATGGGGGCGCTGGGGCTGCAGGATCTGCGCTTCGAGTACGTCTTCACCGACCGCTTCGGTCCCGGCACCCGATACGGCCCGGGCGCCGACGAGGCCGTCAAGGCGGCGCTGGCGCGCTTCTACGCCTAGCGGTCAGGCGGTCGGCGATGGCTCACGGGCTGGGCGCCGGGGGGTGGTCGCGCAGGTGGTCGATGAAGGTGTCGGCCGCCGGCAGGTTGCGCGCCTGGGGCGCACGCACCGCCCAGAACGAGCGCTTGAGGTTGAGCCCGCGCACCGGGAGCAGCACCAGGTAGCCGCTGTGCTGGGCGTCGTTGAGGGTCAGCGAGGACAGCACCGTGAGGTGCTCGCCCGAGCCCAGCATGCGCAGGATGGCGTGGTTCGAGCCCACCTCCAGCTCCGGCTCCAGCGGCGGCAGGTTGGACTCCTCCAGGTAGTGGTCGAGGGTGTCGCGCGCCCCGGAGCCCTGCTCGCGCAGGATGTAGCGGCCCTGGGTGAACTCCTCCAGGGACAGGCTGCCCTTGCCGGCCCACGGGTGGTCCTGGCCGCAGGCCACCATCAGCATGTCCTCGCCCACCTTCTGGGCGGTTAGCCCGCTCTCTCCCGGATCGCCCTCCACCAGGGCGATATCGGCCATGCCCTGGGACGCCTGGCGCAGGGCCTCCCGCCCGTAGAGCACCCGCGACTCCACCGCGATCTGCGGATAGGCTTCGCCGAATTCCATGAGCACCTGGGGCAGCCAGTGGTCGCCGATGGTGAGGCTGGCCCCCACCCGCAGCCGACCCGTCTCGGCCGCCCGCAGCCGTTCCAGCTCGCGCAGCAGGGCGGCGTAGCTGTCGGTGATGGTGGTGGCGTGCTCCAGCGCCCGTTCGCCGGCCTCGGTCAGCTGGTTGCCGCTGTGCTCGCGGTGCAGCAGCTTGGTGTCGAGGGCCGTCTCCAGGGCCTGCAGGTGCTTGCTCACGTTGGGCTGGTTCCAGCCCAGGATGCGCGCCGCCCCGGTGAAGGTGCCCGCCTCCGCCACTGCGCGCAGCGCCATCAGGCCGCGGGAGGGCGGTATTCGCCGGTTCCATTCCATTTTAGAAACCTTTTATTAAAAGTCCACCTTGGACAGGATCCCGAAAAAAACCCATCATACACCGGAAGTCAGAGGGGACCAAGCCAGCGCATAACTTTATTCGGGTATTCTATAATGGATCTCTACCTGCCGATCGCCGGGATGACCATCAACGTCTTCGTCCTTATCGGGCTGGGCGGTCTGGTGGGCGTCCTGTCGGGCCTGTTCGGCGTGGGGGGCGGCTTCCTGATCACCCCGCTGCTGATGATGCTGGGCATCTCCTCGCCGGTGGCCGCGGCCACCGGCGCCAACCAGATCATCGCCGCCTCCATCTCCGGCACCATGGCCCACATGCGCCGCGGCAACGTCGATTTCAAGATGGGCGGCTACATGGTCGTCGGCGGCCTGGTCGGCAGCAAGTTCGGGGTGGGGCTGGTGAGCTGGCTCAAGGCCATGGGCAACGTGGACTTCGTGATCGTGGTCCTCTACGTGGTCCTGCTGGGGGTCATCGGCAGCCTGATGTTCGTGGAGGGGGTGCACGCCCTGCGCGGCACCGCCAACGGCAAGAAGTCGAGCGCCGGGACGGGGTCTGCGGAGGAGGCGCCGCGCCGCTTCCGGCTGCCGCTGCAGACCGATTTCCCCACCTCCGGCCTGCGCCTGTCGCTGCTGGTGCCGCTCCTTGTGGGGGTCGTGGTGGGCGTCCTGGCGGCGATCATGGGCGTGGGCGGCGGCTTCATCATGGTGCCGGCGATGATCTACCTGATCGGCATGCCGACCCAGGTGGTGGTAGGGACGTCGCTGTTCCAGATCCTGTTCACCACCGCCAACACCACCTTCTGGCAGGCGGTGCAGAACCACGCGGTGGATGTAGTGCTGGCGCTGCCCCTGATCCTGTCGGCGGTGATCAGCGCCCAGATCGGCACCCGCATGGGGGCCAAGCTCCAGGGCGAGCAGCTGCGCATCCTGCTGGCGCTGATCGTGCTGGCGACCGCCTTCAAGCTGGTCCTGGACCTGGTGCTGACCCCGGCCAATCCCTTCGCCGTCGCCCATCTCGGCCCCTGATCCGGACCTATTCCAGAGGCGATTCTTAAGTTGAATACCTTTATACTAAGACTATCTTGGACATTCCATTTGAAAATGCAGAACATGTGCCGCCCTCTCGGAGACGGTCCCAAACGGATATTGGCATGTCGAGGTATTCTGAATGAATCTCTACCTACCCGTTGCGGAGATGAGCGTCAGCATCTTCGTCCTGCTCGGGCTGGGTGGGGTTGTGGGGGTGCTGTCCGGCCTGTTCGGCGTGGGCGGCGGCTTCCTCATGACTCCCCTGCTCATGATGCTGGGCATCCCCGCGCCGGTGGCCGCGGCCACCGACGCCAACCAGATCGTGGCGGCCTCCATCTCCGGCACCATCGCCCACATGCGCCGGCGCAACGTGGATTTCAAGATGGGTGCCTACATGGTGGTGGGCGGCCTGGTCGGCTCCAAGCTGGGCGTCCAGCTGGTCGGCTACCTCAAGGCGCTGGGCCAGATCGACTTCGTGATCACCGTGCTGTTCGTGATCATGCTCGGCCTGATCGGATCCTTCATGTTCGTTGAGGGCCTGCACGCGCTGCGCGGTTCCAGCAAGGGCGAGAAGTCGTCCAAGGCGCCCAAGAAGGAGCCGCGCTTCCAGCTGCCCCTGCGCACCAACTTCGAGGCCTCCGGGCTCGAGACCTCCATCCTGGTGCCGCTGGGCGTGGGCCTGTTCGTCGGCGTCCTGGCCGCCATCCTGGGCGTGGGCGGCGGTTTTATCATGGTGCCGGCGATGATCTACCTGATCGGCATGCCGACCCAGGTGGTGGTGGGGACGTCGCTGTTCCAGATCCTGTTCACCACGGCCAACACCACCTTCTGGCAGTCGGTGCAGAACCACACCGTGGACATCGTGCTGGCCCTGCTGCTCCTGATCGGCTCGGTGATCGGCGCCCAGATCGGCACGCGCCTGGGCAGCAAGCTCCAGGGCGAGCAGCTGCGCGTCCTGCTGGCCCTGATCGTGCTGGCCACGGCCGCCAAGCTGCTGCTGGGCCTGGTGCTGGAGCCCGAGGAACTCTTCGTCATCGGCGGTGGAGGCCACTAACCATGCGCAAACTGTGGACGAGCCTGCTGCTGGCCCTGGCCGTGGCCTTCGCGCCGGCGGCCGGGGCGGCGCTGGTCACCGACCTGTCGGACACCCACATCAAGGTCTCGTACCACTACCAGGGCGAGAACCTGCTGGTGTTCGGCAGCCTGCCCGAGAAGGGCGGCCACGTGATCGTGGAGGTGCGCGGGCCCGAGAAGTCCCGCACCATCCAGCGCAAGGGCAAGGTGATGGGCTTCCTGTGGATGAACGTGGAAGACCTCACCGTCAAGGACTTCCCGGGCTACTACGCCCTGCTGTCCGATGCCCCCATCGAGAGCTTCCTCACCCCCGAGGAGCGCAACCGGCTCGACGTGGGCCACGACGCCCTGTTCAACAGCGCCGAGTACCACGGCGAGACCGCCAAGGCCGGCCCCCGCGACTATTTCGACGGCCTGCTCAAGTACATGGGCGATCACGGCCTGTATCAGGAGAAGCCCAACGCGGTTACCATCAAGAGGGGGGCGCTGTTCCGCGCCGAGCTGCGGATGCCCTCGCGCGCCCCGGTCGGGGATTATCAGGTGGTGGTCCGTCAGTGGAAGGACGGCCAGGTGATCCACCGGGATACCCAGGGCCTGAGCGTGGCCAAGACCGGCATCGAGAAGTGGCTGTACGACATGGCCTTCGAGCACCCCGCCTGGTATGGCCTGATGGCGGTGCTGGTGGCCCTTTTCGCCGGCTGGTTCGTCGGAATTATCACCCGCGGGGAGGCGGAGCACTGATGGCGGAGCAAGACACCAACCAAGGTCCCGCCGCCACCCAGGGCCGGAAGATCCTGGCCTGTGTGGACGGCTCGGAGAACAGCCGGATCGCGGCGGCCTTCGCCGCCCGTCTGGCCCGGCTCACCGGCGCCCATCTGAGCCTGCTGCACGTCCTGCACACCCCGACCTTCGCCCACTGGGCCAACATCAAGACCCAGATGAAGCGCGATATCCGGGAGCAGGCGGAGAAGATGGTGGCCGAGATCGCCCAGGGCGTGGAGGAATCCTGCGGCATCATGCCCGAGTTCTTCATCCACGAGGGCCTGCCGCGCGAGCGCATCGTGGAGACGGTGCAGGGGGACCGCGCCATCCGCCTGGTGGTGGTGGGCGCCGTGGGCGAGCAGGGGCACCGGCGCAACAACGTCACCGGTTCGCTGGCCCGCCACCTCGGTGACCGGCTGACCACGGACCTCGCCTGCCCGCTGCTGATCGTGCCGCCGGAGATGCAGTCCGAGGAGCTGTGCGCCGGGATCGAGGCCATCGCCCGCTGAGGACGGCGTCGGCCCGGCTGTCATCGGCCCCGGGGAACCCCGGGGCCGTTTGCGTTTCCAACGCCCTGTCCGGACAGGGTTGCCAAGCCCCGGACGGGGCGGCATGATTACCCGTCGTAATTGCCAGGGTGCACGCGGGAGGAGCGCAATGACCGAACAGGTCAACCTGGACGAGATCGAGCTGGAGCCCGATTACAAGCCCAGCGAGGACGAGCCTTACATGAAC
The DNA here is from genome assembly GCA_035267605.1 of Gammaproteobacteria bacterium. GTDB lineage: Bacteria > Pseudomonadota > Gammaproteobacteria > Thiohalorhabdales > Thiohalorhabdaceae > Thiohalorhabdus. Next base: position 44,081 of record DATFLO010000083.1, read on the forward strand.
GACAAGCAGCTCGCCTACTACCGGCGCAAGCTGCTCGACTGGCGCAGCCAGATCGTGGAGGACACCACCCACGCGCGGGAGTCCATGAACGACAGCGAGAACCAGGCCGACGAGCTCGACCGCGCCAGCCTGGAGTCCGACCGCTACACCGAGCTGCGCACGGTGGAGCGCGAGCAGCGGCTGCTGTCCAAGATCGACGCCGCCCTGCGGCGGATCGACAACGGCGAGTTCGGTTACTGCGAGGTCACCGGCGAGCCCATCGGGGTCCGCCGCCTGGATGCCCGCCCCGTGGCCACCATGAGCATCGAGGCCAAGGAGGCCCAGGAGCGCCAGGAACGCCAGATGGCCGAAGACTAGCCGGCACTGTCCCCGGCAGCACGGGCCTTCCGCCCTTCCCGGGCGGGAGGCCTTGTTGTTTCCCGCCCCCCAACGCGGAGTCCGCCATGAGCGAGGCCCAGTTCCAGCCCCTGCGCTGCGGGGTGGTCACCGTCTCCGATTCCCGAACGCCCGACACGGACCGCTCGGGCGGCGTGATCGTCGAGCGCCTGGAGGGGGCGGGCCACGTCGTGGCCGAGCGCTGCATCGTGCCCGATGACCGCGAGCGGCTGGAGGCCCTGTTCCGCCAGTGGGCGGCCGACCCCGGGCTGGGCGTGGTGATCTCCACCGGCGGCACCGGCATCACCGGCCGGGACGTTACCCCCGAGGCGGCGGACGCCGTGCTCACCAAGGCCATCCCCGGCTTCGGCGAGCTGTTCCGCTGGCTCTCCTATCAGGAGATCGGCGCCTCCACCATCCAGTCCCGGGCCCAGGCCGGGCTGGCCGGAGGCACTCTGGTGTTCAACCTCCCGGGCAGCTCCGGGGCCTGCCGGCTGGCCCTGGACGCCCTCATCCTGCCGCAGCTGGACAGCCGCACCCGCCCCTGCAACTTCGCCGAGCTCATGCCCCGCTTCGGCGAGCGTTAGGCGGTCGGCCGCGACCGATCACGCCTGCCCCGGACGCCCCCGGATCCCGAGCACCGCAGCGAATAGCCCCGCCTGCAGCAGGACGATCAGGGCCCCCACCGGGGCCTCGACCGGGTAGGCGAGGAGCAGCCCGCCCACGGCCGTCGCCACCCCCAGGGCTACGGCCAGGAGGGTGACCCCCAGGAAGGTGCGCCCCAGCAGGCGGGCGGTGGCCGCCGGCACCACGAAGAAGCTGGCCACCAGCACCACGCCCACCAGCTTGACCGCCGCCACGATGGCCAGGGCGGCACCGGCGAAGAAGCCGTAATCCAGGGCCCGCACCGGGATCCCCGAGGCCATGGCCAGCTGCCGGTCGAAGGTGACCAGCGTCAGCCGGCCCCAGGCGGCCAGGAGGAAGGCGGCCACCGCCGCGGTGATCCCGGCCAGCAGCATCAGGTCGCGGCCGCCGATGGCCAGGATCGAGCCGAACAGGTAGGCCGACAGGCTGGCGTTCGCCCCCGACAGGGACAGCAGCAGCACACCCGCCGCCATGCCGGCGGCGAACAGGATGCCCACCACGGTGTCCTCGGGGAGGGCGCCGCTCCGGCGCAGGAAGGCGATGGCCAGGCCGATGGCCAGCGCGGCAGGGATGGCAACGGCGAAGGGCGCCAGCCCCAGGAACAGGCCCAATCCGATGCCGGCGAAGGAGCCGTGGCTGACCCCGGCGGCCAGGAAGGAAAGGCGGCGCTGGACCAGGAAGACGCCGAGCAGGCCGCCCAGGATCCCGGCCAGGGCGGCGGCGGCCAGCGCCCGCTGCATGAAGGGCATGGCCAGGAGGTCAGCCACGGGCGGCCCCCAGCTCGTGGGCGTGGCCCATGTGCCCGAAGGCCCGGCGCAGGCACTCGTCGGTGACCACCTCGGCGGAGGGCCCGAAGCCGATCACCCGGTGGTTGAGGATCAGCGAGCGGCTGGCGTGGTGGCGCGCCACTTCCCAGTCGTGGGTGATCATGGCGATGGCCACGCCGGGATGCTCCGCCTGGTAGGCCTCCAGGTACTCGTACAGGTCGTGCTCGCCGACGCGGTCCACCCCGGTGGCGGGCTCGTCGAGGAGCAGGAGCTCGGGCTCGTGGACCAGGGCGCGGGCCAGGTAGACCCGCTGCAGCTGACCGCCGGAAAGGGCCGCGAGCGGGCGGTCGGCGTACTCGGCCGCGCCCACCCGCTCCAGGGCCGCCCGCGCGCGGTCGAAATGCCGGCGGTCGCGCCATCCGGGCCAGCGCCCGGTGATGCCCGACGTCACCACCTCCACCGGCCGTCCCGGGAAGCTGCGGTCGAACGTCTTGATCTGGGGGACGAAGCCGATGCGGCGGGCGCGATTGTCGATGGTGCCGCGGTAGCCGAGGAGGCCCAGCAGGCAGTGGAACAAGGTGGTCTTGCCGGAGCCGTTGGGGCCCAGCACCGCCAGGAAGTCCCCGGGGCGGATGTGGAAGCTCACGTCCTCCAGCGCGCTGACGTCGCCGAAGCGCACGGTCAGCCCCCGTGCCGACACCATGGGCGGGGTTTCAGGGGGCGTAGGCATGGCGCACCTGCCGGGCGTTGAAGAGCAGCAAGCCGGGGTAGTCGCGGATGTCGGCGCTGAACCCCAGGGGGTCGAGCATGGCCAGCCGGATGCCGGCCTCCCCCGCCAGGGCGCGGGCCGGTCCGGCGGGCAGCTGGGGCTCGCGGAACAGGGCGGGGATGCGGTCCTCGCGGATGGTCGCCAGCAGCTCGGCGATGCGCCTGGGGCCCGGCTCGCTGCCGGCCAGGTCCAGGTAGGTCCCGGCCACCTCCAGGCCGTAGTGCCGGAAGAAATAGTCGAAGCCGGGGTGGAAGGTCACCACCCGGCGGGGGGCCAGATCCCTTAGCAGCTCGGCGCTCTGGCGGTCGGCCTCGGCAACCGCCCGGGAGAAGGCGGCGGCGCCCGCGGCGAAGCGCTGCCGCTGCCCGGGCCGAAGACGGCTCAGGCGCTCGGCCAGGGCCGGGGCGGCGCGGCGCATGATGTCCGGATCCAGCCAGATGTGGGGGTTGGTGGCGCCGTGCGCGCCGCGGATGAGCTCGAAGGCCACCTCTGAGGCCACGGTGAACAGGGACGGATCCTCCTACACGCGCCCGATGTGGCGCACCACCGGGGCCATGCCGATGCCGTTGCGGATCACCAGGTCGGCGCGCCGCAGGCGCGCCATGGCGGCCACGCTCGGATCGAAGTGGTGCGGGTCGTGGCCGCGCTTCACCAGCACCTCGACCTGCGCGGCGTTGCCGGCCACCGCCCGCGCCAGCATGGCGTAGGGCGGGATGGTGGCGACCACGCGCAGGGGCGCGCCGGCCGCCGGGGCATTGCCCGGCAGGGCGGAGACGGCCGCCAGGGACAGGCACAGGAGGCGGAGGAGACGGGTCACGGGCGGCCTTTCGGGATGGAGGGGTGTGGTTAGCCTAGCAACCCTGTCAAATGGCGCGGCCCGGGGTCACGGGCGCGGCATGCGCTCGGCCAGCTGCCGGCGGCGCTCGTAGGCCTCGCGCACGAGGCCCAGGTCCTGGGCGAAGTAGGGCAGCTCTGCCAGGTGCAGGGCCTGGGGGCCGTCCACCAGGGCCTGCTCCGGGTGGGGGTGGAAGTCGGCCAGGACCATGTTGGCGCCGGCGATGACCCCCTGGGCGGCCGCGTGCTGGAGCTCCAGCAGCCCGTCGGGGGCGCGCTCGCGGCTGCCCACCGAGTGGCTGGGGTCGACGCACACCGGCATGCGGGTGAGGCGCTTGATCACCGGGACGTGGCCGAAGTCCACCAGGTTGCGGTGGGGCGCGCCCATGTGCGATTTCACGCCGCGCAGGCAGAACACGATATTGCGGTTGCCGCCGGTGGCGATGTACTCGCAGGCGTTGAGCGACTCTTCCAGGGTGATGCCGAAGCCGCGCTTGTACAGCACCGGGTAGCGGCGCTGGCCCCCGGCCGCCTTGAGCAGCTCGAAGTTCTGGGCGTTGCGCGTGCCGATCTGCAGCATCACCCCGGTGGGCCGGCCGGCGTCCTCCAGGGCGCGGTCGATCTCGGCGATGTGGCCGGGCTCGGTGACCTCCATGGTCACCACCCGGATGCCGTAGCGCCCGGCCAGCTCGAACACGTAGGGCAGGCACTCGGCGCCGTGGCCCTGGAAGTCGTAGGGGCTGGTGCGGGGCTTGTAGGCCCCCATGCGGGTGGTGGCCAGGCCCTGGTCGCGCAAAGCGGCCAGCATGGTTTCGGTATTGGCCGGGTTGTCCACGGCGCACAGCCCGGCGAACAGGTGGAAGTTGTCCTGGTCGAAGCGGACGCCGTTGTACTCGAAGCCGGCCGCTTCCACCTGGCCCTTGTGCCGCCCCAGCAGGCGGTAGCGGTCGGACACCCGCACCACCCGCTCCACCGCGGGCTCGCCGGCGATCTCCTCGGCGTCGAGGGCGGAGGTGTCGCCGATCAGGTAGAGCTCGGTGATGGTCTCCTGGGTGCCGTGCTCCTGGTGGCGCCGCACCTCGATGTCGGGCTTGGCCGCCAGATAGGCCATGAGCGACTGGTAGTCGCTGTCCTGCTCGCTGATCCCGGTCTTGAGGATGATGATCATCGGTGGCTCGGCTCGCTCGCGGGTCAGTTCTGGGGCGATTCGTCCATGCCGCCGCCCCGGCTGAAGTTGAGGTAGTGGCTGATGGCGAAGTCGTCGGGGTGGTTGCGCCGCATGTCCTCGGGGAACGGGCTGAACGGCGCCGCCAGGCGGATGATCTGCTTGGCTGCGGCGTCCAGGACGTCGGAGCCCGACGACTCCAGCACCCGCACGGCCACCAGGGTGCCGTCGGGATGCACCCGCACCTGCAGCCGCACCTTGCCGGTGAGGCCGCGCTCGCGGGCCTCGTCCGGGTAGTTCATGTTGCCGATGCGCTGGACCTTTTCCAGCACGCTGTTGGTATAGGCCGCCACCGCATCGGCGCGGGTGGCGGTGCGCGCCGGCCCGGCGGAGTCGCTCGCCGATTGGCGCTGGCGCCGCTGTTCGTCCCAGCGTGCCACCTCGCGGTCGGAGGGGAACAGCTGGAAGGAGCCCTGCCGGCGCTCGTCCTTCGCTGCCTCCTTGCGGTCGCTGCCGGACTTATCCGGCGTGGCCACGGTGGTGTCCGACTCGGGAGCGCTGAGCACCGGGCTGCGGTCCCGGCCCTCGGGCCCGGCGGGGGAAGGCTCCGCCGACGCCGGCTGCGGGGGCGCATCCTCCGGGGCCGGCGCGGGGGCGGGCGCGGGCTGGGGCGGTGTCGGGGTGCGTCCGGCGTCGGGCGCGGTGGCCTCGCGGTTGGCCTCGTCGCTCCCCTGCGCTTGCTGGCTGCGGCTGGCGGAGCGGGCGTCGGGCTTCGCCGGGCCCTCCTGGTCACTGCCCTCCGGCATGTAGTCCACCATGGTCAGGCTGTCGTCGCTGGCCGAGCGCTCCTCGGGCTCCAGGAACCCCACGCCGAGCAGCACCACCGCGTGCAGCACCGCCGATACCAGCAGGGCCACCGAAAGGCGCGGATCGGGGCCCGGTCTAAGCGCCTGGACGGACATTTGCCTCGGGGTTCTCCGTGTCCCATTCGCGGACCAGCAGGTAGGCCGCGAGACCGTTGAAGGTGCCGGTGGCCGCCGCCCCCAGGCCGAGCACCGGGGCCAGCACGAACAGCCCGGCGTGCTGGACGAACAGGGCGTAGGCCACCACCAGCTGGCCGCCGATGTGGGCGAGCGCCGCCACCACGCTATAGCCTACCGGACCCAGCCCCCGGCCGGGCAAGGCGGCGCCGGCGCCGAGGGCGGCCAGGGCCGCCAGGGCCCCGCCCAGGGACAGCCAGAAGGCGGGCGACAGCAGGGTGCCCAGGAGGATGGCCGCCACCAGCACCCGCAGCAGGCTGACCACCGCCGCCGTGCGCCAGCCCCACAGGCACAGCGCGGCCACGCTGACGACGTTGGCCAGGCCCGGCTTGATGCCGGGCACGATGGGGGGCAGCGCCGCCTCCAGCATGTGCAGGGCCACCGCGAAGGCGGCCAGCCAGGCCAGGTGGGCGTCCCGGCGCAGCGCGGCCAGCGCCGGCGGCTGGCGTCCCGCGGCGGGCTCAGTAGTTGACGGCATCCCAGCCGCTCCCGCTGCCGCCGCCGGTGACGCGCACCATCACCTCGTTGGGCACGCACGCCGCGCCCGCTCCCCGCCGGTGCTGCCAGCCCATCCGGATGCAGCGCTTGCTGCTGCATGGCGAGTGCACGAAGCGCACCGCGCCGTCCTTGACCTGGAGCTCCGCCGGGCCGATCCGGCCCTGCACGGTGACCCGCTGGTCCCGCGCCAGATTCAGCCGGCGGACCTCGTGATCCCCGACCAGGACCACCGCCTCGCCCCCCGCAGGCGCGCTCCAGGCGCTAACGGCCAGCGCGCTCACCGCCGCCCAGGCCGCCACCACGGCGACCCGGTCGGCGGGCGTGGTGGCGCGCAGCAGGAAGGCGAGCAGTCCCTTCACGGCGCTGCCACCTCATCCGACTGCCACTCCAGGCGCGCCCGCATGGCGCCATTGGCGTGGGCGCGGCCGCCGGCATCGATCACCAGTCCCGGCTGCTCCGCGCCCAGGCGCGCCAGGCCGTCGGGCCCGGCCACGAACAGCGCCGTGCTCCAGGCATCGGCCTCGGTGGCCCGCGGCCCGAGCACGGTGGCCTGGCGCGCGGCGCGCGCCGGCCGGCCGCTGGCCGGGTCGAGCAGGTGGTGGTAGCGCACGCCGTCGTGCATGAAGAAGCGCTCGTAGTCGCCGGAGGTGACGATGGCCTCGCCCGGGCGCAGGGCCACCACCGCCAGCACGTCGTCCTTGTCGCGCGGGTTGCGGATGCCCACCCGCCAGGGCCGGCCGCCGCGCCGGCCGAGGGCGCGCAGGTCGCCGCCGGCGTTGATCAGGGCGTCGCCCACCCCCCGGCCGCGCAGGACGGCGGCGGCGCGGTCGAGGGCGTAGCCCTTGGCGATGCCGCCCAGGTCCAGGGCGGCGCCGGGCCGGGTCAGGCGCGCCTGCAGCCCGCCGCGGCGGCGCAGGGCGAGGGCGTGATCGCCGGCGCCGGCGGCCAGCAGGGCATCGACGGCAGCGGCCGGTGGCGGCGCGTCCGGGAAGGGCGGCTGGCGGAAGCCCCACAGCCCGACCAGCCGGCCGAGGTGGGGATTGAAGGCGTTGCCGCTGGCCCGCTGCACCGACAGCGCCCGCGGCAGCAGGGGCGCCAGCGGCCCCTCCAGGTCCACCCAGCGGTCGTGGCCGCGGCGGTTGAAGGCCGACAGTCGGCTGCCGGGGTCCACCGGGGTGAGGGCGTCGTGCAGGCCGCGCAGCTCGCGGAAGGCGGCCCCGGCGGCGCGATGGAAGGTGTCGCCGGACACGTCGGCGGCGGTGATCTCCACCAGCGTGCCCAGCACGAAGGCCTGCTCGCGGTGGATCTCGGGCGCGCGCTCGCAGCCGCCGGCCAGGGCGGCCGCCAGCAGCACGAGCAGGATCGCCGCCGGGCGGCGCGGCTCAGCGCGGTTCATGGTAGGGCGGGCCCGCCGCCAGGCGGCGCTCGATGGCCTCGAACAGGTCGGCGCAGATGTTGGTGCCGGCGTAGTAGTCCAGCTCCTGGACGCCGGTGGGGCTGGTGACGTTGATCTCGGTGACGTGGTCGCCGATGACGTCGATGCCCACGAAGACCAGCCCGCGCGCCCGCAGCTCCGGGCCCAGGCGCTCGCAGATGGCGCGGTCGCGGTCGCTGAGCTCGGCCAGCTCGGTGGTGGCGCCGGCGTTGATGTTGCCGCGGAAGTCGCCGCCGCCGGGCACCCGCAGCAGGCCAAAGGGGATGGGCTCGCCGTCGATGAGGATGATGCGCTTGTCGCCCTCAGCGGCCTCGGGCAGGAAGGCCTGGGCCATGGCGTAGCGGGTGCCGCGGTGGGTCAGGCTCTCCACCACCGAGTTGAAGTTGGGGTCGCCCGCCTGCACCAGGAAGATGCCGGTGCCGCCCATGGCATCCAGCGGCTTGAGGATGACCGTCTCCTGCTCGTGCAGGAAGTCGAGGAACACCCGCGGGTCGCGCGCCACCACCGTGGGCGGCGCCAGCTCCGGGAAGTAGGCCGTAAACATCTTTTCATTGGCGTCGCGCAGACTGCGTGGGTGGTTGACCACCAGGGTCGAGCCCAGGGCGCGCTCCAGCAGGTAGGTCTGGTAGACGTACTCCATGTCGAAGGGCGGGTCCTTGCGCATGAGCACCGCGTCCAGCTCGGTCAGCGGCCGGTGGACCTCGTCGCCGAGGGTGTAGTGGTTGCCGGGCTCGCGCCGCACCTCGACGGGGTACATGCGCGCCATGGGCGCCGCGTCGCGGCCGTAGAGGTGGCGCGGCTCCATGTAGAACACCTCATGGCCCCGCCGCTGGGCCTCCAGCAGCATGGCGAAGGTGGTGTCCTTCTTGATCGGGATGTCGCCGATGGGGTCCATGACGACGCCGAGGGAATAGGGCATGGGAAAACCTAGTTTTAAGTTTTAAGTGTTAAGTTTTAAGTGGTTTTTGGGGCAGTTAATAACAATTTCCCAACGAGTCTCCCAGCCGGAATCGGCCAGATTTCCCTGAACGCCCACGTAGCCCCTTCTTAAAACTTAAAACTTAAAACTTAACACTTAAAACTGCCGTTATCTGAAGTCGCCCCATTTCGTCTGCGCCCAGGCCAGCGCCGTCAAGGCCGCGGTCTCGGTGCGCAGGGTGCGGGGGCCGAGCGCGGTGCGGCGGAAGCCGGCCGCCTCGGCGGCGGCGATCTCCGCCTCGGTCAGGCCGCCCTCGGGGCCGGTGAGCAGGTGCAGCGGGGCGTCCGCCGGCGGCGCCGGCGGAGCGGGGTCGCCGCCTTCGTGCAGCACCAGGCCGGCGGCCACCGGCTCGGCCAGGGCGGCCTCCAGGTCGGCCACCTCGGCGATGGTCGGCAGGCGGTTGCGGCCGCACTGCTCGCAGGCGCCGGCGGCGATCTTGCGCCAGCGTTCGCGGTTCTTGGCGGCCTTGGCCGGGTCCAGGCGGCGCACGCTGCGGGCCGTCTCCACCGGGCGGATCTCGGCGGTGCCGAGCTCGGTGGCCTTCTGCACCACCCAGTCGAGCTTTTCGCCCTTGGACAGCCCTGCCCACAGGACCAGCGCCAGGGGCGATTCGCGCTCCACCGCGCGGTGGGCGCCCAGGCGCACGCCGGGGGCCTTGGCGGGGCCGGTGAGCGCGGCGGCGAACTCGCCGCCGGCGCCGCTGAACACGGTGACCGCGTCGCCCGGCTCCAGGCGCAGGGCCTTGACCAGGTGGCGGCCGGCCTCCGCCGGCAGGGGCAGCTCCTCGCCGGGGGCGCCGGCTTCGGGCACATAGACTCGGGGTGCGGGCACGGGTTCCGGCTCGGGCGGTTTGGGTACGGATTCGGGGCTCAGGCATAATGGTACGGCTTCGGGCCGGCGGTGCGTAGCCCCCGGCCGCCGCGACCGCATCCCTTATCCCGCGGAACCCCTTCCCAGCGGAGAGCGCAACCATGGTCCGGACCGAGACCCCGATCGTCGATAGAACCTTCCAGGTGCCCGATTTCGAGCTGCCCGGCGTCGACGGCCAGACCCACACCCTGGCCGACGTGCGCGGCGCCAACGGCCTGCTGGTGATCTTCATGTGCAACCACTGCCCCTACGTGCAGGCGGTGGAGGACCGCATCCTGCGCGACGTGCGCGACCTCAAGGAGCACGGCATCGGCTCGGTGGCGATCATGAGCAACGATCCCACCGACTATCCCGAGGATTCCTTCGACAACCTCAAGGCGCGCGCCGAGCAGAAGGCCTATCCCATGCCGTATCTGTTCGACGAGACCCAGGCGGTGGCCAAGCGCTTCGGCGCGGTGTGCACGCCGGACTTCTTCGGCTTCAACGCGAGAGGTTACCTGCAGTACCGCGGCCGCCTCGACGAGAGCCGCAAGGAGGCGGTGCCGGGCGCCGCCCGCGAGCTGTTCGAGGGCATGAAGCAGGTGGCCGCCAGCGGCCAGGGCCCGGAGGACCAGATCCCCTCCATGGGCTGCTCCATCAAGTGGAAGGAAGAGGCCTGAGGCGGCCCGGCCGCGCCGGGCCGGGGGGGGATCCCGTGACCGCGCCCATGCGTGCCGACGCCGCCACCGCGCAGCGGGTGGCCGACATCGTGCGCCGGACCGCCGCCGAGCATGTGCTGCCCGGGTTCGCCGGCGGCCGCGGCACGGCGGCCACCGCCAAGGCCTGCGGCGGCCTGGTCACCGAGGTGGACCACGCCATGCAGGCGGCCATCGCCGAGGCGCTGGCGCAGGCCTTCCCCGGCGTGGCCCTGCTCGGCGAGGAGATGGAGCCGGCCGAGCACCGGCGCGCCCTGGCCGAG
>DATFLO010000084.1:0-4703 GCA_035267605.1 Gammaproteobacteria bacterium
CGGATCCGTTGAAGATGAAGTCGGTCATGTGGCCGCCGCGCAGGTGCTTGGCGGAGCCCTCGCCGAGCACCCAGCGCACGGCGTCGACCACGTTGGACTTGCCGCAGCCGTTGGGGCCGACGATGGAGGTCACCCGGGACGGCAACGGGATGGTGGTGGGCTCGACGAACGACTTGAACCCGGAGAGCTTGATGCGGCGCAGCTTCATGGGTGGGCGCTTTCCCCCTTGGACGCCGGCGGGGCTGAGTGACGCTCAGTCATGGGGACCGCCGTGCTCGATGCGGTCCAGCTGGTCGTCATCGTACCCCAAGTAGTGCCCCAGTTCGTGGATCAGGGTGTTGCGGATGCAGGCGCCGGGATCCAGGCGGTGCCGGCCCGCGTAGTCGAGGATGGCCTCGCGGTACAGCAGGACCTGGTCGGGCTCGGCGCCGGCATAGCCGGCGCCGCGGCCGGGCAGCGGCAGGCCGCGGTACAGACCCAGCAGATCGAGGGGGTGGGCCAGCTCCATCTCCACGCGGGTGGCCTCGTCGGCGCGATCCTCCAGCAGCACCGCGACGTTGTCCACCGCCGCCCGGAATTCGGGGGGCAGCTCGGCGATGGCCGTCTCCACCTCGGCCGCGAAGCGGTCCATGTCCATAGGCGCCTTCCCGCAGATGGTAGACTCGGGCGGCGCCGCCGAAGCCCCGACCCGCCGATGCCACACCGGAGGATGCCATGCCCAGCCCGTCCCGTCCCAGCGCCCTGCTCCTCCGGCGCCTGGGGGCCGCGCTCTACGACGCCCTCATCTGCGCCGGCCTGGTGCTGGGCACGGCCATGGTCCTCACCCTCCTCATGGGCGGCACCACCTCGGACCTGCACGGCCCCGGCCCGGCCGGCCGCGACCTCATCCGTTTCGGCGTGCTGGCGGTGCCGGTGGCCTACTTCCTGGTCTCCTGGACCCGCGGCGGCCAGACCGTGGGCATGCGCCCGTGGCGGCTGCGCCTGGTCGCCCTGGAGGGCGGCCCCGTCCCCCTCAAGGCCGCAGCCGTGCGGCTGGCGGCCAGCCTGCTCTCGTGGGCGCCGGCAGGGCTGGGCTTCTGGTGGTCGCTGGCCGACCGCGAGCGCCTGGCCTGGCACGACCGGCTCTCCGGGACGCGCCTCGTGCGCCTGCCCAAGGCCGCCCCCAACAGCCCCGGCTCAGCGCATCCGGAACAGCAGTAGCCCGCCCAGGGCGGTAAAGCCGGCCACCGGCAGCCAGGCCGCCAGCACGGGCGGCAGCACCCCGGCCACGCTCACCTGCTCCACCAGCACATTGCTGGCATGGTAGGCCATGCCCACGGCGATGCCGCCCAGCAGACGCCCCACCCGGCCGCCGCTTCGCGGCGTCAGGGAGACGAAGGGGGTGGCCACCAGCACCATGACCGCGCAGGCCAGGGGCAGTGTGATCTTCTGCCACAGGGTGAAGGCCAGGGCGTCGGCGGGCTGCCCCTGGCGACGCAGCTGCCCGACGTAGTCCCACAGCCGCAGCAGGCCCATGCGCTCGGGACTGCGTCCGAGCTCGGCGAGGGTGCCCGGACGGGCGCGCAGCCCCAGCGTCTCCGGCGGGGACGGGCCGATGGCCAGGTCGTCGAGCCCGACCCGCACACCCTGCTGCAGGACCCAGCCGCCGTCGCGGAACACCAGCCGGTCGGCATCCACGACCTCGCGCAGCTGGCCCTGGTCGCCGATGCGGTACAGCCGGACCCCCCCCAGCTCCTTGCCCGAGCGCGCCAGGCGCGCCGCCCCGATCAGGTAGGGGCCGTCGCGGAACCACACGCCGCCCCCCCCCAGCCAGCGCCCGGTCTGCTCCTCCCCCGCCTTGCGGTCCAGCAGGCGGTGCCCTACGAAATCCAGACGGTCGGCCACCCGATCCTGCACCACGAAGGTGGCGGCCGCCACGATGGCGCCCCCCAGCAGCAGCGGGCGGGCGATGCGCGCCAGGCTGAGGCCGCCCGCGCGCAGGGCGGTGAGCTCGGCGTGCCTGGAGAGCTCGCCCAGCAGCACCAGGGTGCCCAGGAGGACCGCGAACGGGGCCATCTCGCCCAGGATCCCCGGGATCCGGAGCACCAGGTACTTGCCGAGCACGCCCATGGTGAACCCGGCCTCGCCCAGCTTGCGGCTGTTCTGGAGGGCCTCGGACAGCAGATAGACCGCCCCCAGCAGGAACAGCATGAGGCCGGTCTTGGCGAAGAAACCGCGCAGGAGGTAGCGATCCGCCGCCTTCATGCGGACCCACCCCCGGACACGCGCGGCAACCGCAGCGCGGGCAGCAGCGGCAGCCCGCTCACGGTCCGGCGCAGCAGGAACAGGGCCAGGCCGAAGGCGGGGAGCGGCGGGCCCCACAGCAGCAAATGGGTGGCCACGACACCGTCGCCCGCCCAATCCTCGATGGCGATCAGGCCGTTGTGATAGGCCAGGATCAGCAGGGCCCCCCACAGCAGGCCGTAGGAGCGGGTGCCGCTGCGCCGGTTCTCCACCCCGAGGGGCAGGGCCAGCAACAGGAGGACGGGCAGCCCCACGGGCAGGGTCAAGCGCCGGAAGAGCTCGACGCGGTCGGCCAGGGAGCCGTCGGGGCCGGACACGCGCTGCCACAGAATGGCCGTGGAGAGGGTCTCCCGTCCCCCCCGGGAACGGCCGCCCCCGCCCAGGGACTTGCGCACCCGGTAGCGGTCGAAATCCATCACCCGGACCAGGCCCTGCCGCGGGCGCCCCTGGTAACGCACGCCCTCGAAGAAGACCGCCTCCACATCGCCCCCTTGCCCCTGCTCCAGCGCCCCGCGGCGGGCGCTCACGGTGACCGGCGGCTTGGCCTCGGGGTCATGGAAGAACACCTCCCGCATGAACCCGTCCGCGTCCCGCTCGCGGAAGAACAGGACCCGGCCGCCCGGGAACTCGTTGAACTGCCCCGGCCGCACCATCCCCGTCAGGGCCTGCTCCTGGAAGGTCTCGGTGGCCTTGGCCAGACGCTCCTGGCCGGCCGGGACCAGCCCCAGGGTCAGCCCCGCCTCCAGCAGCAGGCCGCCGATCCCCAGCAGGCCCACCACTGGCAGCAGGCTGTACAGGCCCACCCCGGCGGCGGCCATGGCGTCCATCTCGCTGTCCTGGCACAACCTTGCCACGGTGGTCAAAAGGCCGAAGAACAGGGCCAGGGGCAGGGCCAGCGCCAGGATGCGGGGCACCGCCAGGCTCAGCAGGGTGAGCACGGCCTGGCCGGGGATGTCCCCCTCGGCCATGTCCTGCAGGAACTCCAGCCCCCGGGCCAGGACCATGAGGGCCGTGATCACGGTCAGGATGATCAGGGCGCGCTGCAGGACCTCGGCGGTGATGTGGCGGAACAGAACCTTCAACGCGAACGGAACCTGTCAGCCATTTTTCCAGTCGCGGGGACCGAAGACCTTTGATCTGGTTGGGGTTGCGCCTTCATGAAGCCCTTCTCGGAGGGGGCCGCCGGAAGCCCGGAAGGCCTTGCCGACGGCTTGAAACTGGGGTTTCCGCCCCCCGTTGGCCCGATCCTTCGGGTTGGGGGCTGAAAGTGAAAAATTTGGGCTTTACCGCCACTTTCCGGGGAGATAAACTTGACCGCTCCCGTCTCCAAAATTTTGCCCCCCTACCGGCGGCGGCGACCCCCGGTCCCGCCCGAATCCGCGGAGGAGACCGCCGATGGAAGTCTTCGTCAAGAGCGGCAGCCCCGAGAAGCAGCGCACCGCCTGCGTGGTGGTCGGGGTGTTCGAGCCCCGGCGCCTGTCGCCGGCTGCCCGCGATATCGACCGCGCCACCGACGGCTACCTGACCAAGCTCCTCCGCCGCGGGGACATGGAGGGGCGTCAGGGCCAGTTCCTGATGCTCCACAACCTCCCCAATATCCTACCGGATCGGGTGCTGCTCGTCGGCCTGGGCAAGGAGCGGGACCTGGATGACAACCGCTACCGCGACGCGGTGGACAAGCTCGTCCGGCACCTCGACGGCACCGGCTCCATGGAGGCGGTGGTCTACTTCCCCGAGCTCCACGTCAAGGGCCGGGAGATCGAATGGAAGGTGCGGGCCGCCACCGAGTCGGGGGCGCTGGCCCTGTACCGCTTCGACCAGTACAAATCCAAGGTGGACAAGGCGCGCCGCCCCCTGCGCCGCCTCACCTTCTGCGTACCCCGGCGCAGCGACCTGCGCGAGGGCCAGACGGCGGTGGACCGGGGCCTGGCCTACGCCCACGGCGTGGCGGCGGCGCGCGACCTGGCCAACCAGCCGCCCAACGTGGCCACCCCCATCCACATGGCCGAGAAGGCCAAGGAGCTGGCCGACGAGTGGAACCTGGGCCTGACCGTCCTCGACGAGACCCAGATGGAGGAGCTCGGCATGGGGGCCTTCCTGGCGGTGGGCAAGGGATCGGTCAATCCGCCCCGCCTGATCGCCATGGAGTACAACGGCGGCAAGCCCGACGCCAAGCCCTACGTGCTGGTGGGCAAGGGCATCTCCTTCGATGCCGGGGGCATCTCCATCAAGCCCGCCGCCGCCATGGACGAAATGAAGTACGATATGTGCGGCGCGGCCGGGGTGTTCGGCATCATGCGCACGGTGGCCGAGCTGCAGCTCCCCATCAACGTGGTGGGGGTGGCCGCGGCGGCGGAGAACCTGCCCGACGGCAAGGCCTACCGCCCCGGCGACATCCTCACCTCCAAATCGGGACAGAC
>DATFLO010000085.1:0-12201 GCA_035267605.1 Gammaproteobacteria bacterium
GACCATGGTCCTGGCCATCTCCAAATCCGGGAACACCGCCGAGACCCTGGCCCAGCTGCTCACCATCCTGCCGCACATGGAGCGCGCCGTTGGCGGGCGCGCGGTGCGCGAGCACCTGCTGGCGATCACCGAGGACGAATCCGGCGCCCTGGCCGAGGTGGCCCGCTCCCTCAAGGTGCCGGTCCTGCCCCATCCGCCCGTTGGCGGGCGCTACTCGGTGCTTTCCCCGGTGGGGCTGCTGCCGGCCTACGCTGCCGGTGTCGACGTGGAGGCGGTGGTGGACGGCGCCGCGCGCATGGCGGAGCGCTGCCTGTCGGGCGACATGGACACCAATCCGGCCTTCCGGGGCGGCGGCGCCCAGTACCTCCTGGCCGAGCGCGGCAAGACCCAGACCATCCTCATGCCCTACTTCGAGCGCCTCAACAAGGTGGGCTCCTGGTTCCGCCAGCTGTGGGCCGAGAGCCTGGGCAAGCTCGACGCCGACGGCAACCACCGCGGCCTGACCCCGGCCCGGGCCATCGGTGCCACCGACCAGCACTCCCAGCTCCAGCTCTACCTGCAGGGGCCGGCGGACAAGACCTTCACCCTGTTCATCGCCGACGAGATGATCTATTTCGGTGACCGCATCCCGGCACGGTTCAAGGACATCGAGGCGGTGCAGCCGCTGGCCGGCCACTCGGTGGGCGAGCTGCTCGCCGCCGAATTCATGGCCACCCGCGAGACCCTGACCCGCAACGGCCGACCCAACCGCACCATCCGCATGCCCGCCCTGGACGGCTCGGTGCTGGGCGAGCTGATCATGCTGCTGGAGGTGGAGACGGTGGTGGTGGCCGAGCTGCTGGGGGTGGATCCCTTCGACCAGCCGGCGGTGGAGGAGAGCAAGGTCCTTACCCGCGAGTACCTGGCGCAGATGGAAGGCCGCATCAACCTCTGAAGGCCGCCGCTCCGCGTTTGGGCCGGCGTTCGGGGCGCGCCTGCCCCGCTACAGGGCCGTGTCCGCCCCCGCCGCTACCGAGAAATCGAACTTCCCCGGCAGGAGCAAGCGTTTTGGCAACTCTCTTCACCCAGATCATCAACGGCGAGATCCCGGCGGAGAAGCTGGTGGAGGACGACCGCTTCTTGGCCTTCCTCGACATCCGGCCCATCCGTCCGGGGCACACCCTGGTGGTGCCCAAGGCCGAGGTGGACTACCTGTTCGATCTGGACGACGACACCCTCGGCGGCCTGCTGCCCTTCGCCCGCCAGCTGGCCCGCCCCATCGAGCGCGCCACCGGCTGCACCCGCGTGGGGGTGATGGTGGCCGGCCTGGAGGTGCCCCACTGCCACGTCCACCTGGTGCCCATGGACAGCGTCTTCGACCTGGACTTCGCCAAGGCCTCGGAGGCCTCCGGCGAGGAGCTGGCGGCCATGGCCGGCAGGATCCGCTCCGAGCTCCCCTGAAGCCGGGCAGGGGTCCCAAGAACCAAGGCCCGCCCCGCCATTGAACCGCACCTCCCGGGCCTGTCGCCTGGGCTTGGAGCCGGGTTCGGTGGCGGGGCGGGCCTTGTGCGGCCGGATCGGCGGCCGGGTCCGTCAGCCGGCGGGCATCTCCAGCATGCCGATGAATGACGCCAGGGTGATCAGGGCCGCGACGGTGGCCAGCGTGCCGAACAGGGGGCGCTTCTCCCGCGTGAACATGATCCAGGCGCTGGCCAGGATGGCCGGGATGACCACGAACACCCCCACCGAGATGCCCAGCTGGGTGAGGCCGTCGCCGGTGTGCAGCACGTCGAAGTACCAGTGCTCGCCGGCGGGCTGGGTGCCCACCGTGCCCTCCCAGATGGCGCCGACCTTGTCGCCCTCCCAGATGCGGGACAGTATCACCGACGGCGATATGTGATTGGCCCGGGTGATGAAGCTCATCACCTGTCCCGCCAGCACGATCAACGCCGACAGCAGGGTGCCCCAGTAGATGATGTCGCCGTAGACCACGCCCGACAGGGGGATCTCGGGGTGCTTCTCCTGGTTGTGGTGTGGTTCGCTCATGGCCGCCTCCCTCACAGGACCGGGATGTCGATGCCCAGCATGGTCTCCAGGCCGCGGGCGATCAGCTTGATGCTGGTGAAGAACAGCAGGGCGATCAGGATGTAGCGGATGAAGTTGGCGCGAACCCGCGCCAGGATGTGCGCGCCCATGATGCCGCCGATGACCTGGCCCAGCATCCAGGGCGCGGCCAGGGCGGCGATCAGGGAGCCGTAGGTGATGTAGGGCCAGATGGCGGCGCTGTTGCCCATGGCCAGCAGCACCCCCGATCCGGCGGCGGAGATCTTGAGCGGGGTGGTCATCACCAGGTTGAGCACCGGCACCACCGCCCAGCCGCCGCCCAGGCCGAAGAACCCGCCGGTAAAGCCCACCAGCAGGAACAGCAGGCCGCCGAGGCCGACGCGCGTCGACTGGTAGTGCACCACCCGCCCCAGCGACTCCTCGTAGTAGGCCCCTTTGAGGTCCATCCAGGCGCTGAACGGGCTGACCTTGCCGACCTCGGGGAACTCCGTCTTGGAGCCGCCGATGATGAACAGGAAGGCGATGAACACCAGGATCAGGCCCAGCAGCAGGCGCACGATGGCGTCGCCCTGTTCGCCCATGGTCTCCGCAAGCGCGATGGCGGCGTAGGAGCCGAGCATGCCCCCGGCGATGATGGGGATGGCGCAGTAGAACACGATCTTCACGTCCGCCAGTCCCTTGCGCATGAACGGGCCCGAGGAGACCAGGCCGCTGAACATGGCCACCACCAGGCCGGTGGAACGGATGATCAAGGTGTCGATGGCGGTGAAGGCGAGCATGATCGGGGTGAACAGGACGCCGCCGCCGACTCCGGCGATGACCGCGACGATGGCGATCAGGGTGCTCAGGAGGAAGGACATCAGTACCAGCAGGAAGGCGCCGTCGGCGGTGAGGGTGCTGGCGTTCTCCAGCTGGTTGAAGGCCCCCATGACGAAATAGGCCACGATGCTCAGCCCGATGAGCAGGGAGAGCTCCGGGATCCTCCTCATCAGATCCTGCATGCGAATCCTCCTGTGCGCTGACCCCTGTTGCGCGCGCCCGTGCGGGCCCTTGCGCGCGGCAAAGGCCCCTACCTTACGATGGGGGTTTCCGGAACGGAAGAAGAGATTCGTATCGGGAATCGGGGCGGGGCGTCGTCGGCCGCTCAGTCCGGGCGCACCAGCCCCTCGGTGGCGCCGGCATGGCGGGTGCTGGAAGCGGCCACGCGGTTGGCCCAGGCGCCCAGCGCCGCCAGGGTGTCGCGGTCGAGGGCGGCAAGGTCGGCGGGCCCCAGGCCGCGCTCCAGGAGACCGGTGAGCAGGCCGGCGGTGAAGGCATCGCCGGCGCCGGTAGTGTCCACCACCTCCACCGCCTCGCCGGGGACGTCGGCGCGGGCCCCGGCGGTGGCCACCGTGGCGCCGTCCGGGCCGCGCGTCACCGCCGCCAGGCGCACGCCGTGGTCGAACAGATAGGCCAGGCCGGCCGCTTCATCGTCCATCCCGGACAGCTCCAGCAGCTCCTCGGCGCTGACCTTGATCACGTGGGCGCGTGGGATGGCGGACTGGGCCGCCTCCAGGGCGCCGTGGCGGGTTTCCATGATGGCCGGGCGCAGGTTGGGGTCGTAGCTGACCAGGCCGCCGGCGGCCCGGACCTTGTCCGCCGCCGCCCGCGTGGCGCCGGCGGCGGGCTCGCTGTACAGCGAGATGCTGCCGAAGTGGAAGGCGCGCGCGCCTTCCAGCAGGCGGGCGGGGACGTCCTGGGGGCGCAGCATCTCGTCGGCGCCGGGGTCGCGGTAGAAGCTGAACTGCGGCACGGCGCCGTCGCGGTGCTGGATGAAGGCGAGCGCGGTCTTGGCCTCGCGGCTGGCGGTGAAGGCGGAGGTGTCCACCCCGCAGCGTTCGAGATGATCCTGCAGGATCTGCCCGAACACGTCGTCGCCGCGCTTGCCCACGAAGGCGGCGGTCCGTCCCAGGCGGACGGCGGCCACCGCCACGTTGGCGGGGGCGCCGCCCGGATGCGGACAGAAACAGCCGTGCTCGCCGCGGACCATGTCGATCAGGCATTCACCGCAGGCAATCAGCTCGGGCATGCGTTCCCCCTCGGGCGCCCCGCCGCCTGCCGGATGGGCGGCGAGGACGGGACGGTCGGACCCCCCGAGCAAGGTTGAAAGGGGGCGGGGGGTCTGTCAAATTTGACCGCACGGTCCATTCCCATCCGGGGGTCGCATGCAGAAGCGGGCTGAGCGCACGCGCAACGAGCTGGTTGAGACCATGCGCCGCCTGATCCACAAGCGCGGGGTGGGCCGTGCCAGCCTGCGGGAGGTGCTGGCGGCCACCGGGGCCAACAAGGGCAGCCTGTACTTCCACTTCGGCGGCAAGGACGAGCTGGTGCTGGCCGCCCTGGAGCAGGCGGCGGCGGACTTCGAGGCCTTCGTGGACGAGCGCCTGGCCGGCCCCACGCCGGCCGCCCGGCTGCGCGCCTTTCTGGCCGCCATTCGGGACATGCACCGGGAGAGCGATTTCGCCCGCGGCTGCCTGTTCGGCAACACCGCCCTGGAGATGGCCGATGCCGACCCCCGCTACCGCCGGCTCCTGAACGGCGTGTTCGAGCGCTGGGGCGAGCGCCTGCGGCCGGTGATCGCCGCCGCCCAGGAGTGCGGCGAGCTGCGCCGGGATGTCGGGGCTCCGGTCCTGGCCCGGCAGGTGGTGGCGGTGGTGGAGGGCGGCGTCATGCAGGCTCGCCTGCAGCGCCGAGAGGCCCCGCTGGCGGAGGCCCTGGCGACCCTGGAGGTGCTGCTGGGGATGGCACCGGCGGCGGCGACGGCCACGGAGGATGCGGCCAATGGCTGACGGAGGGGATGCCGGGCGCGCCACCGCGGTGCCGGCGCACGCCGACACCGCGGCGCGGAGCGACGGGCGGGACAGCGACGCCCCGGCCGCCGAGGGCGGCCGCCGGGCGCGCCAGGCTGAGCTGCTGGCCGCCACCGGGCGCGGCGACCAGCAGGCCTTCGCCGCCCTCTACGGCGAGGCCTCGCCGAATCTGTTCGGCATCGCCCTGCGTATCCTCCGACAGGAGGGTGCCGCCCAGGAGTGCCTGCAGGACGCCTGGGTCCGCATCTGGGAGCACGCCGCGGACTACCGCCCCGAGCGGGGCGCCCCGCTGACCTGGATGGGGGTTATCGTGCGCCGCCGCGCCCTGGATATGCTCCGCCGCTCCGGCCGCGAGCGGGTCGGTGACGATCCCGAGGCCGTGGACCGGGAGCTGGACCAGTGGACCTGGACGGAGGGGGTCGAGGTCGGCTCCGACCCCCACCAGCGCGAGGCCCTCCAGCGCTGCCTGGAGCGCCTGCGCCAGGAGCAGCGCGAGGCCCTGCGCCTGGCCTACTTCGACGGCCTCAGCCACCCCGAGCTGGCGCGGCGCCTGGCGGTGCCCCTGGGCACCGCCAAGACCTGGATCCGCCGCGCCATGGAGAAACTGCGACTGTGCCTGGAAGCATGAGTCCCGCAAGCCCCGAGCACCTCCCCGGCGTCCGTCCCGGGCGCGGCGACGCCGCCACCCGCGACGCCGTGGCCGGCGAGTACGCCCTGGGCACGCTGGCCGGCCCGGCGCGGCGGCGCTTCGAGCGGCTGCTGGCGGTGGATGCCGACCTGCGCCGCCGCGTGCGGGCCTGGGAGGCGCGGCTGGCGCCGCTGGCCGAAGAGGCGGAGCCGGTGGCCCCGCCGCCGCAGGTGTGGGCCGCGGTGGAGCGCCGCCTGGGGCTGTCCGGAGGCGGCACCGTCCACCACCTGTGGCACAGCCTGCCGCTGTGGCGGGGGCTGGCGGTGGCCGCCACCGTGCTGCTGGCGGTGGTGTCCGCCTGGTCCTGGCAGCCGACGCCCATGACCCCCGAGCGCATGGTGGTGGTCACCAACCCCAGCAACGACCCCGTGTGGGTGGTGAGCTCGGGGGGCCGCAAGGGCATGGTGCGCGTCCGCACCCTGCGTCCCTCCGGCATGCCCGCCGGCCGCGTCTGCCCGCTGTGGCTCAAGTGGGGCAAGCAGGGCCACATGTACCGCGTCGCCGTCCTCCCCGAGCGCCGCGGCGTGTACACCTTCCACGTGCCCCGGGACATGCCCATGAACAAGGCCCACCTGATGGTCAGCGTGGAATCCGCCGGCGACGTCCCCACCGATGGCCCGCGCGGCAAGGTGGTCTACACCGGCAGCTGGATCCGCCTCTGATCCGTCCCGCCCGGGGAACATCCGGGCGCGTTTGCCTTCCAATGCAATAGGGGACACCGCCCGCGCGGCTCCGCGGGGCGGCGTTCCCGGTCCCCTGAACCGCCTTCGCGGTCCGACCCTTGCTCGCCGGCGACCGCCGGCTCGCCTCGCCCGCGCGGCCGCCCAGCACCTCCGCAGCCCGTTGCGCCCTCCGGCGCGCGGGCGCGCAACCCCGTGGCTCCGCCATGCCGACCGGCGACTCGCTGCATTTCGACGTGATCATCCTCGGCGCCGGCTTCGCCGGCGCCCCGCTGGCCCGGCGGCTGGAGCGCCGGCTGCCCGGGCGGGGCCGCATCGCGCTGGTCAGCAGCGAGAACTACATGACCTTCACCCCGCTGCTGCCGGAAGTGGCCGGGGCCTCCATCCTGCCCGGCCAGGTGGTGGCGCCGCTGCGCCAGCTGGTGCGCCGCAGCCGCCTGTGCATGGCCCCGGTCACGGCCATCGACCTGGCGCGCCGCCGCCTCCACTACGACGGCGACGGCCCCGGCACCCTGAGCTGCAACGAGCTGGTGCTGGCCTGCGGGCGCGGCGCCCATACCCGGCTGCTGCCGGGCATGGCCGAGCACGCCATTCCCTTCAAGACCGTGGGCGACGCCCTCTACCTGCGCAATCAGGTGATCTCGCGGCTGGAGCAGGCGGAGCTGGAGACCGACCCCGCCCGCCGGCGCTGGCTGACCACCTTCGTGATCCTCGGCGGCGGCTTCAGCGGCGTGGAGGCGGCGGGCGCCATCCACGACTTCCTGGGGCGGGCCCTGCGCTACTACCCCAAGGTGCGCCGCGACGGCTGCCAGGTGGGCCTGGCCCACGGCGGCGAGCGCATCATGCCGGAGCTGGATGCGGCGCTGGCGGACTACGCCCGGCGCAAGATGGCCCGGCGCGGCGTCGCCTTCCACCTGGGCGAGCGCGGCGCCCGGGTGGACGCCGCCGGGCTGGAGCTGGAATCGGGCCGGCGGCTGCCGGCGGGCACCGTGGTCACCACCGTGGGCGCCACCCCCCACCGGCTGGTGGCCGATCTCGGCCTGCCCATGACCAAGGGGCGGCTGCAGACCAACCCGGATATGAGCGTCGCCGGGATGGACGGGCTGTGGGCGCTGGGCGACTGCGCCGCGGTGCCCAACGCCCACGACGGCGCCACCTCTCCGCCCACCGCCCAGTTCGCCACCCGCCAGGCGCGTCAACTGGCGGACAACATCGCCCGCCGCCGCGCCGGCCGGGCCACACGCGCCTTCGCCTTCCGCCCGCTCGGGCAGCTGTCCAGCATCGGCCACCACAAGGCGGTGGCCCGGGTGCTCGGGCTGCGCCTGTCGGGCCTGCCGGCCTGGCTGCTGTGGCGCGCGCTGTACCTGGTCAAGCTGCCCACGTTGGCGCGCAAGATCCGGGTGGGCCTGGAATGGCTGTGGCAGATGCTGTTCCCCCCGGACGTGGCCAACCTCCGGTTCACGCCCAGTGCCGGCCGGGACCCGGTCCGGGCCCCCACGCGCGAGCCGGAGCGCGGCCGGGCGCAGCAAGATTCCGGCGAGCGGGCGGGCCCGGCAGACCGGGCCCGCGTCCCCTCGCAGGGATAACTCCGTGGATGCCGGCCGGCCGCGCGGCCGGCCGGCGCAACCGAAAGAGGAGAGGGGCATGAGCAATCCGCTAGCCCAGCTGCGGGAGTTCGGCCAGTCGCCGTGGCTGGATTCCATTCGCCGCGGCATGATCGATTCCGGCGAGCTCGAGGCCATGCGCGACAGCGACGGCCTCGGCGGCATCACCTCCAACCCCGCCATCTTCGAGAAGGCGGTCAGCGACAGCGACGACTACCGGGGGCCCCTCAAGGACCTGGTGGAGGCCGGCGTTACCGACCCCGAGGTCCTCTACGAGCGTATCGCCACCGCCGACATCCGCGCTGCCGCCGACGTGCTGGAGCCGCTCTACCGCCGCACCGACGGCCGCGACGGCTTCGTCAGCCTGGAGGTGTCGCCGCGCCTGGCCCGCGATACCGACGGCACCGTCGCCGAGGCCCGCCGCCTGTGGTCGGAGGTGGACCGCCCCAACGCCATGATCAAGGTGCCGGCCACCCCCGAGGGCATCCCGGCCATCGAGACGCTGGTGGCGGAGGGGCTGAACATCAATGTCACCCTGCTGTTCAGCCGCGCCATGTACGGCCGCGCCGCCGAGGCCTACCTGCGGGGGCTGGAGCACCGCCTGGAGGCGGGCCGGCCCGTGGACCGCGTGGCCGGGGTGGCCAGCTTCTTCCTGTCGCGCATCGATGCCAAGCTGGAGGAGACCGCCCGCGCCCGCCGGGACGACGGCGACGGGCGGGCGGGGGAGGCGCTGGCCGAGGCCGGCAACCTGGCGGTGGCCAACGCCAAGATGGCCTATCGCGACTGGCAGGAGCGGTTCTCCGGCGAGCGCTGGCAGCGCCTGGCCGGAGCCGGGGCGCGCCCGCAGTGGCTGCTGTGGGCGAGCACCGGGACCAAGGACCCCGGACTGAGCGATGTCCACTACGTCGAGCCCCTGATCGGGCCGGGCACGGTCGCCACCCTCCCCCCGGACACCTACGAGGCCTTCCGCGACCACGGCCGCCCCGGCCGGACGCTGGACACCGGCCTGGAGGAGGCCGAGCGGGTGCTGGCGGCGGTGGAGGGCGCCGGCATCGCGCTCGACGACCTCACCGACCAGCTGCTCGACGAGGGCGTCGACAAGTTCGCCAGCGCCTTCGACCGGCTGCTCGAAGCGGTACAGGAGGTCCGGCACGAAGTGGCGCCCGCCTAGTGTCCTTTCGCAGAGGCAGGACACTCGGAAATCCCGGCCGCGGCTGAACCGGTCCGCGCGGCCGGCCGCCAAGCACTCAGGGGGCTCCGCGCCTCCCGGAAAGGAGCAGCGGACATGCAGATCGGAATCGTGGGCACCGGCCGCATGGGCGGCAACATGGCCCGCCGCCTCATGGACCACGGCCACGACTGCGCCGTTCTCGGCCGCCGCCGCGAGCCGGTGGCAAAGCTGGAGGAGGCCGGCGCCGCCGGCTTCACCGACACCGCCGCCTTCGTCCGGCACCTGGAGCCGCCGCGGGCGGTGTGGGTGATGGTGCCGGCGGGGGCGGCCACCGACGAGGTGCTCGGCGAGCTGGCCGGGCACCTGGCCGCCGGCGACTGCATCATCGACGGCGGCAACTCCCATTACCGCGAGGCCGTCCGGCGCGCCGGCGAGCTCGCCGAGCACGCCATCGATTTCCTCGACGTCGGCACCAGCGGCGGGGTGTGGGGCCGCGAGCGCGGCTACTGCCTGATGATCGGGGGGCCGGACGAGGCCGTCCGGCGCCTGGAGCCGGTATTCCACAGCCTGGCGCCCGGGGTGGAGGCGGCCGGGCGCACGCCCGGCCGCGACGGCGACCCGGCCCCGGCCGAGCAGGGCTACCTGCACTGCGGGCCCAGCGGCGCCGGCCACTATGTCAAGATGGTCCACAACGGCATCGAGTACGGCGTCATGCAGGCCTACGCCGAAGGCTTCGACCTGCTGCGGGCGGGCGACCGCGACCAAGTGGCCGAGGACGAGCGCTTCGACCTCGACCCCGCCGCCATCGCCGAGGTCTGGCGCCGCGGCAGCGTCATCGGCTCGTGGCTGCTCGACCTGAGCGCCGCCGCCCTGCACAAGGACGCCGATTTGGATGCCTTCAGCGGCCGCGTGGCCGATTCCGGCGAGGGCCGCTGGACGGTGCAGGCGGCCGTGGACCGGGCGGTCCCGGCCGACGTCCTGTCCGCGGCGCTGTACGCGCGCTTCCGCTCGCGGCTCAGCCCCACCTACGGCGACCGCCTGCTCTCCGCCATGCGCCGCCAGTTCGGCGGTCACGGCGAGAGCGATCGGGAGGGCTAGCATGGACGCCGAAGCCGCGCAGGCCACCGAGGTCGTGCAGAGCCCGCGGGGGCCGGCCGCCCCCTGCGTGCTGGTGATCTTCGGCGGCTCCGGCGACCTGGCCCAGCGCAAGCTGCTGCCGGCCCTGTACAACCTGGCCGAGGACGGCCTGCTGCCGGAGACGTTCGCCATCCTCGGCCTGGGCTCCACCGACCTGGGCGACGACGTCTACCGCGACAAGGTGGGTCAGGCCCTGGACCGCCACCTGCCGGGGGCGGTGGACGACGAGTGCTGGGACTGGTTCAGCCGGCGCCTGCACTACCAGCAGGCCGACTTCGAGGACGCGGCGGCCTACGGCGATCTGGGGCGGCGCCTGGAGGCCCTGGCCGAGGACTTCCACACCGGGCCGCGCTTCCTGTTCTACCTGGCCACCCCGCCGCGCTTCTTCCGCCCCATCGTCGAGCACCTGGGCGAGGCCGGCCTGGTGCGCCAGGAGCGGGGCTGGCGCCGGGTCATCATCGAGAAGCCCTTCGGCCACGATCTGGAAAGCGCGCGCGAGCTCAACGCCGCCATCGGCGCGGTGCTGGACGAGGACCAGATCTACCGGATCGATCACTACCTGGGCAAGGAGACGGTCCAGAACATCCTGGTCTTCCGCTTCGCCAACGGCATCTTCGAGCCCATCTGGAACCGCTTCTACGTGGACCACGTGCAGATCACCGTGGCCGAGACCGTGGGCGTGGAGAGCCGCGGCCGCTACTACGACGGCGCCGGGGCCCTGCGCGACATGATCCCCAGCCACCTGTTCCAGCTGCTTTCGCTGATCGCCATGGAGCCGCCCAACTCCTTCGGGGCGCATGCGGTGCGCGACGAGAAGGCCAAGATCCTGCAGGCCATCCAGCCGGTGGGCCAGGAGCAGGTGCTGCACCAGGCGGTGCGCGGCCAGTACGGCCCCGGCCAGATCGACGGCCTGGGCGAGGTGCCCGGCTACCGCAGCGAGCCGGAGGTGGCCGAGAGCTCGGCCACCGAGACCTTCGTCGCCCTCAAGCTCATGATCGACAACTGGCGCTGGGCCGACATCCCCTTCTATCTGCGCACCGGCAAGCGCATGCCCAAGCGCGTCACCGAGATCGCCATCCAGTTCAAGCGCGCCCCCTACGTGCTGTTCCGCGACACCCGCGTCCACCACCTGCCGCCCAACCAGCTGGTGATCCGCATCGCGCCGGAGGAATCCATCTCCCTGCGCTTCGGCGCCAAGGTGCCGGGACCGGGCCTGAGCATGGGCAATGTGGACATGAGCTTCGCCTACGGCGACTACTTCGGCAGCTCGCCGGCGACCGGTTACGAGACCCTGCTGTACGATGCCATGAACGGCGACGCCACCCTGTTCCAGCGGGCGGACATGGTGGAGCTGGGCTGGAGCGTGATCCAGCCGCTGCTCGACGTCTGGGGCGCCCTGCGGCCGCGCGGCTTCCCCAACTACGCCGCCGGCACCTGGGGGCCGTGGGAGGGCGACGAGCTGCTGGCCCGCGACGGCCGGACCTGGAGGAAATGCTGATGCGGGTGCTGGCAGCGGACGTGGGCGCCACCAAGACCCGCCTGGCGGTGGTGGAGCCGGGCGAGAGCTTCCTGCGGGTGGAGGCCGAGGCCACCCACCGCAGCGCCGCCTACGACGGCCTCGAGGCCCTGGTCCGGGACTTCCTGGACGAGCAGGGTACGGCGGTGGACGCCGCCGCCTTCGGCCTGCCGGGACCGGTCCTGCGCGGCCGGGTGCGCACCACCAACCTGCCGTGGGAGGTGCGCCGCGACGAGCTGGCCGAGCACCTGGGCCTGCGCCGGCTGACCCTGATCAACGACCTCGAGGCCACCGCCTTCGGCATCGGCGAGCTGGCCGACGACGATCTGGAGGTGCTCGCCGAGGGCGATGCCGAGGCCGGCGGCAACGCCGCCCTCATCGCCCCCGGCACCGGTCTGGGCGAGGCCGGGCTGTTCTGGGACGGCGGCCGTCACCGGCCCTTCGCCACCGAGGGCGGCCACTGCGACTTCGCCCCGGGCGACGAGGTGGACGACGCCCTGCGCGCCCACCTGG
>DATFLO010000086.1:0-14786 GCA_035267605.1 Gammaproteobacteria bacterium
GCCGATTCCGGAGCCGTGGTAGTTCCAGGCGGTGCAGGAGGTCTGGTCGGTCTCGTCGAGGTAGTCGCGGCCGGGCTGCATGCCCAGATTGTTCATCAGCCACAGGAGGCTGGCCGGATAACCCGGGATGTTGCCGCACTGGCCGCAGGACTTGTGGTGCCAGAGCTGGTTGGTCGGGACCTTCTTGTTCCAGCCGTAGAGGGTCTCGACATCCATCGGCTTGTGATCGTCCGTGATGCGGTGGACGATGATCTCGCCTTCCTTCTCCAGCTCCCACATATGCTCGCGCACGTCCTCGACGCGCTCGGCATTCTGGTAGCGGCGCTTGTCCACCTCCTTGCGCACCCACTCGGTGGCCGCCTGGGCCTCCTCGGGGGACAGGTCGGTGGGCTGGAAGAAGGAGCCGTGTCCGGCGATGCCGCCCTCGTCCTGACCCGGATTGCTGGGATTCATTTCATCGGCCATGGTCGCTCTCCTATCTATATCGAAGGAACCGGCTGGGGTTTGGCGCGGAGGGGACCTCAGTCCTCCTCCTGCTCCTCCAGCCAGTCTTCGTAGTCCTCGCGCTTCTCGTCGATGAAGTCCTCGATCACGTCATAGAGATTCTCATCCATGGTCTCGAGGGAAGCGAGGACGCCGGTCATCTCCCAAATGGTATACATCTCGACGGAGGTCTTGAGGCTGACCTCCCACGCCGTCTCCACGGTCTGCAGGGTCTTCACCGGGATGGCGTTGCGCAGGGTCTGCAGATCGCCCTCGACCTTCTGGATGTTCGGCCCCCAGTCGGGGAAGGCGTCGGGCTGGATCATGTCCGGGGACAGCTGGTTGCCGGTGGTGATCAGCTTGAGCATCACGCGGCCGAAGGGGCGCAGCACCTGCTTCGCGGACTCGAAGCCGTGCTTGATGGCCACCTCGCGCATGATCATCACCAGCCCGCCCGGGCTGTTGCGGAAGGGGCAACGAGCGGCGCAGGTCATGCACTGGGCACAGGCCCAGATCTTCTCCTGCATCGCGTTGTACACCTGCTCCACGTTCTCCGTCCACAGCAGCTGCACGATCTCGCGCGGGCTGTAGTCGTAGAAGTGCGCGGAGGGGCAGGTCGCGGTGCAGATACCGCAGTTCAGGCAACCGTTGAGCTCGTGGTCGTAACGGAAGTCCTGAGTGATCTCGTTAAATATATCCTGCATTTCGGCGTACGTTGCCATCGCCTCCACTCCTGTTGTTGAGCCTCCGGGCGGATCAGCCGAATTTGGGTGAGGGACCCAAACCCGACCCTGGAGGTCGGGTTTTGGCCCCCGCGATTTCTTCGATCGCTGCCGGGAGCGGCGAGTTCCCGGCGAATTGTAGCCGGGCACCCGCCGGAGATAAACCGTTCAGATGAACAGGGAGATATCCGACTGCCCGGCAAACTCGAAGAAGGTGGCCGCGCCGCCGTACTCAATCCCGCCGATGAACTCGTCGGGGCTGTAATCGAAAAGGTCCACCGTCATCTGACACGCGATCAGGGTGACCTCCGCCTCGACGCACAGATCGCGGAGATCCTCCAGGCTCGCCACCCCCTTCGCCTTCATCTTCTTCTTCATCATCGAGGTGGCCATGGCCTCCATCCCGGGCAGCACCTGCACCAGGTTGGGGATGGGCATGGGCATCGGCATGGCCGGATTGCCCAGCGGGCTCACCTTGACGCCGTTCAGGTTCTTCTTGAGCAGATTGAGACCGTAGAACGTGAAGAAGATCTGGGTCTCGTACCCCAGGGCGGCCGCGGTGGACGCCAGGATGAAGGGCGGATAGCCCCAGTCCAGGGTACCCTTCGTCGAAATAATCGCGAGCTTCTTTTCGTCGGCCATAGGAAGACCCCCCTCCCTAGTAACAAAAAGAGAGCGCGTCGCCGCGCCCCCTTCTTGATGTGTGTTACGCCTTCTTCAGATAGAAGGTGTACTCGCCATTGTCCTCGCTGTGCTCCAGCAGCTCGTCGCCGGACTGGCTGGCGTAGGCCTCGAAGTCCTTCACAGCGCCGGGATCGGTGGCAACGATCTTGAGGATCTCGCCGGAACCGAGGTCCTTGAGGGCCTTCTTCGTCCGCAGGATCGGCAGCGGGCAGTTGAGACCGCGAGCGTCGAGCTCTTGGTTCGCTTCGGGCATCTTGCATCCCTCCCTGTAGAAGCGTTTCGCCCAAAATCCAAAAGAGGATGGGCCAGTGTCCCCGTGCAGGCAACGCAAAACTTTTGATTTGCTAATAAGGCCGGTTTATTCGGGCTCGGCGGCCACGGCTCCCGGCCTCACGCCTCCTGCACGGTCGTCACGGGGTACCGCTGGGCCCAGGCCTGGATGCCGCCGACCAGGTTGTACACCTCGGCGAACCCGTTCTGGACCAGGTAGTACCCCACCTGGGCCGAGCGCGCCCCGCTGGCGCAGTACACCACCAGCGGCCGGCCCGGCTCCAACTCCTCCGCCTTTATGGGGATCATGTGCATGGGGATGTGGCTCATGCCCGGGATGACCCCGCGTGCCACCTCCCCGTCGCTGCGCACGTCCACAATTTGCGGCGCCTCCCCGGACCAGTCGTGCAGCTGCTCCGGAGTCAGCTCTCGCAGTTGGCTCATGGAGTCGTACCACTCTTGTTGCAAGAATCTTAAAACGTAGCCAACTGCTAATACTACGACCTATCGGCGCCGGGGTAAATTCCCCCGGCACCGATCCGCCTCAGGTGGTCTGGGCGCCGTGGTAGAGGTTGACCACGTGGCGCGCCTCGGCGAAGAACAGCCAGCGCTCCGCCGCCGCCCCGGCCAGGGCCGACACCGCGGCCACCCACATGGCGCCGGCGCCGGGCGCCTCGGCCGCCGGCCACAGCATCACCAGCGGCAGGCCGTAGGCCAGGACGAACACCGCCGCCTTGAGCACCGGCGTCAGGCCGGCCGGGGGCTGGTAGCCGAACTCGTGGGTCAGGAAGGTGTCGTGGCCGTGGCCCGGATCGAGGATGCGCACCCGGGCGCGGGTGAAGCCGGTGGCGGTGTTGATGGTGGGCCCGGACGGCCGGGCGATCCAGAAGTAGTAGGTGGCCTTGACCACCGCGGCCAGCAGGATCACCGCCGCCGCCAGCCCCAGCACGCCCCCGGTGCCGCCGAGCTCGTCCAGCCCCAGGGCGTACAGCAGCAGGATGCCGGTGAGCAGGGCCATGGCCAGGTAGTTCACCGGCACCAGCGGATTGGACCACTGGCGGATGGTCTTGAGACTGGCGTAGATCATGCCGGTGGAGAACAGGGTCACCAGCCCCAGCAGGAACGCCACCACGCCGAAGAAAAGCGCCCAGCCCGGCGTCTCGCCGCCGCCGACGTAGACCCCCAGCAGATAGAGCAGGAAGAACGGGTAGAAGATCACCGCGAACACCCCCTCCTTGGACAGCCAGGAGGTCTTGAAGCGGGTGAACGAGCGCCAGGCGTTCTTGGGGTTGGCCAGGTGGGCGGTGGAGGACAGCAGGCCCACGGAGATCAGGATGAAGGCCCCCGCCCCGGCGGTCAGCAGCGTCTCGCGGGAGAAGCCGCCGCCCAGGCCGAACAGGTCGAACAGGATGGCCAGCATGATCAGGCCGAAGCCGGCGCCCGAGGCCACCGTGAACAGGATTACCGAAAAGGCCGGTTTCATTGCTCGTCAGGCTCCTTTGCGTGCGTCCAGGCGCCCTGCCGGGCTACCGGTTGACCACCTTGTTGGTCCATTCCTTGACCTTGTCCCGCGCCGACGGCTTGGGCAGGTCGTCGGTGGGAATGGGGCGCGAGGAACGCGGCGGCAGGTACTGGTTGGTGGGCTCGTAGCCCAGCTCCGGCATCAGCGAGAAGCCGCCGCGGGCGCGCACCGTCTCGCCCACCGCCGACTCGGCATCCTCGAGGTCGCCGAACATGCGGGCGTGCGCCGGGCAGGCCAGCACGCAGGCGGGCTGGCGCTCGCGCTCCTCGAGCTCCTCGTCGTAGATGCGGTCCACGCACAGGGTGCACTTCTTCATGGTGCCGGACGACTCGTCCAGCTCGCGGGCGCCGTACGGGCAGGCCCAGGAGCACAGGTTGCAGCCCATGCACTTGTCCTGGTCCACCAGCACGATGCCGTCCTCCTCGCGCTTGATGGAGGCGCCGGTGGGACACACCGTGACGCACTCGGCGTTCTCGCAGTGCAGGCAGGACATGGGGAAGTTGACCGTCTTGTTCTCCGGGTACTCCCCCACCTCGAAGTGCCGGATGCGGTTGAACCACACGCCGGAGGGCTCGGCCCCGTAGGGGTCGTAGTCCGACAGCGGCCCGGTAACGCCCGAGGCGTTCCATTCCTTGCAGGCGGTGGCGCAGGCGTGGCAGCCCACGCATGTATCCAGATCGATGACCAGTCCAAGCTTCATCTCAGGCTCCTTGCTCGGCCGTGACTACGGTCACTTGCGGCCGCGGCTGTCGTAGCGCAGCACGTCGGGGCGCTCGGGCTCACCCGGGAACGGCTTGATCTCCGGGAATTCCGGCCAGATGCCGGTCTCACCCGGGGCGGCCGGGGTGATCTTGACCCGCAGGTCGAACCACGCCGCCTGGCCGGTGATGGGATCGGAGTTGGTGATGCGGCGCTCGCCCATCTTCTCCGGCAGCAGCTCCGAGATCAGGTGGTTCATCAAAAAGCCCCGATTGGACTCGGAGGCGTCCGGCTTCAGGCCCCACGAGCCCTTCTGCTTGCCGATGGCGTTCCAGGTCCACACGGTGGACGGCTCGGTGCCCTCCATGTGCTTGACCTGGCAGCGCACCTTGCCGTGGTGGCTCTCCACCCACGCCCAGCCGTGGTCGGGGATGCCCAGCTGCTCGGCGCGCGCCCGGTTCATGTACAGCAGGTTGTAGGGCAGCACCTGGCGCTGCCAGACGTTCTGCGAGTCCCACGAGTGGTACATGATCATGGGCCGCTGGGTGAGCGCGAAGAACGGGTAGTCGTCGTCGGCCACGCGCTGCTGCTCGAGCGGCTTGTACCAGAACGGCAGCGGATCGAAGTAGTCCTTGAGGCGCTCGCGGTCGGCCGGCTCCTCGGGCTTGGGTCCGTCGTAGACGCCCTCGCCGGCCAGACGGAACTTCTGCAGCGGCTCCGAGTAGAAGTTCATCACCACCGGCTCGGTGGAGCCGAGGTAGCCGCACTGCTGGGCGAACTCCAGGTAATCCTTGTTCCAGCCCTTGTAGAACTGCAGGTGCTCGGGCAGATCGTAGTGGAAGAAGGACTGGTTCTCGAGGTAGGCCTCCCACTGCTTGGGGTTGGGCTCGCCCACCAGGTGCTTGTCGCCGTTGGCGCCGCGCCAGCCGGCCAGGAAGCCGATGCCCGGGGCCTTCTCGAAATTGACGATGAAGTCCTTGTAATCCGTGTACTTGGGATTGCCGTCATCGTCGGTGAAGGCCGGGAACTTCAGGCGCCCGGCCAGATCCACCAGCACCTCCTGGAACGAGCGCACGTCGCGCTCCGGCTCGATCACCGGGTGGCGGATGGCGTCGGCCGGGCCGTCGGCCTCGGAGATGGGCCGGTCGAGCAGGGAGATGGTGTCGTAGCGCTCGAAGTAGGTGGTGTCGGGCAGCACCAGGTCGGCAAAGTTGACCATCTCCGAGTGGAAGGCGTCGCTGACCACGATGAAGGGGATGCGGTACTCGCCGTCCTCCTTCTTGCCGGTCAGCATCTCCTGCACCCCGGTGGTGTTCATGGTGGAGTTCCAGGCCATGTTGGCCATGAACGTCATGAACGTATCGATGGGGTACGGGTCCTCGTTGTAGGCGTTGGTCAGCACCATGTGCATCAGCCCGTGGGCCGACAGCGGCGCCTCCCAGGTATACGCCTTGTCGATCCGGAGGGGCTTGCCCTCGGTGTCGAACAGCAGATCCTCGGGCTCGGTGGGCTGGCCCAGCGGCGGGCCGGCCAACGGGGTATTCGGCGCCAGGGCCTTGTCCACGTCGCCGCCCATGGGCTTGGCGGCCGGCGGCACCTGCTTGGGGAAGGGCGGCTTGGAGCGGAAGCCGCCGGGGACGTCCACGGTGCCCAGCAGCATCTGCAGAAAGTGGATGGCGCGGCAGGTCTGGAAGCCGTTGGAGTGCGCCGAGATGCCGCGCATGGCGTGCATGGACACCGGCCGGCCGATGAACTTGTCCTGCTTGCGCCCGGCCCAGTCGGTCCACTCCTGGTCGATCTCGATGGACTCGCGGAAGGCCACGTGGGCCATCTCCAGGGCCAGCTGCTCGATGCGCTCGGCGGCGATGCCGGTGATCTCGGCGGCCGCCTCGGGGCTGTACTCGTCGGCCAGGTAGCGCTCGGCCATGATGGTCATGGAGGTCTTCAGGCGCTCGCCGCCCGGCCCGGTGTACTCGCCGAACAGGGCGGGGGCGATGTCCGCCGCCAGGCCGTTGGCGAAGCCGCCGCTGTTCTGGTCCCACACCTGCGGGTTGCCCTCGCTGTCGCGCAGGAACAGGCCGTGGTCCGAGGCGCCCTCGTTGTCGATGACCAGGTAGGGGCCGTTGGTGTAGCGGACCACGTACTCCCAGTCGAACAGCTCGCGCTCGAGCAGCACGTGCACCATGGACAGCGCCAGCATAGCGTCGCTTCCGGGGCGGATGCCCACCCAGTCGTCGGCGATGGCGGCGTAGCCGGTGCGCACCGGGTTGATGGCCACGAACTTGGCGCCGCGGCGCTTGATCTTCTCCAGGCCGATCTTGATCGGGTTGGAGTCGTGGTCCTCGGCCACGCCCCACATCAGGAAGTACTTGGTGCGGTCCCAGTCGGGGCTGCCGAACTCCCAGAACGGCACGCCGGTGGTGTAGCCGCCGCCGGCGGCCATGTTCACCGAGCAGAAGCCGCCGTGGGCGGCGAAGTTGGGGGTGCCGTACTGGGTCGCCCACAGGCCGGTGAGCGCCTGCATCTGGTCGCGGCCGGTGAAGAAGGCGAGCTTGCGGGGGTCGCTGGAGCGGATCTTCTCGAGGCGCTCGGTGAGCATCTGCATGGCCTCGTCCCAGGAGATCTCCTGGAACTCGCCGGAGCCGCGCTCGGCACCCGGCTTGCGCAGCAGGGGCTTTTGCAGCTTGGCCGGGGAGTACTGCTTCATGATCCCCGACGAGCCCTTGCCGCACAGCACCCCCTGGTTGGTGGGGTGGTCGGGATTGCCCTTGAGGTAGCGGAGCTCGTTGTTCTCCGTGTAGACCTTCACCCCGCAGCGGCAGGCGCACATATAGCAGGTGGTGTACTTCACCTCCTGCTTGGAGTGATCCTCGTAGTTGGCAGGATCGGCGTAATAGGACAGACCGTTAGAGCTCATTTTCGCCCCTCGATTGCGGCTCGCCAAAGCGGCACCACTCGCTGGTGGGCTCCACCGTCACCGGCTCGCCGGCGCCGAAGCCGTGACTTCCGGCCGCCACGACGATGAACCCGTGGGCCCGCGACAGGCCCCCGATCATCCCCGACCCCTGGCGGGTCAGGGGGGTAGCCAGGAGACGCCCGTCCTCCGCATGGAGCCGGGCGCGCAGGAATTCGGTGCGGGAGGTGGCCTCCCGCTGGAAGTCGGCCCCGGCCACCGCAGGGATGCGGATCGGGGCATGGCGCCCGCCCATCCAGCGGATGACGGCGGGGCGCACGAACTGATCAAAGGTTACCAGGGCCGACACCGGATTGCCGGGGACCCCGAAGAACCAGGCGTTGCCCAGGCGGCCGAAGGCGAACGGCTTGCCGGGCTTGACGGCGGCCTTCCAGAAGCCGATCTCGCCGCGCTCCTCCAGCACCTGGCGGACCTGGTCGAACTCGCCCACCGAGACGCCGCCGCTGGTGACCACCAGATCGAAGCCGGCGGCCTTGTCGAAGGCGGCGCGCAAGGCTTCCGGGTCGTCGGGGACGCACCCGCCGTCGTGCACCTCCGCCCCGAGCTCGCGCAGGGCCGCCGCCAGCGCCGCCCGGTTGGAGTCGTGGATCTGGCCGGGCCCCAGGGGCTGGCCCGGATCGCGCAGCTCCGAGCCGGTGGCCAGGACGAGCACGCGGGGCCGCCGCCGCACCCGCACCTCGGCCACCCCGGCGGTGGCGAGCACCGAGATCAGGGCGGGCGAGACGCGCTCGCCGGCCGCCGCCAGCTCGGCGCCGGGGGTCACATCCTCCCCCGCGCGGCGGATGTTGTCACCCGGGGGCGGGCGCCGATCGAAGCGGGCCCGGTCGCCGGCGGCCTCCACCTTCTCCTGCATGACCACCGCATCGGCCCCGGGCGGCACCGGCGCGCCGGTCATGATGCGGGCGCAAGCCCCCGCCGGCAGCGGCGCGGGATCGTCGCCGGCGGCCACGGTGAAGGCCACCGGCAGCTCGCCGCCGCCCTCCCCCAGGTCCCCGGCCCGCAGGGCGAAGCCGTCCATGGCGGAGTTGTCGAAGGCAGGGCTGCCCACCCGGGCCACGGGGCCCTCGGCCAGATAGCGGCCGGCGGCCTCGGCCACCGCGACCACCTCCCCGTCCGGGGTCGGCCGGATCGCATCCACGACCCGGGCGCGGGCGTCCTCCAGCGACAGCATGGTGTGTTCTCCGGACGGCGGGCGGCAGCCTGGGAAAGGCCGGAAATGGTGGCGGCTGCCCCGGGCCGAGGCAAGGCAGTAATTTTAATTCCTCAATCAAGGCCCTTTATTTGCCGCCCCCGAGGGCCCGTGATAGCGTTGCCAAGCTCAGCAATTTTGCCCCAGGAATGCAACCCCTCTGGGGCCCGAGCTTGGCCGAGCAGGTGCAACCGGATATCCTAGCGGGCCCGCTGGAGGCCGCGTCAAACCCAGGAGGACTTGCGGTGGACCGCACTGAATTCAAGGAAAACACCCGGATTACCGTCACCTACAAGGACAGCAACGGCAAGCTGCGCCCGGGTAACTTCTACGTCTACAAGCTGTTCGACGACTTCATGGTGGTGCGCCGGACCGACAACGACGGCCTGTTCCGCAAGATGCCCTACCAGGACGTGGTCAAGATCGTGAAGACCAAGGCGGCCGACAGGGCCAACCTGTTCTACGTGCCGGACGAGCTGCTGGAAGAGAAGATGTGGCAGGACCGCGATACCATGTTCCATTACGCCTCGGCACCGGGCCGGGGCAAGTAGGCCGGTAGCGGGCGGGCGCGCCTGCCCTTCCGCCTCATGCCTGCGGGCCGGGACACCAGTCCCGGCCCTTTTTGTCTCCGCGCGAGGGAGCCATGACCAGCGCCGAGGATCCCCTGTCCCACTTCGACGATCAGGGCAACGCCCGCATGGTGGATGTGGGCGGCAAGGCGGTCAGCGAGCGCCTGGCGGTGGCCGAGGGCCGGATCGCCATGGCGCCGGCCACCCTGGAGCGCATCCGCGCCGGTCAGGTGGCCAAGGGCGACGTCCTGGGCGTGGCCCGCATCGCCGCCATCCAGGCGGCCAAGCAGACCGGCACCCTGATCCCGCTGTGCCATCCCCTGCCGCTCACCAGCGTTGAGGTGGCCTTCGCCGAGGAAGACGAGCCGCCGGCGGTGCGCGTGACCGTCACCGCCAAGACCGCCAACCGCACCGGGGTGGAGATGGAGGCCATGACCGCCGCCAGCGTCGCCCTGCTCACGGTCTACGACATGTGCAAGGCCATGGACCGGGGCATGACCATCGGCGAGGTGCGCCTGACGGAGAAGGCCGGCGGCCGCTCCGGGCACTGGCGGCGCAGCGAGGCAAGCGGCGATTCCGGCCAATGAGACCGGCGGAACTCGGGGCGGGCGGCGCGGCCTAAAAGGCCGCAAGCCGCGCATGGTATTTCCCCGGACCCCCTGGAGCCCATGACCACCCGAGCCCTCTTGCCCCGCTCCGCCCGCCGCCGGGCGCTGGCCCTGCTGCTCGCCCTGCTCACGGCCCTGCTGCCGCTGCCGGCCGCAGCCGACCAGCTGCCGGCCCTGGGCAGCGAGACCGGCGGCGAGCTGACCGCCAGCCAGGAGGTGCAGATCGGCCAGCGCTTCCTGGCGCAGGCCCAGCAGCAGCTCCAGTTCGTGCACGACCCGGAGGTGGTGGGCTACGTCCGCCTGCTGGGCCACCGCATCGCGGCCCAGACCGACTTCCACGCCTACCCCTTCCACTTCTACGTGATCAAGGACCCCAGCCTCAACGCCTTCGCCGTCCCGGGCGGCCACATCTTCGTCCACAGCGGCCTGATCGAGGACACCGACACGCCGGCGGAGCTGGCCGGCGTCCTGGCCCACGAGGTGGCGCACATCACCCAGCGCCACATGGCCCGTCAGCTGGCCGCCAGCAAGCAGAGCCAGCTGCAGTCGCTGCTGCTGGTGGCGGCGGGCGTGCTCGCCGGCATGCAGGGCCAGGGCCAGGCGGCCACGGCGCTGGTGGCCGGCGCCAGCGCCTACTCCCAGCAGGAGATGCTGTCCTACAGCCGCGCCCACGAGCGCGAGGCCGACCGCCTGGGGGTCCGCTACCTGGCGGCCGCCGGCTTCGACCCCGAGGGCCTGCCCCACTTCCTGGAGAAGCTGCAGCGCTGGGCCCACCTGCAGGGCAAGGCGCCGCCGCCGTTCCTGTCCACCCACCCCCTGACCGGGAACCGCATCGCCGATGCCGAAAGCCGCGCCAGCCAGCTCGGCGGCGGCAGCGGCCCGCCGCCGCTGGGCGAGGCCACCTTCGCGCGCATCAAGGCACGGCTCAAGGCCATGACCGCCGATTCCCCGGCGGACGCCTACCGGGACTTCAAGCAGCGCCTC
The DNA here is from genome assembly GCA_035267605.1 of Gammaproteobacteria bacterium. Classification (GTDB taxonomy): domain Bacteria; phylum Pseudomonadota; class Gammaproteobacteria; order Thiohalorhabdales; family Thiohalorhabdaceae; genus Thiohalorhabdus. The sequence continues at coordinate 10,705 of DATFLO010000086.1, forward strand.
GCCGATCACCCGGACGACGGCGCCGCCCGCTACGGCCTGGCCCTGGCCGCGGAGCGCAGCGGGCGCACCGACGAGGCCACCGACACCCTCCGGCGGCTGGTGGCCGACCACCCGGAGACGGTGGCCTACCGCCGTACCCTGGCCGAGCTCTACCTGCAGGCCGGCCATACCGGGGATGCCGTGAGCACCCTGCAGGAGGCCCTCGAGCGCCGTCCCGGCGACGCCGACCTGCGCGAGACCCTGGGCCTGGCCCTGCTCGCCCAGGGCCAGGCCGAGCGGGCCCGCGATCTCCTGCGCGAGGTGGCCCGCGACTTCCCGCGCCGGCCCTCGGCGCACAGCGCCCTGGCGCGCGCCTACAGCCGCCTCCATCAGCCCATCCGGGCCCACCGTTCCGAGGCCGAGGCGCGCTGGCTGAGCGGCCAGCGCACCGAGGCCCTGGAGCAGCTGCGCCTGGCCAAGCGCCTGGCCAAGGAGCAGGGCTCCGAGCAGCTGGCCCAGATCGAGGCTCGCATCCAGGAGCTGAAGCCCGCCGACTCGTAGGTCCGGCACGGGCCCTGCAGGGCGCCCCGAACCCCCACACCTTTCCCGTTGGAGGCCATGAGCTCCCCCTTGCCCATCCGCATCCGCGCCCCCCTGCCTCTGCTGATCCTGGCCGCCGCCCTGCTCGGGCTCGCCCCCGCGCCCGCGGCGGCCCAGGCCCACCTGCGGCTGCTGCTGCCGCCGCTATCCAGCCCCGACCAGGTCTATGCCCGCTTCCAGCCCCTGGCCGCCTATCTCCAGCGCGCCCTGGGCGTCACCGTGGAGGCGCGCGTCGCCAGCGACCTGGAATCCCTGCTGCGCCTGGCGCGCGAGGACCGGCCGCAGGTGGCCTATCTGTGCCCGCTGATCTACACCCGCCTGGCCGATGACGGCGACCTGCTGCCCCTGGCCCGGCTGCGGCGCAACGGCAAGAGCACCTTCCGCACCGCCATCGTGGTGCGCCACAACAGCCCCTACGAGCACCTGGACGAGCTCAAGGGCGCGCGCTTCGCCTACGGCAACCCGGTGTGCGCCGCCAGCCGGCTGGTGCCGGAGGTGATGTTCGCCCAGGCCGGGCTCGATCCGCGCAAGGACTTCTTCGAGGAGCGCACCCTGGGCTCCAACGAGAACGCCCTGTACACCGTGGCCGCCGACCTGTTCGACGCCACCGCGGTGGACGAGGCCGCCGCCCAGCCCTTCGTCGACCGCGGCCTGCTGCGCGTGCTGCGCTACTCCCGGCCGATCCCGCAGTACATCCTCGCCGCCAGCCCGGCCACGCCGCCCGACCTGCGCCGGCGCATCCGCTCGGCGCTGGCCGGCATGCAGCGCCCGGCCCACGCCGACGTGCTCGACGCCATCGGCAGCGACGTGGACGGCTTCGTCGCCACCGACGACGCCGACTACGACGTCATCCGCCACATGCAGCGGGAGCACGGAAGCGACGACAGCCCGCTGGACATCCTGGCCCCGCAGCAGGGCCCGCGCGCCGGGGAGGGGGTGGAGCGGTGATCCTGCGCTTCCGCCGCCTGCCGCTGCAGACCAAGGGCGCGGTCTACGTGCTGCTGCTGATCACCGCCATCTTCCTGGCGGTGGCGCTGGTGGTGTATACCTCGGTGCGCCGGGACCTGGAGCAGCAGCTGGTGTCGGAGAACCTGCGCATGGTGCGCGACCTCTCCAAGAGCGCGCGCAGCCCCATCCTCACCACCGACCTGTCGGCCCTGCAGAACCTGGTGGAGCAGGCGGGCAGCAACCGGGCGGTGGAGTCGGCGGTGATCACCGACGTCACCGAGCGCATCCTGGCCAGCACCGAGCTGTCCGAATTGGGACAGAAACGGCCCGATTGGGCCAAGAGCGGGGTCAACGCCCCCGACCCGGGCGTGGCCGCCGAGCTCCTGCCCCTGCCCTCGCGCGACCTGCTGGAGACCGCCAGCTACCCCATCGAGGTGGGCGGCGACCGGCTGGGGGCGGTGCACGTCCGCTTCGACCCGGGGGAGCTGCGCCAGATCGTGGCGGAGAACCTGGCCGCGACCCTGCGCAAGCTGCTGTGGCTGGGCCTGCTCACCGGCGTGGCCGGGACCGTCGGCGCCTTCCTGGTGTCCGGCTTCGTCACCCGCCCCATCCGGCGCCTGACCACCCAGGTGGAGGCCATGGAGCGCGAGCTCGCCCTGGACGAGGACAGCGGCGACACCCACCATGCCCCCGACGGCGACGAGCTCGACCGCCTCCAGCACGGCTTCGGCCGGCTGCGCTCGACCCTGCACCGCTACCTGATCGAGCTCGACCGCCTGCACCAGAAGCAGCAGGCCCTCAACTGCCTGGCCACCATCGGCGAGATGTCGGCGCACGTGGCGCACGAGCTGCGCAACTCCCTGTCCAGCCTGCGCGGCGCCTCGCGCTACCTGCGCCGTCACCCCGAAGCGGCCCAGAAGGCCGAGTTCTCGGAGATCATCGAGGAGGAGGTCTACCGCCTCTACGACATGACCGAGGGCTTTCTGGACTTCAGCCGCCCCTTCGAGCCCCAGCTGGAGGAGCGCGACCTGTGCGAGCTGGTGCGCGACACCTGCGCCCGGCTGCAAAACGATTATGATGGGGCCGGGGTGACCCTGACCCACGACTGCTCCGGCCCCCAGGTCTGCCCGGTGGATCCCCAGCTCATCCACCAGGCCCTGGTCAACCTGCTGACCAACGCCCTGGACGTGCTGCAGGCGGGCGACCGAGTGTCGGTCTGGGTGGAGCCGGGGGCCGACCGCACCAGCCGCATCATCGTGCACGACTCCGGCCCCGGCATCCCGGAGGAGGAGCGCGAGCGCATCTTCAAGCCCTTCGTCACCACCAAGACCCACGGCAGCGGCCTGGGGCTGGCGGTGGTGTCCAAGGTGGTGCTGCAGCACGGCGGCAACGTGGAGGTGGACAACGCCCCCGACGGCGGCGCCCGCTTCACCCTCAGCCTGCCCCGCACCGCCCACTGACCGGTAAGGCCCGCAATGGCGCAGCAGCACACCATCCTGATCGTCGAGGACGAGCGCAACCTGCGCCGGGTGATGGCGGCCTGGCTCGAGGGCGAGGGCTTCGCCACCCAGACCGCCGGCGGCGCCGAGGAGGCCCTGGAGCAGTTCCACGCCATCCCCGCCGACCTGGTCATCACCGACCACCGCCTGGGCCAGGGCAAGAGCGGCCTGGAGCTGATGAACGAGCTCAAGGCCGCGGCACCCGGGCTGCCGGTGATCATCGTCACCGCCTACGGCAACGTCGAGCACGCGGTGGAGGCCATGAAGGCGGGCGCCGACCACTACCTCACCAAGCCGGTGGAGGAGGCCGACCTGGTGGCGCTGGTGCGCAACCTCCTCAACCGCTCCGGCCACCACCTTCCCACCAGCAGTCCCGAGCAGGACTTCGGCATCGTCGGCGAGAGCCAGGCCATCCGCGAGCTCCTGCACACCGTGGAGCTGGTGGCGCCGGCGCCGTCCACGGTGCAGATCACCGGCGAATCGGGCACCGGCAAGGAGCTGGTGGCGCACGCCCTGCACACCGCCTCGCCGCGCGCCGGCGAGCCGTTCGTTGCGGTCAACTGCGCCGCCCTGCCCGGCGAGCTCATCGAGAGCGAGCTGTTCGGCTACGAGAAGGGCGCCTTCACCGGCGCCCAGCAGACCCGCGCCGGCAAGTTCGAGGAGGCCGGCGAGGGCACCCTGTTCCTCGACGAGGTGGGCGAGATGCCCCTGGCGATGCAGGTCAAGCTGCTGCGCGCCCTGCAGGAGCGGGAGTTCACCCGCCTCGGCAGCCACCGCCCCCTGCCCCTGCGGGCGCGCCTGGTCACCGCCACCAACCGCGACCTGGAGAAGGACGCCGAGGAGGGCCGCTTCCGCGAGGACCTCTACTACCGGCTCAAGGTCATCCCCCTGCACCTGCCGCCCCTGCGCGAGCGCATCGAGGACATCCCGGTACTGGCCCGCCATTTCCTGCAGCGGGTGGCCGATCAGCTGGGGCGCACGCCGCCGGCCCTCAGTCCCGACGCCCTGGCCGCCCTCCAGGCCTACCCCTGGCCGGGCAACATCCGCGAGCTGGAG
>DATFLO010000087.1:0-56810 GCA_035267605.1 Gammaproteobacteria bacterium
GGGCTCAAGCACGGCATCCGGGCGGTGACCAGCAGCTACACCCGGCACCACCCGAACATCACCATGACCAAGGCGAAGCTGAACGGCGGCTACTTCAACTCCATGCTCGCCCACCGCGAGGCCAAGGAGTCGGGCTTCGACGAAGCGGTCCTGCTGGATCCCTACGGGTTCGTCGCCGAGGGCCCCGGCGAGAACATCTTCATGGTGCGCGACGGCGTCCTCTACACCCCGCCCCTGTCCACGGCCCTGGACGGCATCACCCGCCGGACGGTGCTGGAGCTGGCGCGGGAGGAGGGCGTCGAGATCCACGAGAAGCCGCTCACCCGTGACACCTTCTACGTCGCCGATGAGGCCTTCTTCTGCGGTACCGCGGCCGAGGTGGTGCCCATCCGCGAGATGGACCACCGGCAGATCGGCTCCGGCAGCGCGGGCCCCGTGACCCAGCGCCTGCAGGCCCGCTACTTCGACGTGGTCGCCGGCCGCGACCAGGCCCATCTGGACTGGCTGGATTTCGTTTACCAGGACTGAAGAGGAAGAGGGAGCCCGCCGTGACGGCCAACCAACAGCGCGCCATCGAGATCACCGAGGACGACCTGCCGCTGCACTGTCCCACCCCGGACATGACCACCTGGGACTCCCATCCGCGGGTGTTCCTGCCCATCGAAGAGACCGACAACGGCGAGTACCAGTGCCCCTACTGCGGCATCCTCTACCGCCTCAGGCGGGTGGCGGAGGAGGCCGGCTGACGCCGGGCCCGGGCCCGGCTTCCCGGCCCGCCGGCTCAGGGCAGGGTGCCGCCCCGCCAGGGCGGAGGCGGCGGCGCCCCCGGCGCCAGCCGGCGCGGGGCGTGCTTGCTGCGCCAGCGCCGGTGGACCCAGAACCACTGGGCCGGGGCGCGGGCGATGGCCGCCTCCGTGGCCGCCACCGTCTCCGCGGTGAGGTCACGCAGGCCCGCCTCGCTGTCGGGATAACGCCCCGGCTCGATGGGCTCGAGCGCCACCAGCCGGAACCGCTCCGGCCCCTCGCGCAGCAGGAACACCGGCAGGATGGGGCTGTCCGTGCGCCGCGCGAAGCGCGCCAGGGCCGTGGGCACCCGCGCCTCCTCGCCCAGGAACGGCAGGCGCACGCGGCCGGTGCCCGGCGTGTTCTGGTCGTTGAGCATGGCCACCGTCTCGCCCCGGCGCAGGGCCTGCAGGATCGGCCGGCTGGCGTTGTTGCGGTCGATGGCGCGCGCGCCGTGGCGCTCGCGGTTGGCCCGCAGGTGGCGGTCGAGCAGGGGATTGTCCAGCGGCCGGTAGACCACGTGGAAGGGCGACAGGCCGTAATGCGGCAGCAGGTGGCCGAGCAGCTCCCAGTTGCCCAGATGGGCACTCAGCACCACCACGCCACGCGCATCGGCGGCCATGGCGTCGATGTGGGCCCGGCCCTCCTCGGCCACCACCAGCTCGGTCAGCCCAGCCGGCTCCCGCCGCTCCAGCAGCGGCAGCTCCGCCCCCAGATGCCCCAGCTCCCGGAACACCGTGCGCACCTTGTCCTCCACCCCGGCCGCGCCGTAGCGCAGGGCCAGGGAATCGCGCGCGTGGCGCCGGTGGCGGCGGTCCAGGTGGCGGCTCCAGGCACCCAGGCGACCGGCCAGGGCGTAGCGCCGGCGCGGCGGCAGCGCCCCCAGGAGGCGGATCACAGCGGCGGCCAGGGCCGCCTCGAGGCGGTGACGGAGGCGGACGGTGGCGGGCTCGGCGGCGCCCATGGGGCTCCCTTCGGCGACGGTGGCGGGGTCGGCGGCGGCCGGCATTGTAACGCACCGCGGCCCCGGCGGCGGGGACCGTGAGCGCCGCCGCCCTCTGCCGGGCCGGCTATCTCGGCCTGGGCGGGCTGCTGGGGTGGACCGGACGCTGGCACCCCGCCGGCGACCGCCGGGACCGGCGTGGGGCCCCGGCCGAGGTTCCCGGCGCGGGCCCGCGACTGTGGCTGCACGCCGGCACCCGCGCCGGCCTCGACAGCGCCTGGCCGCTGGCGCGCGGCTGGCGGTCCCGCCACCCCGGCGCCGGCGTTTTGATCACGGTGCGCACCGAGGCCGCCCTGGCCGAGGGCCGGGCAGCCGCCCCCGAGGGGGTGGCGGTGGCGCTGCTGCCCCAGGACACCCCGGCCGCCGCCCGCCGCTTCCTGGCCGGGCTCGATCCGGCGGCGGCGCTGAACCTGGGCCCGGCACCGTGGCCGGCCCTGGCACGGGCGCTGGCGCGCCGCGGCACCCCCTGGCTGTGGCTGGTCACCCAGTTCCTGCCCGCGCCCTGGCGCTGGAGCGACCGTCTGCCGTGCCTGTTCCGGCCCGTCCTGGAGGGGGTCGAGGTGCTGCTGGGCGACGCCGGCGACCGCGAGGCCCTGCTGGCGCGCGGCGCCGATCCGCAGCGGCTGGCGGTCACCGGCAGCCCGCTGCTGGACCACGAGCCGGCGGCCGAGCGCAAGGCGGGGCGGCAGCTGCGCACCGCCCTGGGCGGGCGGCCCATCCTGCTGTTCGAGGGCACCGAGCCCGGCGAGGAGGAGCTGCTGGCCGGGATCTGCCGCCACCTGCCGGCGCCCTTCGAGCACTGGCTGATGGTGCTGTGTCCGGCCGACCCCGCCCGCATCCCGGACCTGGCGGAGCGCCTGGCCCGCTTCGAGCTGGGGGTGGCGGTGGCCTCCCGCGGCGAGGCCCTGACCCCGTCCACGCACATCTACCTGCTCGACGCCCCCGAGCAGCGCGACCCGCTGCTGGCCGCCGCCGACGCCGTGGTGCTCGGCGGCACCTGGGTGCAGGGCTTCGCCGGCGCCGATCCCCGCGCCGCGGCCGCCGCCGGCCGCGGCATCCTCTACGGGCCCTACCTGCAGCGCCACCGCGAGGCGGTGCGCGTGCTCGACGCCGCCGGCGCCGCCCGCCAGGCCCCCAACGTCAACAACCTGCTCGCCGCCCTGCGCCAGTGGCTGCAGCACCCCGGCGAGGCCGAGGCCGCCGGCCGCCGCGGGCGGGAAACCGTAGCCCCGCATCGCGGGGCCCGGGAACGGGTGCTGGAACGGCTGGACCGGCACCTGGGTGGCTGACGCGGCGCCCTTTCCCGCCTTACACGAGGAAAGGCCCCGGGGCTGCCGGGGCCTTCCACATGCCGAAGGAATGGCGGATCCGGGCGCCTACAGTCCCAACGCCTTGGTAATCACCTCCTTGGCGTTGCGCTTGCCGTCGGCCGCCTTCACCGGCCCGGTCTGGTAGGTCCCCCCCTGGCCGAACCACCGCTCCAGCAGCTCCGGGTTCTCCTTGATAAGCCGACGCCCGGCCTCCGGGTAGTCCATGTCCTCGTTGATGATGTACTGCCCCATCTGGCTCTGTTCGTCCACCGTGAACCGGTAGTTCTCCAGGAACTGGCCGATGTTGGGGCACTGCCAGGCATAGCCGGTACGGGTGAGGGTGTAGACGGTGGCTCCGCCCTTGTCGGGGCCCCAGTAATCCTCTGCTCCGGCCAGGTACTCCATGGGGATGTTGAGGTTCATGGGATGCGGGGCCCAGCCCAGGAAGGCAATCCACTCTTTCTTGCGGACCCGCCGCTGGACCTCAGACAGCATGCCGGCCTCGCTGGAGGCCACCAGCTTCCAGTCGCCCAGCCCATAGGCATCGTCATCGATCATGCTTTGAATGATCTCGTTGCCGTCGTTGCCCGCCTCGATACCGTAGATCTCACCGTCGAACCGTTTCTTGTAGTCATCCAGGTCCTTGAAGCTCTTGACGCCCGCCTCGTAGACATAGCGCGGCACCGCCACGGTGTACTTGGCGTTCTCCAGGTTCTTGGTCACGATGTCGATCTTGCCGTCCAGCATGTACTCCCGAACCATGCTGCGCTGGGTGGGCAGCCACAGGCCCAGGAAGGCGTCGCGCTGCTCGCTGGCCAGGGAGGAGAACATGATCGGTACCGAGGCCGTGATGACCTCCGTCTTGTAGCCGAGCTTCTTCAGCATCCACGCCGCGGTCTCGGTCTTGGCCGTGACCCCGGTCCAGTTCACCTGCCCGAACCGGATGCTGCCGCAGTCGTCCTGTGCCGCCAGGGCGGGACCGCCCGCCAGCGCGACCAGGCAAAGGGCCCCCAACGCCATCACCGCACTTCCAATTCGCTTGCTCATACCACACCTCCCGGCTAATTAGCCGTAACCTTCCGTTTCTGTCTTGCGTACCCCGGTGGTCCCCTTCCGGGGCCCATCCTGGGCCGGGCGTTGGGGGCGAACCCTCCAGAGGCAAGGCCCTCAGCGCTGCTTGGACTCCCACTCGGGATGGATCCACACCGGTACGTCCGAGGGCGGCAGGGACTCGCGCCCGGCGATCAGGTCGGCCGCCTTCTCCGCCATCATGATGGTCGGGGCATTCAGGTTGCCGCTGACAATGCTCGGCATGATCGAGGAATCCACCACGTTCAGCCCCGCCACCCCGTGGACGGCCGTGTCGCCGTCGACCACCGCCTCCTCCCCCGAGCCCATGGCGCAGGTGCAGGAGGGGTGGTAGGCGCTCTCGATCTGGCTGGCGATGAAGGCGTCCAGGTCCTTGTCCGAGGTGGCATCCGCTCCCGGCGCGATCTCGCCCGCCCGGTAGCGGTCGAAGGCGGCCTGCTCGAAAATCTCCCGGGTGAGCCGGATCCCGGCCCGGGTCTCGGCCCAGTCGTCGGCATGATCCATGTAGCGCGGGTCGATCTCGGGGTGGTCCGCCGGATCCGCTGAGCGCAGCCGCACCGTCCCCCGCGATTTGGGGCGCATGGGCCCCACGTGGGCCTGGAAGCCGTGGCCGCGGATGGGACTCTTGCCGTCGTAGCGGATGGCCATGGGCAGGAAGTGGTATTGCAGGTCCGGGTGGCGGACCCCCGCCGCGGAGCGGATGAACCCCCCGGCCTCGAAGTGGTTGGTGGCGCCGTGGCCGGTGTGGGTCAGGTACCAGCGCATCCCCACCAGGGCCTGGTTCCAGGGCTGCAGGGCCGGATACAGCGACACCGGCTCCTTGCAGCGCTGCTGCACATACAGCTCCAGGTGGTCCTGATAGTTGCTGCCCACCCCCGGCAGGTCCGCGCGCACGTCGATGCCGTGCTGGCGCAGGTGGTCGCCGGGGCCGATGCCCGACAGCATGAGCAGCTGCGGCGAGTTGATCGGCCCCCCGGCGAGGATGACCCGGCGCTCGGCGCGGGCAGCGTAGAGTCCGCCGCCCTGTCGGAATTCCAGGCCGCTGGCCCGGTCTCCCGAGAACAGCACCCGGGTGGCCAGGGCCCGGGTCCGGACCGCCAGATTGGGCCGATCCATCACCGGCTCCAGATAGGCCCGGGCGGTGCTGCAGCGCACGCCGTCGCGCACCGTCATCTGCATGGGCCCGAAGCCTTCCTGGCGGTAGCCGTTCATGTCCTCGGTATGGGGATAGCCGGCCTGCTGACCGGCCTCGATGAAGGCCTGGTAGAGCGGCGACCAGCCGCGGCCGGTGGTCACGAACAGGGGGCCGTCGCCGCCGTGGTAGTCGTCGGCCCCCAAGTCGCGGGTCTCCGCCCGCCGGAAGTAGGGCAGGCAGTGCCGGTAGGCCCAGTGGGCGAGGGCCGGATCCTCGGCCCAGCGGTCGTAGTCCAGGGCGTGGCCGCGCACGTAGGCCAGCCCGTTGATGGCCGAGCTGCCACCCAGGACCCGCCCTCTCGGTGTGTGCATGCGCCGGTTGGCGAGATTCGATTGGGGGACGGTCTGGTAGTCCCAGTTATAGGTGGTGGAGCTCATGGGATAGGAAAAGGCCGCCGGCATGTGGATGCGCCAGTCCCACCAGGGCGCCCGGCCCCCGGCCTCCAGCAGCAGCACATTGCAATCGGGATCCTCGGTCAGGCGCCGGGCCAGGACGCAGCCGGCGGAGCCGGCGCCGACGACGATGTAGTCCCATTCGCCCTCGAGCGTCTCCGCGGTCATGGCATCCCTTCCATTCGGTAGCTGCGCCTTTCCAAACGGCCCTCAGTCATAGGGGCAATCCACCCCCTGCAGCGCCACGTAGACGCTCTTGCCCTGGGTGTAGAAATCGAGGGCCGCCCAGCCGTTCTCCTTGCCCAGGCCGGAGCCCTTGATGCCGCCGAAGGGCATCTCGATGGGGGTCTCGTTGTAGCTGTTGATCCAGCAGATGCCCGCCTCCAGCGCCGCCGCCATACGGTGGCCGCGGCTCAGGTCGCGGGTGAACACCCCGGCGGCCAGGCCGTACTCGGTGTCGTTGGCCCGGCACAGGACCTCGTCCTCGGTCTCGAAGGTCAGCACCGACATCACCGGCCCGAAGATCTCCTCGCGCACGATGGCCATGTCGTCGGTGCAGTCGGCGAACACCGTCGGCCGCACGTAATACCCGGCATCCAGGCCGTTGTCGGTGACCCGCTCGCCGCCGGTCACCAGCCGGGCCCCGGCGGCCTTGCCGGACTCGATGTAGCCCAGGACCTTCTCCATGTGCTCGGCGGAGATCAGCGGGCCCACCTGGGTGGCGGGATCGAGCGGGTCGCCCAGGCGCAGCCGCTCGGTGCGGGCCTTCACTCGCTCCAGGAAGGCATCCTTGAGGCTGGTATGGACGAACACCCGCGTGCCGTTGGTGCACACCTCGCCCTGGCTGTAGAAGTTGCCCATCAGGGCGCCCGAGACCGCCTCGTCGAGGTCGGCGTCGTCGCAGATGATGAGCGGCGATTTGCCGCCCAGCTCCAGGGTCACGTGCTTGACGGTATCGGCGGCGTCACGCATGACGTGGGGACCGGTGGCGGCCCCGCCGGTCAGCGACACCTTGGCAATATTCGGATGCCGGGAGAGGGCCTGGCCGGTATCGGTGGCCCCCGTCAGCACATTGAATATTCCCGGCGGCGCGCCGGCCTCGGTGAGCACCTCCGCCAGCACCAGGGCCGACAACGGGGTGAGCTCGGCGGGCTTGAAGATCATGGCGTTGCCGCCGGCCAGCGCCGGCGCCGCCTTCCAGCAGGCGATCTGCAGCGGGTAGTTCCAGGCACCGATACCGGCGCACACCCCGAGCGGCTCGCGCCGGGTGTAGACGAAGGCGTCCCCCAGGTCGGCGTACTCGCCGGTGATGCCCGCCGCGATGCCGCCGAAGAACTCCAGGCAGTCGGCGCCCGAGCCCACGTCCGCGGTGGGCGTCTCCTGGATGGGGCGGCCGGTATCGAGGCTCTCCAGCCGGGCGATGTCGTCGGTGCGCTCACGCAGCCGGTCGGCGGCCCGGCGCAGGACCCGCCCGCGCTCGGCACCGGTCAGCCGGCCCCATTCCGCCTGGGCCCGGCGCGCGGCCGCCACCGCCCGGTCCACATCCGCCGGCCGGGCCAGGGCCACCTCGCATATGGCCGCGCCGCTGGCCGGGCTGTAGTCGGTGAAGGTCTCACCCGCCTGCGCCGCCACTCGAGCGCCGTCGATGAACAGCTGCTGGTTGTCGACGTGCATCGGTTCCCTCTACATGGGCTGGCCCCTTCCTTGCCGGCAAGGCCGGGATCAGGGCCATCGATTCCATTCTTGGCGGGTTTCCGTACCGCCCGTATTGATCCCGATCAACTTCCGACACGGTGAGGGCCCGGATCCAACCGACGGGACGACACCTACTTCTCAACATGGGGAACCACCCCCGATCCGGCAATCCGGGTGAATACGGAAGGGCCTAGCAGGGCGTTGAAAAACGTCGCGAGGAGGCCATATGCAAGGCGCACACCGCGGCCCGGTCACGCCGATTTAAGAAATAACGCGGCGGCGCTTTAGCGGCGACCGCGCAGCGACTGAGGCATATCAAGTAGATAGGTGAAGGAGCGAGCAGTGCGCAACGCCGCAGATGGCCTCCGCAGCAGTTTTTCAACGCCCTGCTAGAACACCCCCGTTAGGCACCGGGCCACGGCCGCGCTATGTTGGTCTCAAGGGGTTCGTAACCACCCCTGTGCATCAAATCCGGGCATGCCGGATCGGCCGGCAAGCCCATGCGCGAGGTGAGCTATGAAGGAACGGAACCTGGAGGGACGAGCGGCCATGGTGACGGGGGGAGCCTCGGGGATGGGGCGGGCCATGGCCCTGGCCTTTGCCGAGGCGGGAGCCGACGTGGCCATCGGCTCCCTGCTGGCGCAAAGCCGGGCCGCCGCCGCCGATGGCGAGCTGGTCTACCGGCCGGACGAGCAGGCGCTGGAGCAGACGCGCGCCGAGATCGAGGCCCACGGGGTCCGGGCCGTGGCGGTGGATCTCGACGTCTGCGACGGGGGCTCGGTGGCGGCCTTCCACCGGGCGGCCACGGAGGCCTTCGGGCGCGTGGACATCCTGGCCAACGCCGCCGGCATCACCGCCGAGCACGGCGTCATCGACCACCCCGACGAGCTCTGGGGCAAGGTGTTCGACGTCAACAGCCACGGCACCTTCCGCATGATCCGGGCGGTGCTGCCGGAGATGGTGGAGCGGCGCTGGGGCCGCATCGTCAACATCGCCTCCACCGCCGCCTCGGTGGGCGCCGCCACATCCGCCGCCTATTGCGCCTCCAAGGCGGCGGTAACCGGACTCACCCGGGCGGTGGCACAGGAAGGGGCGGCCGCCCATGTGACCTGCAACAGCATCAGCCCCGGCTGGGTGGAGACCGACTTCGGCCGGGGCTGGCTCGGCGACATCGCCGAGAAGCAGCTGCACAAGCGGGGCAGCGAGTACATCGAGGAGCAGAAGGCGGCCAATCCCCAGAAGCGCCTGGTCCAGCCGGCGGAGATCGGCGCCCTGGCCGCCTACCTCTGCCGCGAGGAGGCGCTCGGCATCACCGGTCAGGACCTCACCGTCTCGGCCGGCGCCCTCTGGTGAGCCCCGCCGGGGGCACCTCGTAGGCCGCCCGGCCCGCCTTGCGGTCCGGCAGGGTTTCCAGGAAGCCCGCGGCCACCACCAGCGCGCTGCCCAGGCCCATGGGCAAGCCGAAGGGCTCGCCGGCGAACAACGCCGCCGAAACGGCGCCGACGATGACCTCGCCCATCAGCAGGATGCCTACCCGCGCCGGCTCCATCTCCCGTGTGGCCCACAGGAAGCCGACCAGGGACAGCCCCCACCACAGGCCGCCGATGCCCAAGGTCCAGAAAAGCGCCTCTCCCAGCTGTCCGACCGGGATCCGCGGCGGATCGGCGGCCCCCAGGACGAGGGCGAGGACCGCCGCCATGACGATCGCCCCGGCCAGGAAAACGAAATTGGTCTCTGCGGGCCGTGTGCGGACATGGACGTGGATGCCGGTGGAAGCGATGGCCCACAGCAGGCCCGACGCCAGGCCCAGGAAATCGCCCAGGGTGTGGGGCAGGGGCAGCCCCCCGTGGCTGCCCCGCAGCACCAGGGCGATACCCGCCAGGCCGCAGACGATGGCCGCATAGCGCCACCAGGAAACCGGCCAGCCCAGCCAGAAGCGGGCAATCAGCGTGCTCCAGACGGGGGTCAGATAGAACAGCAGGATGACCACCGCCACCCGCCCGTACAGCAAGCCGTTGGAGTACAGCACGAACGACGCCCCGCCCAGGGCGACGCTGGCCAGGGCCCGGTTGTTCGCCGTCGCCAGGCGGGACCGTCCGGCCCAGCCGAAGGGGGCCAGGCAGAGACCGCCGAGCAGCACGGCGGCCAGGGTCGCCCAGGGCCCGGCGGCGCTCACCGCCTCCAGCTGGCGCAGCGGAACCCAGTAGATGCCCCACAGGGCACCCACGGCGACGACCGTCAGGCTGGCAAGCGAGGTGATTGGCATGGCTGCCGGGACCTGCCTTCGGTACAGGGCCTTTGCCGGCCCTCTCATAAGTGATAGTTGGCGCAAGCCGGGGACTGGTGCAAGGGTGCCCCCCTCCTTGCCCAGGGAGGCCGGCAACGGCGGGCCCCTGTAACAGCGGTGGCCGGCAAAAGGACATCCGTATTTATCCGGACTTGACGGTTCCTCTGGCGCCGTAGGCATATGGAGAAAACCGGAAGGCTATTAGGGGTTGGCGCGGCATACTTTCCCCGCAATTCCGGGACACCCCGCCACCCCCAAAGAAGGGCCGCCTGCGGGAATGAAATCGGTACTTATCCCGACTTGACTTTCCCCGCGGCTTGGGAGCCATTTTGAAAAAAGGGAAATCATTTCCCGGCCCCGGCGCGCAACCCGCCAGGCCTGACTACCAAGGAGATGGGGATGACCACATGGCTGCCCCTTAAGCAAACTGCGGCTGCCGCCGTTCTCCTCCTGCCAGCGGCTACCGCCCAGGCGCAGCAGCCGGACGAGTTCCTCGGCGGGACCTTCGGCGGCAACCTGACCTTGGGCACCGACTACATGTTCCGGGGGCTCTCCCAAACCCACAACAAGCCCCAGCTTCAGGGCTCCCTATCCTGGTCCCACTCGAGCGGGCTCTATCTGGGCGTGTGGTCCACCAACACCAACTTCGGCGACAGCGAAGCGCACATCGAGCTCGACCCGTATATCGGCTTCGCGGGAAGCATCGGCGACAGCGACTTCAGCTACGATGTGGGCTATTGGTACTACACCTATCCGGGATCGAACATCGATTACGATTTCGGCGAGCTCTACGGCAACCTCACCTACACCCTGGGTGACCTTAGCCTCACCGGCAGCCTGTGGTACTCCGACAACTATTTCGGCAAGGACTTTTTCGACGGCGTCTCCAGCCTGGCCTACCACGGCGTCGTCGCCTACCAGCTGCCTATGGGCTTTTCGGTATCCGGCCGAGTGGGCGAACAGACCTTCGACGAGAATTCGGGCCTGCCGAACCAGGACTACCAATATTACGACGCCGGCATTTCCGCGAATTGGAAAGGCTTTACCGCCGACCTGCGCTGGTACGACACTACCGGGGTCGAGCCCCAGTTGTCGGTGAAGGAAGACGCCGATGGCCGGTGGGTTTTCAGTGTGACCCGCAGCTTCTGAGGGTCGGCTAATTCCCGATCAGTGATCGGGCGGACTTTCGCAACCGGGGTCAGGCCATGGCCATCACCGTAACCAGAGCATGGGCGGCCGCAGTGCTGACCGCCGGGTTGGCCATGTTCGCCTGGGCGTCGCCCGCCCCCGCCCAGGAGGGCAAGGGCGAGACCGGCACCATCCGCATCGGCTGGACCGCCTGGTCCTCGGCCGAGGCGGTCCTGAACATCGCCCAGAGGGTCCTGGAGGACCGCATGGGCTACGACGTCCAGCCGGTGATGACCAATATCGGCGTCCAGTACCAGGGGCTGGCCCGGGGCAACATCGACGCCATGCTGATGGCCTGGCTGCCTACCACCCACAAGCCCTATTGGGACAAGTTCGCCGGCAAGGTGGTCAATCTCGGGCCGGTCTATCTCGACGCCCGGCTGGGCTGGGCGGTGCCTTCCTACGTCCCCGCAGACAAGGTCGCCAGCATCGAGGATCTCAAGCGCACCGAGGTCCGCGAGCGCCTCCACCGCCAGATCCAGGGCATCGACCCCGGCTCCGGCCTGATGCAGGTTTCGGAGAAGGCCCTCGAGGCCTACGGCCTGGAGGATTACAGCCTGATCTCGGCGAGCGGGGCCGGCATGACCGCCGCACTGGAACGGGCGGCCCGCCGCGAGCAATGGATCGTGGTGACGGCCTGGAGCCCGCACTGGATGTTCGCCCGCTGGGACCTGCGCTACCTCAAGGATCCCAAAGGCGTCCTGGGCGGTAAGGAACGGGTGCACGTCCTCGTCCGCAAGGGCTTCTATCGGGACTACCCCACCGAGGTGACCGGCTTCCTTTCCCGTTTTTACCTGCCGCTGGCGGATCTGGAGGCCGTGATGCTGGAGGCGACCAAGACCTCCTACGAGGAGGCGGCCGCGGAGTACGTGGCGAGCCACCCCAGGCGGGTCAACTACTGGGTTACCGGCGCAATCAACGAGTGACGGCCATGGACGGCATAAATGACCGATAAGATCGTCGCCGAGCACCTGTTCAAAATCTTCGGCCCCAAACCGGAGGAGGCCCTCAAGCTCGTCGAGCAGGGTCTTTCCAAGGACGACATCTTCGGACGCACCGGCAACACGGTCGGGGTCCGGGACGCCAGCTTCACCGTCCAGGCGGGCGAGATCTTCGTGGTGATGGGCCTGTCCGGATCCGGCAAATCCACCCTCATCCGCCTTCTCAACCGGCTGATCGAGCCCACCTCCGGGAGCGTGACCATCGACGGCCACGACGTGACCCAGATGGATCACAAGGACCTGGTCCAGCTGCGGCGGCGGGATATGGCGATGGTGTTCCAGAGCTTCGCCCTCATGCCCCACCGCGACGTCCTGGAAAACGCGTCTTTCGGCCTTGAGGTGGCCGGCTATGAGAGCGATGAGCGGCACGAGCGGGCCCTTAAGGCCCTGGACCAAGTGGGCCTGAAGCAGAACGCCAGGAGCTACCCCGACGAGCTTTCCGGGGGCATGCAGCAGCGCGTCGGCCTGGCGCGGGCGCTGGCCGCCGACCCCTCCATCATGCTTATGGACGAGGCCTTCTCCGCCCTCGACCCCCTCATCCGCCACCAGATGCAGGATGAGCTGCTCCAGCTGCAGGAGAATAGCGAGCGCACGGTGGTGTTCATCACCCACGATCTGGACGAGGCCATGCGCGTGGGCGACCGCATCGCCATGATGGAGAGCGGCAGCATCCTGCAGATCGGCACCGGCCGCGAGATCCTGCGGGAGCCGGCCAACGAGTACGTGGAGGCGTTCTTCCGCGAGGTGGACATCACCGGCATCTACATCGCCTGGGATATCGCCGAGGACCCGGCCGTCTCGCTGGGCCCTGAGCAGGGCCTGGAGGAGGCCCTGAAGGCGCTGGAGCAGGCGGACCAGCCGTTCGGCTACGTCATCCAAAAGGACCGGTTCCAGGGGGTGGTCTCGCAGGCCTCGGTCAAGGAGGCCCTGGAGAGCAACGAGCAGACCCTGAAGACGGCCTTCCTGACCGACCATGAGCCGCTGCGCGGCCAGATGACCCTGCGCGAGATCCTGGCCCCGGTGGCCAACTCGCTCTACCCCCTGCCGGTGGTGGGCCGGCACCACCGCTTCCGCGGGGTCATCGGCAAGACCACCATGCTCGAGGCCCTGCAGAAAGAATCCTAGGAGCCGCACGTGGACTACCGCATCCCCATAGGCGACTGGGTCGAGGCCATCGTCGACTGGCTGCTGGCCAATATCCAGCCCTTCTTCGACTTCGTGACCCTGGTGGTCGGCTGGCTGGTGGACAAGCTGGAGACCGGGCTGCTGGCCGTCCCCGAATGGCTCTTCATCGCGGTGATCGCGGTGCTCGGTCTGTGGCGGGTGGGCTGGCGGTTCGCCCTGTTCGCCCTGCTGTCCCTGGTGCTGGTGATCGGCATGAACCTGTGGCCCGAGACTATCTCCACCCTGGCCCTGGTCCTGGCCTCGGCCATCGTGGCCCTGGCCATCGGCCTGCCGCTGGGCATCCTCTCGGCCAAGAGCGACTGGGCCTGGGCCATCATCCGGCCGATCCTGGACCTGATGCAGACCATGCCGCCCTTCGTCTACCTCATCCCGGCGGCCATGTTCTTCGGCCTCGGCAAGGTCCCCGGGGCCATCGCCACCATCATCTTCGCCATGCCGCCGGCGGTGCGGCTGACCAACCTGGGCATCCGCCAGGTGGCCAAGGAGATGGTGGAGGCCGGTCTCTCCTTCGGCTGCACCCGGCGCCAGCTGCTGTTCAAGGTGCAGCTGCCCATCGCCATGCCCTCCATCATGGCCGGGGTCAACCAGGTGAACATGCTGGCCCTGTCTATGGTGGTCATCGCCTCCATGATCGGCGCCGGCGGTCTGGGCGACACCGTACTGCGGGGCATCCAGCGGCTGGACGTGGGCCTGGGCTTCGAGGGCGGCCTGGGTGTGGTGATCCTGGCCATCCTGCTCGACCGGATCAGTCAGACCGTGGGGACCCACCGACAGCAGTCCGGCGTGATGGCGCAGCTCAAGGCGGCCCTCCGGTGGTTCATCGGGCGCCCGAAGGGCGGGGAGCAGACCGCCGGGAGTTAGGCGGGAGGGGCAAGCGCCGGGCAAGGTCGAAGTTGCCGGGGCAGGGCCCCACTCCTGGTGGGTATTCCTTCGGGGGCCAGGCCATGCCGCCCCCCCGGCCTGCCCGCCCGCCTCACCCGCGGCCTGGCGCTGGCGCCGCGCTCGCTGCTGTACCCGCTGCTCGGGGAGCGCATCCATGGGGTCCCCGGGCATGCCGTGGACGTGCTGGGCACTGTCGCCCCCCTGTTCGCCGTGACCACCCCGCTGGGCCTGGGCGCCGCCCAGGTCAACGCCGGCTTCGGCCGCCTGTTGGGCATGCCCCAGGGCACCGGGCCGCAGCTGCTGCTGATCGGCGCCATCACCGCGGTGGCCACCGGCTCGCTGGTGGACGACATGATCACCTCCGGCGGCCGTTCCGATCCGCCGCGCGGCTCACCGAGGGCGAGGGGCGGGCGGCTACTTCCGCCAGAAGGCCGGCATGAGCAGCACGAAGAAGGTGAACAGCTCCAGCCGTCCCAGGAGCATGGCCAGGGCCAGGACCCACTTGCCAGGCGTGGAGATAACGGCGAAGGTCCCGGCCGGGCCCACCCCGCCGAGGCCCGGGCCGATGTTGGTCAGGGTCGCCGCGACCGCGCCGGCGGCGGTGTGGAAGTCCCCTCCCTCCAGCGCCAGCATGACCATCACCAGGATCACGAAGGTGGACACGTACACCGCGAAGAAGCCCCACACCGCCTGGATCACCCCCTCGGGGATGGGGCGGTCGCGCAGCTTGATGGGGGCGACGGCGTGCGGGTGGATGAGCAGATAGCTCTGGCGGTAACCCTGCTTGAGCATGACCAGGAAGCGCACCACCTTGATGCCGCCGCCCGTGGAGCCGGCGGAGGCCATGAAGAAGCCCGCCAGCAGCAGCAGGTAGGGCAGCAGCGACGGCCAGCGCTGGTAGTCGACGGTGGTGAAGCCGGTGGTGGTGCCCAGCGATACCGCCTGGAACAGGGCCCGACGGAAGGTCTCCTCGCCGCTGGGATAGGTCTGGTGGATGGTCAGCACCAGCGTCACCACCCCCACCAGCCCGGCCAGGAGCAGGGCGTAGGTGCGGAACTCGGGGTCGGTCAGGTAGGCGCGCACGCCGCCGCCGTGGAGGAAGGCGAAGTGCAGGCCGAAGTTCACCCCGCCCAGGAACATGATGATCGCCAGCACGTACTCCACCGCCGGCAGGCCGAAGTGGCCGATTGAGGCGTCGTGGGTGGAGAAGCCGGCGGTGGCCACCGCCGAGAAGCTATGCGAGATCGCCTCGAAGGGCGGCAGGCCGGCCAGCCACAAAGCCAGGGCGGCGGCCACGGTCAGGCCGGTGTAGATCACCCACAGCGCCTTGGCGGTCTCGTTGATACGCGGCGTGAGCTTCTGGTCCTTGACCGGCCCCGGCACCTCCGCCTTGTACAGCTGCATGCCGCCCACCTGCAGGATGGGGAGGATGGCCACCGCCAGGATGATGATGCCCATGCCGCCCAGCCACTGCATCTCCTGGCGCCAGAAGCGCACGGCGTGGGGCAGGCCGTCGATGCCGGACAGCACGGTGGAGCCGGTGGTGGTGAGCCCGGACATGGACTCGAAGAAGGCCGAGGTGAACCCGGGCGTGGTCCCGGACAGCTGCAGCGGCAGGGCGCCGAACACCGCCAGCACCGCCCAGAACAGGGTCACCAGCAGGAAGCCTTCGCGGTGGCCGAGCTCGCGACGGGCGCGGAAGGTCGCCAGCCACAGCAAAAACCCCGATCCCAGGGTCAGCAGGTAGGCGTGGGCGAAGGCCACCAGGACGCCGTCGCCGTAGCCCCAGGCGATGGCCAGCGGCGGCAGCATGGCGGTGGAGAACACCATCAGCAGGATGCCCAGGATGTAGCCGATGGTGACCCAATGCATGCGGTGCTTCCCGCCTCGTTCGGTTGCCGGAGCGGGCCCCGCGGCCCGTTAGAAGAAGCCGAGCCCCACCTGGAACAGCTTCTCCACCTGGGCGATCTTGCGCTTGTCCACCAGGAACAGGATGACGTGGTCCTCGGGCTCGACGACCACGTGGCGGTGGGCGATCAGCACGCGGTCACCGCGCACCAGGGCGCCGATGGTCACGCCCCGGGGCAGGCGCACCTCGTCCAGGCGCTTGCCGATGACCTTGGAGGTAGAGGCGTCGCCGTGGGCCAGCACCTCGATGGCCTCGGCGGCGCCGCGGCGCAGGCTGTGCACCATGGCCACGTCGCCACGGCGGACGTGGGCCAGGATGCGGCCGATGGTGGCCTGGTGGGGCGACACCGCGACGTCGATGCCGGTCTGCTGCACCAGGTCCACGTAGGCGCCGCGGTTGATCAGGGTCACCGCCCGCTGCACGCCCATCTGCTTGGCCAGCATGGAGGACAGGATGTTGGCCTCGTCGTCGTTGGTGACGGCCACGAACATGTCCATGGCGCCGATGTTCTCCTCGCGCAGCAGCTCCTCGTCGGCGCCGTCGCCCTGCAGGACCAGCGTGTGCTTGAGCTCGGCGGCCACGCGCGAGGCGTGGCCGGGGTTGTGGTCGATCAGCTTGACCTGGACCGGGGTCCGCTCCAGGGCCTCGGCCAGCGCGCTGCCGATCTTGCCACCGCCGACGATAACCACGCCGCGCACGATCTCCTCGGCGCCGCGCAGGGAAGTCAGCACCCCCTGGATGTGCTCGCGGGCGGCGATGAAGAACACCTCGTCGCCCTCCTCGATGACCGTCGGGCCCTCCGGGATGATCGCCTGGCCGCGGCGGTAGATGGCCGCCACCCGGGTGTCCACCCCCGGCATCTGGTGGCGCAGCTCCTGCAGCTGGTGGCCCACCAGCGGACCAAAGGGCTCGGCGCGCACGCCCACCAGCCGCACCCGGCCACCGGCGAAGTCCACCACCTGCAGCGCCCCGGGATGCTCGATCAGACGGTGGATGGAGTCGGTCACCACCTGCTCGGGGCTGATGATGTAGTCCACCGGGAAGGCATCGCGGTTGAACAGCTCGGGGTGGGAGAGGTACTCCGGGGCGCGCAGGCGGGCCAGCTTGGTGGGGGTGTGGAACAGGGTCTCGGCCATCTGGCAGGCGACCATGTTGATCTCGTCTGCCGCCGTCACCGCCAGCACCATATCGGCGGCGCCCAGCCCGGCCTGCTCGAGCACCGTCGGATAGGCGGCGTGGCCGACCACGGTCTGGATGTCGAGGCGCTCGCCGATCTGGTTGATGCGCTCGGCGTCGGCGTCCACCACCGTAACGTCGTGGCCCTCCAGGGCCAGCTGCTCGGCCACGGGGGCACCCACCTGTCCGGCGCCGAGGATTGCGATCTTCACCGGGACGGCTCCAAGGAAGTTTGAAGTTTTAAGTGTTAAGTTTTAAGTGAAAGGCCAAGAAACAAAAAACGTGTTTTTGCCGCTACAGATCGCCTCCCGAACCCACATTCCGACTGAAAATCCCCATTCCTTTTGGGTCTTCTTTAACCCTTAAAACTTAACACTTAAAACTTGCCTTAACTAATCCGCCGCAGCAGCCGATCCAGCCACCGCACCGGCAGCGACCACTTCAGCCCGGCCAGCAGATAGGTGGGGAAGGTGACGTAGTAGCGGGCGCGCGGGCGCCGGGCCTCCAGGGCCTTGACCGTCTTGGCCAGGACCGCCTCCGGGCCCAGGGTGAACGGCGCCTCGTCGGCACTGGCCAGACGCGCGGCCACCTCGCGCTCGTAGATGCCGCGGTGGGGGCTGTGCTCGGCGTCGATGTTGGCCTGGAACGCCGCGTAGGCGTTCTCCCGGAAGCGGCTGGTGATGGGGCCCGGCTCCACCAGCACGGCGTGGATGCCGCTGCCCGCCAGCTCCAGGCGCAGGGTGTCGGTGAGGCCCTCGAGGGCGAACTTGGAGGCGTTGTAGGCGCCGCGGTAGCGCAGGGCCACCAGGCCCAGCACCGAGCTGATCTGCACCACCCGGCCGAAGCCCTGCTCGCGCATGGCCGGCAGCAGGCGCGCGGTGAGGTCGTGGGTGCCGAGCAGGTTGGCCTCCAGCTGCTGGCGCAGGACGTCGCGGCTCAGGTCCTCGACCGCCCCCGGCTGGCCGTAGGCGGCGTTGTTGACCAGCCCCCACAGCCGGCCGTCGGCCCGCTCGGCAATGGTGCGGGCGGCCGCCGCCACCGATTCCGGGGCTCCCAGCTCCAGGGCCACCGGCTCCAGGCCCTGCTCCGAGAGGCGCTCGAGGTCGGCGTCGCGGCGCGCCGTGGCCAGGACCCGGTATCCGCGCCGGCGCAGGCCGAGGGCGACGGCCTCGCCGATGCCGGAGGAGCAGCCGGTGACAGCCACCGTGCGGGGGGTCTGCATGGGCCGGTCCTAGTAGCGGGTGATCTTGAGCTCGATGCGCCGGTTCTGGCGGCGCTGCACCGGAGTGTCCCCCGGCGTCAGCGGATGGTACTCGCCGTAGCCGGTGGCGGCCAGCCGCCGCGGCGCGATGCCGCGCCGGATCAGGTAACGCACCACCGACAGGGCCCGCGCGCTGGACAGCTCCCAGTTGGAGCGGAACTCGGGGGTGCGGATGGGCACGCGGTCGGTGTGGCCCTCGACCATGATGACCATGCCGATGCCCTCGGGGATGCGGTCGCGGACCTCGGAGTAGGTATCCACGAAGCGGTCCAGCTGGCGCTCGCCGCCGCGCGAAAGCTCGGCCTCCCCCGAAGGGAACAGGATCTCCGACTGGAACACGAAGCGGTCGCCGCGGATCTGGATGTCGGGGCGGTCGGCGAACACCTCGCGCAACCGGCCGAAGAACTCGCTGCGATACTGCGCCAGCTCCTCCACCCGCCGCAGCAGCTCGGTGCGGATGCGCGCCGCCATGGCCTCGATCCGGCTCTGCTGGTCCCGGGCCCGGGTTTGCTGCTTGGCCACCCGCTGGCGCAGGGCCTCCACCTGCGACTGCGCGGCCACCCGCTCGCGCTTCTCCACCTGCAGCGCCCGCTCCAGGCGCCTCAGCCGTTGGTTGAGACGCTCGATGTGGGCCGCCAGGGTATCCAGGTTGGAGGCCGAGGCACGTGCCCGGGTGCGCGCCTCCTGCAGTTGGCCGGCGGTCTCTCGCTGCTTGCGGCGGGCGGCGGCCAGGGCCTCGCGGGCCTCGGTCCGCCCCTGCTCGGCCTCGGCCAGGCGCTGCTGCCGCTTTTGCGCGCGCCGGCGCTGCTCGGTCAGGCGCCGCTTCAGCTCGGTCCGCTCCTTGCGGCTGGCCGCCAGCTGCTGCTCCAGCTTGTGGCCGCGCT
Source organism: Gammaproteobacteria bacterium (assembly GCA_035267605.1). GTDB lineage: Bacteria > Pseudomonadota > Gammaproteobacteria > Thiohalorhabdales > Thiohalorhabdaceae > Thiohalorhabdus. Next base: position 19,241 of record DATFLO010000087.1, read on the forward strand.
CCTGGGCCGTCCCCAACAGCTCGGCCAGGCGCTCCACCTGGCCGCGCAGGCCGGCGATGGTCTCCTCCTGGCTGCCCACCTGGCGCGAGAGCACCACCTCGAACAGGAAGAACAGCACCAGCAGGAACACCAGCACCACCACCAGGCCGGCCAGGGCATCGGTGAAGCCCGGCCAGATAGGGCTGTCCGGTGCCTCCCGGCGTCTACTCCGGCGGCCCATGGCCCTGTCCTCTGTCGCGCGCCACCAGCCGGGCCAAACGGTCCAGGTGCTCGCCCAGGGCGCGGTTGCGCTGCTCCTCGAGACGGTCCAGATGGCTGCCGAGCTCGCGCAGCTCCGCCTGCACCGCCTCCCCGCTGCGCTCCACCGCCCGGGCCAGGGAGCCGGATTCCGGCTGGTTGGCGATGAACCGCTCCAGCTGCTCGCCGATGCCGTCCAGGCGCTGGCTCACCCCCTCCAGCAGGGCGGCGGTGTAGGCCGGCCGGTCCTCGGCCTCCAGGTCCAGGTCCTCGGGCCGGCGGCGCGCCCGCCAGAAAGGCAGCAGGCCGGTGAGGATGAGCTCCTCGGTGCGTGTCTGGCCGTGGGCCAGCGCCCGGCCCAGCTGGGTCTCCGCGAAACCCAGCGCCAGCGACGCACCCAGGCCGTAGAGGCTGGTGGCGAAGGCCAGGGCCATGCCGTCGATGGGCGCGGCCATGCGCTCGCGCAGGGCGGCCACGAAGGCGGCCACGTCGTCGAAGCGGTCGGCCGCCAGGGTGTCGATGATGCCCTGCACCCCATGGACCGTCTGCAGCAGGCCCCAGAAGGTGCCGAGCAGGCCGAGGACGATCAGGGTGCCGGCCAGGTAGCGGGGCAGGGTGCGTCGGCTCTCGACCCGCTCGCCCAGGCTGTCCAGCAGGGACGGCAGGGTGGCGTGGTGATGGCCGCGCAGGATCACGTCGCGCACCGTGGCCAGCAGCTCGGCCAGGGCCCTCGGCTCGCCGGCCAGGACCTCCTCGTCGGTGCGCTCCGGGGATTCGCTGCCGGCCTCCGCGCGCCCCAGGTGGGCGCGGATGCGCTCCAGGTAGCGGTCCTCGCGCACCAGCACCACCAGCTGGAAGACCACATCGGCCAGGCCCACGGTCAGCAACAGCAGGATCACGCCGTTTAGGGGCGGGTTGGCCTGGTACAGGCGCAGCAGCGGCTCGCTGAACAGTACCGCCCCCGCCGCCAGCACCACCAGGAACAGAGCCACCCGCAACAGGTAGCGCAGGCTGCGTCCGGCTTGGCCCATGGTCTCCTCCTTGACGAGCCCGGCCTCAGTCCTTGCCATCGTCCTTGTAGTCCGCCGCCTCGATGCCCAGCTGCTTGAGCTTGCGGTAGAGGTGGGTGCGCTCCAGGCCGGCCTCGGCCGAGGTGCGGGTGATGTTGCCGGAATTGGCGCGCAGGTGGTACTCGAGATAGTGGCGCTCGAAGTCCTCGCGGGCCTGCCGCAGCGACGCGTCGAACAGGCGGTCGGGCACCTGCGGCCGCGCCCCGGCCCCGCCAAGGGCCATGCGCACCTCGCCGGCCTCCACCGGATCGGCCTCGGACAGGATCAGGACGCGCTCCACCACGTTCTGCAGCTCGCGCACATTGCCCGGCCACGGGTGCTCGGCCAGGGCCGTCACGGCCCCGGGGGCGAAGGTGCGGGGGCGAAGGCCCTCGTCGCGGCCGTGGCGGTCCATGAAGTGCTCCACCAGCGCCGGGATGTCGTCCGGGTGGTCGCGCAGGGGCGGGACCCTCAAGGTGAACACGTTCAGCCGGTAGAAGAGGTCGCTGCGGAACGCCCCGTCCCGCACCCGCGCCTCCAGATCCCGGCTGGTGGCGGCCACCACGCGCACATCCACGTGCACCGGCCGGCTGCCGCCCAGACGGGTGAACTGCTGCTCCTCCAGGACGCGGATCAGCCGCGCCTGCACGTCCGCGGCCATGTCGGCCACCTCGTCGAGGAACAGCACGCCGCCGTCGGCCTGCTCGAAGCGGCCGGCCTGGATCCGACCGCCCTCCTCGCTGCCGAACAGCTGGGCCTCCATGCTGGCCGGCGCGATGGCCGCCGAGTTGATGGCCACGAACGGCCCGCTGCGCCCCGAGCGGACATGCAGCGTGCGCGCCACCGCCTCCTTGCCCACCCCCGGCTCGCCCACGATCAGCACCGCCCCCTGGGAGCGGGCGAGGCGGTCGATCTGCTGGCGCAGCCAGTCCATCATGCCGCTCTCGCCCACCAGCTCCACCTCCGGGCCCTCGCTGCGCAGGGCCTGGTTCTCGCGCCGCAGGCGCACCGCCTCCATGGCGTGCTCGGCGGTAAGCAACAGCTTGTCCAGCGACAGCGGCTTCTCCAGGTAATCGTAGGCCCCCAGCCGGGTGGCCTCCACCGCCGATTCGATGGTGCTGTGGCCGGACATCATGACCACGGGGAAGGGCAGGGGGCCGGCCTCCACCCATCGGCGCAGCAGCTCCATGCCGTCGACGCCGGGCATCCAGATATCCAGCAGGACCAGGTCGGGCGAGCCGCTGCGCACCTGGTGGTCCGCCTCGTCGGCGTTTGCCGCCAGGGCCACGGCGTAGCCCTCTTCGGACAGGGTCTCCTCGAGCACCGAGCGGATCTCGGCCTCATCGTCCACCACCAGGATGCGGCCGGCGCCGTCGGCGTCTCCCGCCCCGCCGGGGCGGACCCGGGGCTCAGTCATGGCTTGCCTCCCGCAGCTCCTCCGCCGGCGCGGCCGCCGGCAGCTCCAGGCGCACCCGGGCGCCGCCCTCGGGGAGGTTCTCGGCCTCGATGCGTCCGCCGTGCTCCTCCACGATCTTGCGCACGATGGCCAAGCCCAGCCCCGAGCCGTGGCTCTTGGTCGTTACATAGGGGTCGAAGATCCGGTCCAGCAGCTCCGCCGGGAAGCCCGGGCCATTGTCGGTGACCTCCAGCAGCAGGCCGCCGCCGTCCGCCGAGCGCCCGGTGCGGATGCGGATGCGGCCCGGCCCGGGGCCGCCCTCCAGGGCCGCCTGGGCGTTCTGGATCAGGTTACCCAGGACCTGGGTCAGGCGGGAAGCGTCCACCATCGCCGGCGGCAGGTCGGCCGCCAGGTGCGGCTCGATGACGGCGGCTCCCGACTGTTCGTGATAGAGGGCGATGGCCTGGCGCACCAGCGCATTGAGGTCCTGGGGCTCCGGCCGGGAGCCGGGCTGGCGGGCGTACTCGGAGAAGGCATTGACCATGTCCCGCAGGCTCTCCACCTGCTGGATGATGGTGGCGGTGGCCCGGTCCAGGGGCTCGCCCTCGTCGCCCAGGCGCTCCAGGTACTTGCGCCGCAGGCGCTCCGCCGACAGCTGGATGGGGGTGAGGGGGTTCTTGATCTCGTGGGCGATGCGCCGGGCCACCTCGCCCCAGGCGGAAGCCCGCTGCGCCCTCGACAGCTCGGTAATGTCGTCGAACACCAGCACGAACCCGGAGACCTCCGCCCCCTCCCCGGGCCGCAGCGGGGCGCCGCGCACCAGCAGGGTAACCGTGCCGCGGCGGGTGCCGGTGAGCTCCACCTGCTCGGTGATGCCGGTCTGCAGCCGCGCCTTGATCCGCAGGTAGAGGTCGAACAGGGGCTGCAGGTGGATATGGCTCCGCGCCAGGCTGCCCAGCCCCCGCCCGCTCAGGTCCTCCTCGGGCAGGGCCAGGATCTGGCGGGCCGCGGGGTTGACCGTATCCACCATGCCGCTGGCGCTCAGGGTCACCACCCCCGAGGTGAGGCTGTCCAGGATGGTCTCCAGGTAGGCCCGCCGCGCCTGGACCTCGGCGTGGCTGCTGCGGATCTCCTCCTGGGCCGCGGCCAGCCGCCGGGTCATGGCATTGAAGGAGCGCACCAGGACGCCCATCTCGTCGTGGCTGGGCACCGCCAGCTGGCGGCCGTACTCGCCCCGGGCCACCGCCCGGGTGCCGCGGGCCAGGTCGCGGATGGGAGCGGTGAAGCGGTCGGCCAGGCGGAAGGACAGCCACACGGCGACGAACACCGTCAGCACCAGCACCAGGGCCAGGGTCAGGAGGAAGCTGGTCTTGAGCGGACCCCGCTCCAGCTGCAGGCGCTTGTAGGTGCCGGTGGCCTCCTGGATGGCCCGCGAGCGGCGGGCCACCGCCGGGGGAATGGTGTCCACCACGCGCAGCACCCGGGACTGCGCACCCGGCCGCGGCACCGGGACATAGGCCTGCACCTGCCAGGCCCCCGAGGGTGAGCCGGGCACCAGCAGGGTAAAGGGCCGGCCGCCGGCCACCTGCAGCAGCTCCTGCCGCCCCGGCGCCTGCGGCAGCTTGGCGGTGGGCTCGGAGCTGCTCGCCCCGAGCAGGGTGCCGTTGGCGGTGAACAGGGCCACCTCGTGCAGCTCCTGCTCCCGGCGTGCCTCGGTGAGGACCAGCTGCGCCGGCGTGCCCGACTCCCCGGGCAGCCGCTGGGCCACGGCCCGGCCCTGGTCCAGCACCTCCGAGCGGCGCTCGTCGAGGTAGAGCTGGGCCATGCCCAGGGCCTCGTCCAGGGCCTGCTCCACCTCCACGTGGAACCAGCTCTCCACGCTGCGCTGGATGAACTGCATGGAAAACAGGAACAGGATCCCCGCCGGCACCAGGGCCAGGGTCACGAACATCAGCAGCAGGCGGGTGGTCAGGCGGGCGCCCAGGGCCTCGCGGCGGCGGGCGCCGATGAGGCGGGCCAGGTTGGTCAGGATGGCGGCGGCCAGACCCAGCAGGGCCAGCAGGTCCACCAGCAGCAGGATCAGGAACTTGTCGCCCAGGACCGAGCCGCTCTCCAGGGCGCGCGAGGTCAGCACCAGCGACGCCAGCAGCCCCACCAGCAGCAGTCCGGTGGCCAGGGTGCCCGGGGTGGAGAGCCGCTCCCCCCGGCGCCGCCCGCCGCGCTCCGCGCTCACGCGGGGCCCCCCGGCCGTGGCCGGCGGCGGCACCCTAGGGCTCCAGCGGCTGGTAGCGCCATTCGCTGGCGCCTCCCCAGAAGCTGGTCAAGGTGCCCACGATGCGGGCGGGCAGGCTCAGGTGCTCGCGGCTGGCCGAGACGCGCACCCCTACGTAGTAGTCGGCCCGAGGCCGCAGGCGGTCGTCGGTCACCAGGTCCACCGGCCCGGTCCGCTGCACCAGCTGCCGGGCCCGCTCCCATTCGCGGGTGAACCAGCGCTCGCCGTGGGCCCAGTCGATCACGCGGTACTGGCGGGTGAGCCGGTTGTAATAGACCTCCCGCCGCACCCGGGTGATGCCCAGGCTGGCGTCGTACCACCAGCCCCGGCGCCGGAACAGCTCCAGCTCCACCGTGAAATCGATGGGGACCCCCTGGTGCACCTCCTGGAAGGGGCTCCGGCCCCACGGCACGCTCCACTCCACACTGGCGCGCCACTGGCCGCCGGAATGGGTCAGCTGCAGCCGGCTCACCCCGAGGGAATCCGCCCGCACCGCCGGCGCCGCCGCCAGCAGGGCCAGGGCCAGGGCCAGGCCAGCGAGGACCGCCCTCACCGCCGCCACTCCGCAAGGGCGGCGGCCGGGTCCGCCCCGGCCAGCTCCGCCCCCGGCAGGATCAGGGTGTCCGCGCCGCTTTGCCCGAAGCCCACGACCGCGCCCGGCGGGGGGACGAGGGAGCGCTCCGCCGTTGCCGGCCCGGCCGGCCAGTCCCCCGGGCCTGCCCCACCGGCGGCATGCACGCGGCGGCACGCCGCCGGCGGGGTCCCGGCCTCCAGCGGCCACGCCCAGCCGACACCGGCCGCCTCCAGCGCGGCCGCCGTCGCCCCCTCCGGCGCCTGCGCCGGCAGCACCCAGTCCGCCCCCGCCCGGGCCAGCGCCTCCGCCGTATCGGGTCCCAGGCGCGTGCCTGGCGGGGGGATCACCTCCAGCGGCAGCGCGCTGGCGGCGCGCAGGCCTGCCACCAGGCCGAGCACCGCGGGGTCGGCCGGGGCACCTTCCAGGGCCAGGCCATCGGCGCCGGCCTCGCTCCACTGCCGGCCCCAGGTCGTCAGCTCGGCCAGGGCCTCCCGCGGCGCCTGGACCACCAGGCGCGGCACGAACGGGCGGGCGCCGGTCACGCCGGCGGCTCCTTGCGCAGCGCCGCGAAGTAGAAACCGTCCATGCGGGCCTCGCCGGGCAGGATCTGGCGCCCGGGCCCCGCCGCACGGCCCCAGGCGGCGGGCAAATTCTCGGCCCGGGCATCCGGGTGGCCGGCGAGGAAGGCGGCCACGCGCTCGCCGTTCTCGCGGGGCAGGACCGAGCAGGTGACGTAGAGCAGGCGGCCGCCGGGTCGCAGCAGGGGCCACAGGCCCACCAAAAGGGCCTCCTGGCGGCGGCTCAAGGGATCCAGATCGCCCGGCCGGCGCAGGTGCTTGATGTCGGGATGACGCCGGATGACGCCGGTCCCCGAGCAGGGGGCGTCCACCAGGATGCGGTCGAAGGGCTCGCCGTTCCACCAGTCCTCCGGCTCGCTGGCGTCCCCGGTGAGCAGGGCCTCCGGGGCGACCCCGGTGCGCTCGAGGGTCTCCCGGACCCGCGCCAGCCGGCCGGGATCGGAATCGAGCGCCGTCAGGTGCAGATCCGGGACCGCCTGGAGCAGGTGGGCCAGCTTGCCGCCCGGGGCGCTGCAGGCGTCGAGCACCCGCTCCCCGGGCCGCGCCGCCAGGAGCGGCGCGGCCAGCTGCGCGGCGGCATCCTGGACACTGGCGCGGCCCTCGGCGAAGCCGGGGAGGCCGGCCACCGGCCGGCGCTCCGCCAGGGAAACCGCCCCCGGCACCAGCGGGTGGGGCTCGGCGGCGATACCGGCCTCCGCCAGCTCGGCCAGATAGGCCTCGCGATCCCCGGCCACCCGCAGGGTCAAGGGCGGCGGGGTGTTGTTGGCCGCCAGCACGCCTTGCCAGTCCGCCGGATAGGCCTCCCGCAGGGCGCTCACCAGCCACTCCGGATGGGCGGCGGCCACGGCCGGGGAGCGCTCGTCGACGGCCGCCAGCCGCTGCTGTCGCTCCCGTCCGAAGCGGCGCAGCACACCGTTGATCAGGGAGCGGGCCCAGGCCTTGCGCCGGGGCAGGGCGTCCACCGTGGCCGACACCGACGCATAGGGGGGGATGGCGGAATGGGCGAGCTGGTAGAGCCCCACCAGCAGCAGGGCCTCCACCTCCGTCTCCCGGCGCGGCAGGGGGCGGTCCAGCAGATCGTCCAACAGCGCACGCAGACGGATCGCCCAGCGCACGGTGCCGGTGGCCAGCTCACGCAGCAGGGCGCGGTCGGAGCGCTCCAGCTCGCCGTAGTCCAGGGCCGCCTCCAGGCGGCGGCCCTCGTGCAGCACGCGGCGCACCGCCTCGGCCGCCCTGGCGCGCACGGCGTGTCCCGCGGCGGCCTGGCGCCGGTGGTTGCGGTGAGCGGTGGCCGCCATCAGCGCCCTTGCCGGCTCACGCCAGCGCCCGCAACCGCCGGATCCGCTCCTCCATGGGCGGATGGGTGGCGAACAGCTGCATCAGGTCCTGGCCGGACAGCGGGTTCACGATCATCATCTGGGCCGTGCTGGGGTGTGACTCGGCGCTGGCCATGGGCTGGCGCTCGGCGCCTTGGGTCAGCTTCTCCAGGGCGCGCGCGAGCGCCTCGGGGTCGCCGCTGATCTCCGCGCCGCCGGCATCGGCCCCGTACTCCCGGGCCCGGGAGATGGCCATCTGGATCAGGCTGGCGGCGAGGGGGGCCAGGATCATGACCAGCACGATGCCCACGATCCCCAGGGGCCCGCCGCCTTCCTCGTCGTCGCCCCCGGGCGCCGCCCCGAACAGGAGCATGAACTGGGCCATATTGGCCAGCGCCGAGATGGCCCCGGCCACGGTGGCCGCGATGGTGGAGATCAGGATGTCCCGGTTCTTCACGTGAGCCAGCTCGTGGGCCAGAACGCCGCGTACCTCCCGCTCGTCGAGCAGCTCCATGAGCCCGGCGGTGACGGCCACCGCGGCGTGATCGGGGTTGCGGCCGGTGGCGAAGGCGTTGGGGGAGGGATCGTCGACCAAGTACACCGCCGGCACGGGCAGCCCGGCGGCCCCGGCCAGCTCCTCAACGATGCCCACCAGCTGCGGCGCGGAGCCCTTGTCCACCGGCTGCGCCTTGTACATGCGCAGGACCATCTTGTCCGAATACCAGTAGGCCCCGGCGTTCATCACCAGGGCGAGCACCAGCGCGATGACCATGCCGGTGGTGCCGCCGATAACACCCCCCACCACCACGAACAGGGCAGTGAGGCCCGCCATCAGGACGGCGGTCTTCAGGCCGCTATGCATCCGTTGCTTCTCCTTGCCTGCCGCCGGACCCGGCCAGCCGGGGACCCGGAAAAATACATGAACGGTTCATTCGGTTCGGGCGGGGCGGGCATCCGTGCCGGCGAGCACCATGCCCTCGGCGAGGTGGCCGCCACGGACGGCGTCGGCCCCGGCCATCCGCTTGCGGCCGGGGGGCTGCACCTCCTCCAGCACCAGCAGGCGGCCGTCGCCGCAGGCCGCCGCCGGCTGGCCGTCGCCGGCAATCACCACGGTCCCCGGAGCGGCCCCGGTGGCCCCGCCGGGGCGCGCCCGCCAGATGCGCAGGGGCTCGCCGCCCACCCGGGCGAAGGCCACCGGCCAGGGATTGAAGGCGCGCACGGTCCGATCCAGGTCGCCGGCCGGCCGCGTCCAGCGCAGCTCGGCCTCCTCCTTGCCGATCTTGGCGGCATAGGAGGCCTGCCCCTCGTCCTGGGGGCGCTCCTCCAGGGTGCCCGCGCGCAGGCCGGCGAGCGCATCGCTCAGGACCGAGGCCCCGAGCTCGGCGAGGGCGTCGTGGAGCTCGCCGCCGGTGTCCCGCTCGCCGATGGGGAGCGTGCGCTGCAGCAGGATGGGGCCTGTATCCAGGCCCGGCGCCATGCGCATGATGGTAATGCCGGTCTCGCCCCGGCCATCCAGGAGGGCTCGCTGGATGGGGGCGGCCCCCCGGTAAGCCGGCAGCAGGCTGGCGTGGACATTGATGCACCCCAGGGGCGGGAGGTCGAGCACCTCGCGGGGCAGGATCAGGCCGTAGGCCGCCACCACCAGCAGGTCCGGGTTCCAGCGCTCGAGACCGGCACGCCCCTCGGGGGTGCGCAGGGTGGCCGGCTGCTCCACCGGGATGCCGGCCGCCTCGGCCGCCCGCTTGACCGGGGGGGCCTGCAGACGCCGGCCCCGGCCGGCCGGCCGATCGGGCTGGGTGAGCACCCCCACAACCGAGTCCGGGCCCTCGAGGAGGGCCCGGAGACTGGGGACGGCGAATTCCGGCGTGCCGGCGAAAACGATGCGCAGCGCTTGCAAGAAGGCGGAGCCTTGCGTCGGTGATTGGGCCCGGCGGCCGCCTCAGGCGGGCGCGGCCTGGAGGCGCTTGTCCTTCTCCATCTTCTTGCGCAGCCGGTTGCGCTTGAGTCGGGACAGGTAGTCCACGAACAGCTTGCCGTCCAGGTGATCGAGCTCATGCTGGACGCAGCGCGCGGCCAGTCCGGTGAACACTTCCTCGCGCGGACTGCCGTCGCGGTCGGTGAAGCGGGCGGTGATCTCGGCGGCGCGGGTCACCGGCTCGTACACCCCGGGCAGGGACAGGCAGCCCTCGTCGCCCTCCTGCTCGCCGGAGGCGGCGACGATCTCGGGGTTCACCAGCGCCAGCGGCTGGACCTGGTCCTCGCTCACATCCATGATCAGCAGCCGCAGGTGGCGGTCCACCTGGGGCGCCGCCAGACCCACGCCGCGCGCGGCGTACATGGTCTCCAGCATGTCGTCGATGAGCCGGCGCACGTCGTCGTCCACCGCCTCCACCGGGCGGGCATGCTGGCGCAGGCGCTCATCGGGGTAGTGCAAGATTTCCAGAACAGCCATCGGGTCCTTCCCCAGTGGTTATCCTTGTTCGAGGCGCGCGTTCGAGGCGCGCACAGGCCGCGTCACGCACCCCGGCAGTGTAGCATAGGGCCAGATTGACACCCCGGCGGGCCTTTGCCAACGTATCCCGGCCGCGCGCGGGGGGACTCCCCCAACAGACACCGATTGCGGCCGCAGGTTTCACGGCCCGGCGGCCACCAGGCGAGAGGAGACGGGCTCATGGGCAGACCTTTGGGGCGGGCGCTGTTGCTGGCTGGCAGCCTGGCCATCGCCGGCTGCGGCGGCCAGGAGGCCTACGCCCCCGAGGCCGGGACCTCCGCCGCGAGCATGTTCGAGCAGGGCTGCGCCCACTGCCACGGTGCGCAGGGCCGGGGCAAGTTCGGGTTCCTGCTGGCCCTCCAGGACAGCGACCTGGCCCAGCCCGACATCGAGGCCCTCATCGCCAACGGCGAGGGCATCATGCCCGCCTTTCCCCACCTCTCCGCCGACCAGCGCCGCCAGCTGGCCGCCTACGTGCGCGGGCTGTGAGCGCGCGGCCCGCCGCCGCTGCCGCCCTGGCCCTGGCCCTCGGGGGGGTGGCGACCGCCCCCGCCAGGGCCGACGACACGCCGCTGGTCCGGCTCAACGGCGAGCCCATCCGTGCCCAGGACCTGGAGGCCTTCCGCGGGCATCAGCACGGCCAAGGGGATGCCGGCACATCCCGGGACCTGCCCGAGGGCGTGGCCCTGGAGCAGCTCATCAACCGCCGGCTCCTGCTCGGTGCCGCCCGCGACCGCGACCTGGCCGGCGACCCCGAGGTCAAGCAGGCCCTGGAGCAGGCGCGGCGCGACATCCTGATCGATACTCTGCTGCGGCGGGTGGTCGCCCAACGGGTCACCCACCAGCGCATCGAGAGCTTCTACGAGGCCCATTTCGCACGCGCCGAGCGGATCCCCCAGCTGCGCGTGCTCCGGCGCACCGCGCCGACGCGCGAAGCCGCCGGCCGGCTGCAGCGCCAGCTTTCCGGCCAGGCTTCCGGCGAGGGCGGCGAGTGGGTGTTCGCCGACCTGCAGCCGCCCGCCCTCGCCGAGGCCCTCGCCAAGACCAAGCCGGGGACGGTGGTGGGGCCCGTTGCCAGCCACGGCGGCTGGACGGTGGCCCGCGTCACCGACCGCCGCACCGTGGACCCGCCGGCCCTCAAGGCAGTCCGCGATGCCATCCGCAGCCGCCTCGAATACGAGGCGGTGCGCACCTATCTCGCCCACCTGCGGGATGCCGCCAAGGTGGAGTACCTGCGCAGCGCCGAGCCCGGCGCCGGAGGCGGCGGCCAGGACCCCCGCTGAGGCGCGGTTTGATTGCCCTTTGGGCCACGATGTGGTAGCCAGATTGGGAGCCCGGGCGTCTCATCGACGGCACCCGGCCGAACCACCCACCGATAGTGTAAGGCCTATGCCATTGCGCACCTTGCTGCTCGTGCTCGCCCTGGCCCCGGTTGCGGCCTGGGGCCTGACCAAGGACGACCTGCGCGAGGATGCGCCCCAGGTCTACACGGTCAAGAAGGGCGACACCCTCTGGGACATCTCCGCCAAGTTCCTGGACAACCCCTGGCGCTGGCCCGATCTGTGGGACAGCAACCCCTACATCTCCAACCCCGACCTGATCTACCCGGGGGACCGGCTGCGCCTATACTTGGAGAACGGCGAGCCCCGGCTGGCCCGCCAGCGGGTTGAGCGTCTCTCGCCCAAGGTGAAGAGCGCCGAAGCCCAGCGCCTGGAGGCCATTACCACCATCGACCGCAGCGTGGCGCTCCCCTACGTGGATCGCTACGGCCTGCTCCCCAAGGGGATCAGTCCGGAGACGGTGGGCGGGCACCTGGTGGCCGGCGCCAAGGAGCGGGTGATGTACGCCAGCGGCGACGAGGTCTTCGTCCGCCTCGGCGACCAGGGGGACGAGGACCACCGCTTCTGGTACACCTTCCACAAGCCCCAGCCGGTCTACGATCCCGCTAGCGGCGATCTGCTCGGCTACCTGCTGGAGCACACCGGGGTCCTGCATGTGGCCGGTCCCGCCGGCGACGAGGGCCTGTTCCGCGCCAACGTCCAGCGCACCTACGCCCCCATCGAGCAGGGCGACCGCCTCTACCCGGGCAAGGCGGCCGCCGCCGAGACCCGGTACATGCCCAAGCCGGCCCCCGAGGTGGCGGGCCAGGTGGTGCGCCACGTGGGCGGCGAGTCCATTGTCGGCGAGGGCCAGATGGTGGTCCTCAATCTCGGCGCCCGCGACGGGCTCGAGAAGGGCAGCGTGCTGATCGTGCGCACCGACAAGCGCGTCGTTGAGGATCCGCGTTCCGGCGAGGACACGCGGCTCCCGGGTCGCCGAAAGGGGGTGGTCATGATCATCCAGACCGGGCAGCGGCTTTCCTTTGGCCTCATCATGCAGAACCGCCTGCCCATCGAGGCCGGCGACCGGGTGGTCAACCCGGAGGGCTGATGGTCCCCGCCCGCAAAGCCGCTGGGGCCCCGCCGGGGGTGCCGGAGTGGCCGGCGCCCCGGCGGGGCCGCTCCGCCCTGGAGGCCTAGGGTGCCGCTCGGGGCCCGCGGCCGGGCCTGGCTCGAGCTCCGCCACCTGCCGGGGGTGGGGCCGCGCGTTCTCGGCCCCCTGATTGGCCGCCTGCCGGATCCGGCGGCCGCCCTCGACGACCCCGCCGCCCTGGAGGCCGCCGGCCTGCCCCAGGGCAGCGCCGAAACCCTCGCGCGCCGCCGTCCCGGCGCCGGCTTCCATGCCGACTGCCGCTGGCTGGAAGACCCGGAGCGCCACCTTCTCGTCCGCGGCGACCCGGGCTATCCCGCCCTCCTCGCCGCCATTGTCGAGCCGCCGCCGCTGCTGTACCTGGAAGGGGATCCTGCGGCCATCGACCGCGGCCCGGCGGTGGCCATCGTCGGCAGCCGGACGGCCACCCGCGCCGGCCGTGACAACGCCCGCTCCTTCGCCCGTGATCTGGCCGGCTGCGGCTTCACCGTGATCAGCGGACTGGCCGCGGGCATCGACGCCGCCGCCCATCGCGGCGCCCTTGAAGCCGGCGGCATCACCGCGGCGGTGCAGGGCTGCGGGCCGGACCGCGTCTATCCGGCCGAGCACGCGGCCCTCGCGGCTGACATCGCCGCCGGCGGGGCATTGGTCACCGAGCTCCCGGTGGGCACCCCGCCCCGGGCCGCGCACTTCCCCCAGCGCAACCGGCTGATCAGCGGCCTGTCCCTGGGGGTGCTGGTGGTGGAGGCCGGCGCCAAGAGCGGGGCCTTGACCACCGCGCGCTGGGCAGGTAGTCAAGGGAGGGAGGTCCTGGCCGTTCCGGGACCCATCAACTCCCCGCTCAGCCGCGGGCCCCACGGCCTCATCCGGGAGGGCGCCAAGCTGGTGGAAAACCTCGCCGACATCGCCGAGGAACTCCGCACCGACCGCCCGGTCCCATCCCGTACGGGCCACCCCCCGTCGCTCCCCGACGACCTCACCCCCGACCAGGCCCTGGTGGCCGAAAACGTGGACTTTCAGCCCACCGCCCTGGATGAGGTGGTGGCCGGCTCCGGGTTGACCCCCGACAGGGTTTCGGCCATTCTCCTTGAGCTTGAAATCCGGGGGGTTGTCGCCGCCGAGCCCGGCGGCCGGTTCACCCGCACACCCGCACGAGGGACCCCAGGATCATGAACGAGAACGTCCTCGACATCCTGATGTACCTGTTCGAGAACTATTTCTCCGAGCCCATGGAAGAGGAGCCCGATCAGCGGACCCTGGAGACCGAGCTGGTGGAGGCCGGCTTCGCCGAGCCCAACGTCCGCAAGGCCTTCACCTGGCTCGAAGGGCTCGCCGACCAGCAGGCCGGGACCGAGGAGGCCCCCGTGGGGACCCCGTCCCGGCGCGCCGTGCGGGTCTTCACCCCCGGCGAGGCCCACAAGCTCAGCCGCGACGCCCGCGGCTTCCTGATCTTCCTCGAGGACACCGGCGTCGTGGATCCCGCCACCCGGGAGCTGGTCATCGACCGGCTGATGGCCCTCGACAGCGAGGAGATCGACACCGAGGCCCTGTCCTGGGTCCTGCTCATGGTCCTGCACAACAGCCCGGGGCAGGAGGGGGCCTATGTCTGGGTCGAGGACATGATCTTCGACCGCATGGACGGGGTGCTGCATTAATCCCGCGCCCCGCCCCGGAGCCTGGGCCGCCTGGCCGACGCCGGGCGGCCTTGCCTTTTTCAGGGAACCCGACCGTCCCGCTACCGGTCATGCATGACATCGGGGCCGCCGCCGGCGGCCGAGCGTAGCCCGGAAGGGGCCAGGACCGCAGACCATGGCAAAGCATCTCGTCGTCGTCGAGTCGCCGGCCAAGGCGAAGAGCATCAACAACTACCTGGGCAACGACTACAAGGTCGTTGCCTCCTACGGCCACGTCCGCGACCTGCGTGCCAAGGAAGGGGCGGTGGACCCGGACCACGACTTCCGCATGACCTACGAGGTCATCGACCGCAACAAGAAGCACGTGGACGCCATCGCCACCGAGCTGGAGAACGCCGACAGCCTCGTGCTCGCCACCGACCCGGACCGCGAGGGCGAGGCCATCGCCTGGCACCTGGCCGAGCTCATGCGCGGACGCGGCCTGCTTGCGGGCAAGCCGGTGTACCGGGTGGTGTTCCACGAGATCACCAAGGCCGCCGTTCAGGAGGCCATGGACCGGCCCCGCGACATCTCCGACGAGCTGGTCAACGCCCAGCAGGCACGGCGGGCCCTGGACTACCTGGTGGGCTTCAACCTCTCGCCGCTGCTGTGGAAGAAGGTCCGGCGCGGGCTCTCCGCCGGCCGCGTGCAGAGCCCGGCGCTGCGGCTTATCGCCGAGCGCGAGGAGGAGATCGAGGCCTTCCAGCCCACCGAGTACTGGTCCATCGAGGCGGATCTGGCCGCCCCCGCCGAGGACGGCCAGCTGGCCCCGTTCACCGCCCAGCTGGTCCAGGCCGAGGGTGACAAGCTGGAGAAGCTGTCCATCGGCGACGGCGAGCGCGCCGAGACCCTGCGTGCCCGCGTCGAGGGTGCCGCCGTGGATGGCCGCCTGCCGGTCACCGCGGTGGAGAAGAAGCAGCGCAAGCGCAACCCCGCGGCGCCGTTCACCACCTCCACCCTGCAGCAGGAGGCCTCGCGCAAGCTCGGCTTTTCCGTGTCCAAGACCATGCGCGTGGCCCAGCAGCTGTACGAGGGCATGGACCTGGGCGAGGGCACCGTCGGCCTCATTACCTACATGCGTACCGACTCGGTGAACCTCTCCACCGAGGCGGTGGAGGAGGCCCGTCAGGTCATCGGCGAGCGCTATGGCCCCGATTTCCTGCCGGACTCCCCGCGGGTGTTCAAGGCCCAGTCCAAGAACGCCCAGGAGGCCCACGAGGCCATCCGCCCCACCAGCCCCTCGCGCCATCCGGAAGCGGTCAAGGACAAGCTCGACCGCGACCAGGCGCGCCTGTACGACCTCGTCTGGAAGCGCATGGTGGCCGGGCAGATGAGCCACGCCCTGGTCGACACCGTGGCCGCCCACTTCGAGCTCGAGCCCGGCTGGACCCTCAAGGCCACCGGCTCCACCGTGGCCTTCCCCGGCTTCCTCAAGGTCTATGAGGAGGGCAAGGACGACGCCGGCGACGACAAGGAGAACCAGCTGCCGCCGCTGGCCGAGGGCGACCGTCCGGAGCTGGCCGAGGTGCGCAAGGAGCAGCACTTCACCGAGCCGCCGCCGCGCTATACCGAGGCCACCCTGGTCAAGAAGCTGGAGTCCTTCGGCATCGGACGGCCGTCCACCTACGCCTCCATCCTGTCCACCCTGCAGGACCGGGGCTACGCCGAGCTGGAGAACAAGCGGTTCTTCCTCACCGACGTGGGCCGCGTGGTCAGCCGCTTCCTGACCAATCACTTCACCGATTACGTGGACTACGAGTTCACCGCCCGGCTGGAGGACGAGCTCGACGCCGTGGCCCGCGGCGAGGCGGATTGGAAGCCCGTCCTGCGGCGCTTCTGGGATCCCTTCCACAAGCAGGTGGAGGAGAAGGAGCACTCGGTGACCCGCGCCGAGGTGACCTCCGAGCCCCTCGACGAGAAGTGTCCCAAGTGCGGTGCCGGCCTGGAGAAGAAGCTGGGGCGCAACGGCCAGTTCATCGGCTGCTCGGCCTACCCCGAGTGCGACTACACGCGGCCGGTGGAGGGCGAGGCCGCCGAGCCCGAGGTAACCGACAAGCAGTGCCCGGAGTGCGGCAAGCCGCTCGCCATCAAGCACGGCCGCTACGGCAAATTCCTGGGCTGCTCCGGATACCCCGAGTGCAAGCACCGCGAGCCGCTGGAGAAGCCCGAGGGTACCGGGGTCACCTGCCCCGAATGCGGCGAGGGCGAGATCCAGTCCAAGAAGAACCGCCGCGGCAAGATCTTCTACAGCTGCAACCGCTACCCCAAGTGCAAGTACGCCATGCCCAATCCGCCCATCGCGGAGAGCTGCCCCAAGTGCGGCTCCGGCGTGCTGATGGACAAGACCACCAAGAAGTACGGCCGCGAGAAGGTCTGCCCCAACAAGGAATGCGACTTCCGCGAGGCCTTCCCCGAGGACGAGCAGGACGCGGTGGAGCAGGGCGGCAGCGATGCGCCGGCGGAGGAGCGCCAGCCGGCTCAGGCGAAGTCGAAGTAGTTTTCAGTTTTCAGTTTTCAGTTTTCAGTTTTCAGTTTTCAGTTTTCAGTTTTCAGTTTTCAGTTTTCAGTTTTCAGTTGGTAATTGGAAAGGGTTCGCGCGCGGGTTCCCGCGAAAGCTCCGGTCCACGGATTTTTCCGATTTTTTTACTGAAAACTTAATCACTTAACACTTAAAACTGCCGTTTCCTTCCTGCCCCGGCAACAACCGGGCGCGCTTTCCCCATCCGCCGCACCTCCGCTGGACCCGGCGTGCCTGCCGGACGAACCCTTTGCCCGGCCGCTGTCCCTCTTTGCCTCCGCCGCCGACGTCATGGAGGTAGGCGTTCCGCCTCCGGACCCCCCCGGGATCCACGGGTCCGTGCTGCCCGGGGGCCGCGTTCGGAGGGCTTCCGGTGCTACCGCGGTGCGCGGCCGCGTCAGACGGCCGGAACCGGCCCGTCTGTGCAAGCCCCCCGGCCGCGCCCAGTACCCCCCTGGTCCCCTCGGAAAATTGCCTGAAAACCCCCGCTTTCGGGCCCCCGCAAAAAGGCCAGGGGGAAATTCCCCCTGGCCCGGTTCCGGCGCGGGACCGCTCGCCGGCGTCCCCGACGGGTGGCTTCCCCTTACACGTCGAGGTTCTCCACCTCCAGCGCGTTGGCCTCGAGGAAGGCCCGGCGCGGTTCTACGTCGTCGCCCATGAGGGTGGTAAAGATCTGATCGGCGGCCACGGCGTCCTCGATCTGGACCTGGAGCATGCGCCGGGTCTCGGGGTTCATGGTGGTGTCCCACAGCTGGTCGGCGTTCATCTCGCCGAGACCCTTGTAGCGCTGCACGGAAAGGCCGCGCTTGCCCTCCTCGAGCAGCCAGTCCACCACATGGCCGAAGTCCTCCACCTCCTTCTCGCGCTCGCCGCGGCGCACCTTCGCCGGCGGCGTGATGAGCCCGGACAGATTGCCGGCCATTTCGCGGATGCGGGTGTACTCCGGGGACTCCAGGAACTCCCGGTCGATCACCGAGCGCGTCGCCGAGCCGTGCTCGTAACGCTGGACCACCGCCTTGAACCCGCCCTGCTCGGGGTCCTCGACGATCTGTAGCTGGGCGTGGACATCCTCGCCGCCGGACTCCGCCATGCGCGTCACCACCGGCTCCAGCTGCTCCGTCAGGGCAGCCTCGCTGCGGCAGGCCTCCGGCCCGAGCTCGGGCAGATCCAGCAGACCGCGCAGCAGGTTGGGGTCGTAGCGCCGGCCCAGGCGGTCGAACAGGCGCTGCACGTCGCGGTACCGCCGCGCCAGGTCCAGCAGCCGGTTGCCCTCCACGGCCTCGGCGGCGTCCTCGCTCGGGAACAGCTGGGCGCCCTCCAGGGCGTTCTCGAACAGGTACTCCTCCAGGCCCGGCTCGTCCTTGAGGTAGGTCTCCTTCTTGCCGCGGGTGACCTTGTACAGCGGCGGCTGGGCGATGTAGATGTGGCCGCGCTCCACCAGCTCATACATCTGGCGGTAGAAGAAGGTGAGCAGCAGGGTGCGGATGTGGGCGCCGTCCACGTCGGCGTCGGTCATGATGATGATGCGGTTGTAGCGCAGCTTCTCGGGATCGAAATCCTCCTTGCCGGCGCCGGTGCCCAGCGCCGTGATCAGGGTGCCGATCTCCTGGTGGGACAGGATCTTGTCGAAGCGCGCCTTCTCCACATTCAGGATCTTGCCGCGCAGCGGCAGGATGGCCTGGAAACGGCGGTCGCGGCCCTGCTTGGCGGAGCCCCCGGCGGAGTCGCCCTCCACCAGGTAGAGCTCGGACTCGGAGGGGTCCTTGGTCTGGCAGTCGGCCAGCTTGCCGGGCAGGTTGGCCGTCTCCAGGGCGCCCTTGCGGCGGGTCAGATCGCGCGCCTTGCGCGCCGCGGCGCGGGCGCGCGCGGCCTCCACCACCTTGCCGGCGATCGCCTTGGCCTCCTTGGGGTGCTCCTCGAGGTAACGCCCCAGGGCCTCGTTGAGGACCGTCTCCACCACGTTCTTGACCTCGGAGGAGACCAGCTTGTCCTTGGTCTGCGAGCTGAATTTGGGATCCGGCACCTTGACCGAGATGACCGCGGTCAGCCCCTCGCGGGCATCCTCGCCGCTGGTCTGGACCTTTTCCTTCTTGGCCAGGCCCGCCGACTCGATGTAGGTGTTGAGGCTCCGGGTCAGCCCGGTCTTGAAGCCCGACAGGTGGGTGCCGCCGTCGCCCTGCGGGATGTTGTTGGTGTAGCAGAAGACGTTCTCCTGATACGACTCGTTCCACTGCAGGGCGATCTCCACCTCGATGCCCTCGCGCTGTTCGCGCACGTAGATGGGTTCGGGGTGGAGGGGGTGCTTGTGCTGGTTGAGGTGATCGACGAAGGAGCGGATGCCGCCCTCGTAGGCGAAGGTCTCGTGCTTGTCGCCGCGCTCGTCCGTTAGCGCAATCGCCACCCCGGCGTTGAGGAAAGACAGCTCGCGCAGCCGTTTTGCCAGGATCTCGAAGTGGAAGCGGGTGTCGGAGAAGATTTCCGGGCTGGGCTTGAACTGGATGGTGCTGCCGGTGGTGTCGGCCTCGCCGCTTGCGGCGAACCCGGTGGCCGGCTCGCCCAGGCGGTATTCCTGGTGGTAGGTCGTGCCGTCCCGGCGAACCGTCAGGCGCAGCCACTCGGACAGGGCATTGACCACCGAGACACCCACCCCGTGCAGGCCGCCGGAGACCTTGTAGGTGTTGTCGTCGAACTTGCCGCCGGCATGGAGGCTGGTCATGATCACCTCGGCGGCCGGCCGGTTCTCCTCCTTGTGCCAGTCCACCGGAATGCCCCGGCCGTTGTCGGAGACGGTGACCGAATCGTCGGAATGGATGACCACCTCGATGCGGTCGCAATGCCCGGCCAGGGCCTCGTCGATGGCGTTGTCGACCACCTCGAACACCATGTGGTGCAGGCCGGTGCCATCGTCGGTATCGCCGATGTACATGCCGGGACGCTTGCGCACCGCCTCCAGTCCCTTGAGGACCTTGATGCTCGTGGAATCGTAGGCCTGCTCCGGCTCGGTCTGGGACATTCAGTCGCTCCGCTCGATGGTTCCGTCTCGCACCCGGAAAGTGGCCGCCGGGGTGCCGGCCGCGGGGAGGGGGCACAGGGCCTCCTCGGTACTGGTGACGAACACCTGCTCCCCGAACCGCTCGAGGAGGGCCATGGCCGCCGTCCGCCGTTGGGCGTCGAGCTCCGAGGCCACGTCGTCGAACAGGAAAACCGGAGCCTCGCCGGTTTCCTCGGTGGCCAGGGCCAGCTGCGCCAGGCGCAGGGCCAGCACGACCACCTTCTGCTGGCCGCGGGAGGCCCGCTCCCGCGCCGGGGCGCCGTCCAGGGTGAGGACCAGATCGGCGCGGTGGGGACCGACCCGGGTGGTGTCCGCCTCCCGCGCCCGGTCCCGTTCCAGGGCCTCGCGCAGCTCGACGGCCTCCGGCCAGCCCCGTTCCAGACGCATGCCGAGCCCGCCGAAGCCGCCGAGCTCGCCGAACAGGGAGGCGGCCCAGCCCTCCAGGCGGGTCACGTAGCCGGCCCGGCGGGCGGCCATTTCCTCACCGCTGGCGGCCAGGTCGGCGGCCCAGGGGTCCGGACCCGAAGGCCGGGACTTGAGCCACCGATTGCGCTGGTGGAGCGCCCGCTGGTAACGGCGCGCCAGCTCCAGATACGGGGGTTCCACGTGGAACAGTCCCCAGTCCAGAAACCGCCGCCTCTCGCGCGGACCCCCGTCGGCCAGGCGGTGGCCCTCCGGGGTGTAGTGGATGGTCTTCAGCACCCCGGCGAGGGCGGCGAAACCGGAGACGGTCTGGCCATCGAGGCGCAGCACGCGGCCCCCCCGGGTCAGGCGGGCACCGATGCGGTGGCCGGCGCCGCCGCTTACCTGCGCGAACAGGGTGGCCTCCTCGCTGCCCTCGCGGCGCATTCCGGCGGGGCCCACCTGACGGAAGGAGCGGCCGCTGGCGAGGTAGTGGATGGCCTCGAGGACGCTGGTCTTGCCGGCGCCGTTCGGACCAATCAACCGGTTGAGGCCCGCTTCCGGCTCCACACGGGCGCCTTCGATGTTGCGGAAGGCGCCGATCTGGAGCCGCTGGATGACCACTGACCCTCCAATTCTAGCGCAGCGGGGACTGCGCCGCGCCCCGCACCGGTCCTAAAGCCGCATGGGCATGATGACATATTTGAGGGTGGCGTCCTCCGGGGGGACGATCAGGCAGCTGGACTGGGCGTCCCAGAGGTGGATGACCACCTGATCGGTGGGGACGGCGGCCACCGCCTGCTGGAGGTATTCCACATTGAAGCCGACCTCCAAGGGCTCGCCGTCGTAGCTCACCGGGACTTCCTCGGCGCCCTGCTCCTGGTCCGGGTTCTCGGCCGAGAGCTCCAGCTGGCCCTGGCTCAGGGCCATCCGGATGCCGTGGGTCTTGCGGTTGGAGAGGATGGCGACGCGGCGCAGCGCCTGCTGCAGGACCTTGCGGTCGGCGTTCAGGACGTGGCCGCCGGCCTCGGGGATGACCCGGCGGTAGTCGGGAAAGCGCCCCTCGATGAGCTTGGAGGTGAAGGTCAGGCCGGGCAGACCGAAGCGAACATGGTTGTCGGTGAAGGCCACCGACACCGGTTCCTCGGTGTCGTCGAGCATGCGCTCGAGCTCCTGGACGCCCTTGCGGGGCAGGATCACCCGGATCTCCTCCGGCGCCTCGGCCGCCTCGCGGTCCATGAGCGCCAGGCGGTGGCCGTCGGTGGCTACCGCCCGCAGGTTGGTGCCGGTCCATTCCAGCAGGATGCCGTTGAGGTAGTAGCGCACGTCGTCCCGCGCCATGGCGAAGGAGGTCCGTTCCAGAAGGGCCTTGAGGGCCCCCTGGGGCAGGTCCACCTGATTCTGCTCGGCGCCCAGCTCCAGCCGGGGGAAATCCCCGGCCGGCAGGCCGGCCAGGTTGAAGCGCCCGCGCCCGGCCACCACCTGCACCCGCTCGCCCTCGCTGGCCACCTCCACCGTGGTCTCGTCGGGCAGGGAGCGCACGATGTCCAGGAGCTTGCGGGCGGGGACGGTGGCCGTTCCGGACTCCTCCACCTCGGCCGGGCAGGCCGCCTGCAGCTCCACCTCGAGGTCGGTGCCGGTCAGGCGCAGCCCCTGCTCGCCGGCGTCGAGGTGGAGATGGCCCAGGATGGGCAGGGTCTGGCGGCTCTCCACCACCGACGCCGCCGGGCTGAGGGCGCTCAACAGGTCTTCCTTGCTGGATCGAAAACGCACGGCGTCTCCCTTCGCTCCCCGCGGGCCTAGCCGGTCAGGACCCGCTTGAGGTTGTTGAGGTCATCGCGAAGGCGCGGATCCTCCCGCCCGCGCTCCTCGATCTTGCGGCAGCCGTAGAGGACGGTGGTGTGGTCGCGGCCGCCGAAGGCCTCGCCGATCTCCGGCAGACTGTGGTCGGTGAGCTGCTTGGCCAGGCTCATGGCCACCTGCCGCGGCACCGCGATGGCCCTGGAGCGCTTCTTGGAGCGCATGTCCGAAACCCGGATGTTGAAGTAGTTGGCCACCGTCTTCTGGATGTTCTCGATGGTGATCAGCCGGGTCTGCATCTCCAGCAGGTCGGCCAGGGCCTCCTTGGCCAGGTCCATGTCCACCGGCCGGCCCAGGAAGCGGGCATGGGCGACCACCCGATTGAAGGCGCCCTCCAGGTCGCGGACGTTGGACTGGATGCGCTCGGAGATGAAGAAGGCCACCTCCTCCGGCAGCTCCACCCCGGAGGTTGCCGCCTTGCGCATCAGGATCGCCATGCGCGTCTCCAGCTCCGGCGGCTCGATGGCCACCGTGAGCCCCCAGCCGAAACGCGAGCGCAGGCGCTCCTCCAGGCCCTCCACCTCCTTCGGGTAGCGGTCGCAGGAGATGCCGATCTGGCTGTTCAGGTCCATCAGGGTGTTGAAGGTGTGGAACAGCTCCTCCTGGGTCCGGTCCTTGCCGGCGAAGAACTGGATGTCGTCGATCAGGAGCACGTCCAGGCTGCGGTAGCGCTGGTTGAACTCCTCGATGGCGTTGTGCTGGATGGAGCGCACCATCTCGTTCACGAACCGGTGGGCAGTGATGTAGCGGACCTTGGCCTCCGGCTCGCGCTGGCGCACCAGGTTGCCGATGGCCTGCATCAGGTGGGTCTTGCCCAGGCCGGTGCCGCCGTAGATGTAGAGGGGGTTGTAGGCGCCGCCGGGGTTCTCGGCGACCTGCCGGGAGGCGGCCAGGGCCAGCTGATTGGACTTGCCTTCGACGAAGGTCTCGAAGGTGAACTGGGCGTCCAGCATGTCGCGCGGCCGGGCGGCGCGCGGACTCTCCGCCCGTTCCGGGGCGGCGGCCGGCTGCCGCGGCGCGGTCTCGGGCTCCGGCTCGGGGGCCTCGGCCACCTCCAGGTCAACCGCCATTCGGCCCTCGCTGAAGTGCTCGACGAGCTCGGCGATGCGGGCCAGGAAGCGCTCCCGGATCCAGTCGTAGAAGAAGCGGTTGGAAACCCGCAGGGTGAGGGCCTCGCTGGCCTCCTCCGCCTGGATGGGCCGGATCCAGGTGTTGAACTGCTGGGAGGAGAGCTCCTCGCTCAGCCGCTCCAGACACAGTTTCCAAACCGCCGATTCCGCCAACCGCGGGCCCCCGAAGCGCGCACCAAGGAACAGATCCAATTGCCAGGGGAGGGATTCTAACCCAAAAGCGGTCGGGTCGGTCGAGCCGAATTTTCCCCCCGGCCGGGTCCCCTGTCCCCAGCCCGGACGGCAAAAGCCGGGAAAACCTGTGGACAGAGCGCCGGTTTCTCCACAGGGGTTTAGGGGGTCCCCGCTTTTCTCCCCAATGTTCCACCGCTCGCCCCCCAGGCCCCTACGCCGGTTCCCCACAGCCCGCACGCCCCTTTTTTGTCCGCCTTCTCAGCGCTCAAGGGAATCCGTCCCCAGGCCGGGGGGCTCCCCAATAAGTAACAACAAGTCTTTTAAAAAAGAAAAACCCTTACTACAGCTCTAAACCCCGAAGGACGCCCCCCTGCCTCTTCAATTGACAGCCAGGCCCGCAAGGAAGTATGTTTACGCGTTTTTCTGGGATTGCCTTTTTCAGGGCACGACGCCCCCATCCAGAGCAGAGGCCGCAGCATGAAACGCACCTACCAGCCCAGCCGCATCCGCCGCAAGCGGCGCCACGGCTTCCGCGCCCGCATGGCCACCAAGGCCGGCCGCCGCGTGATCAAGAACCGCCGCGCCAAGGGCCGCAAGCGCCTGTCGGCCTGACGCCCGTGCCGGGGACTGAGTCGGCTTCCCGGGGCTTTCCTCAAGCCCAGCGGCTCAAGCGCCCCGAGGAGTTTCGGCGGGTCTTCGACCAGGGCAGCAAGGCCGTCGGCCGTTTCTTCGTGGTCTTCGCCCGTCCCGTGGACGGCGGTCCTGCCCGCCTGGGAGTGGCGGTAAGCCGCAAGGTGGGTAACGCCGTCCGCCGCAACCGCATCAAGCGCGTGATCCGGGAGGAGTTCCGCCAGGCCTGCGGCCTTGGTCGCCGCGAGCTGGTGGTGGTTGCCCGCACCTCCGCCGCAAACGCCGGCCGGGATGAGCTTGTCCGCGACCTGCGTTCCCTCTGGAAGCGGGTTTCCCATGCTTGAACGACCGGTCATCCTCCTGGTGCGAGCCTACTCCTGGCTCGTCAGCCCCTGGCTCGGCCGCAACTGCCGGTTCGAGCCCACCTGCAGCCGCTACGCCGTGACCGCCCTGGAGCGCCATGGGCTGTTGCGGGGCGGGTGGCTGGCGCTGCGCCGGATCCTTCGCTGCCATCCCTTGCACCCCGGGGGCCACGACCCGGTTCCCTGAAGCCGTTCCGGTCCCCAACATCAGCGGCACACGAGGCCCATGGATACCAAACGCTTCCTGCTCGCAATCGGCCTGACCCTGCTGGTCCTCTGGCTGTATCAGGCCTGGCTGGAATACCAGTACCCGGGCTACTCCCAGGGTGACCAGGTGGCCGAACAGCAGGCCGGACAGCAGGCTGGGTCCGGGGCCGACGGCACCAGCGCCAAGGCCCCCGCGCCGGCGCCCTCCAGCGGAGGCGGGGGGACGCCGGCGGCCGGCACTTCCGGGCAGGCGGGCGTCCCGGAGGTTAACCGCCCCGCCCCTGCGGAAAGCGATGGCCAGGCTACCCCTGAGCCGCAAGGAGAGGGCAAGGCCGCGGTCGACGAGCGGGGCCTGACGGTAACCACGGACGTCCTGCGGGTGGCGTTCGGCGCCCGCAGCGGGGATCCGCTCGAGGCACGCCTCCTGCGCTACCGCAAGAAGGACCGCGCCGACAGCGCCCCGGTCGCCGTTCTCCAGCCCGGCGAGCGGCGGCTGGTGGTGGCCCAGAGCGGCTGGCTGGCCCAGGGCCTGCCTTCCCCCTCTCACCAGGCCCGGTTCCGGACCGATGCCCAGGGGCCCCTGACCCTGAACCGGGGCCAGGACCGGATAAGCGTGACCTACACCCACCGGGCCGACGGGCTGGAGTTCCGCAAGACCTACCACTTCCGCCGGGGGTCCTACGAGGTTCGCGTCGACTACACGGTGGTCAACCACGGTGACCGTCCCTGGCAGGGCCACCTCTACGGCCAGCTGAAGGAGCGTGGCTCCAAGTCCGGCGGCAACTTCGTGCTGTCCCGTTTCAGCTACGACGGCCCGGTGGTGTTCACCGGCGACAGCATGCAGACCCTGGCCCATGACGACCTCAAGGAAGAGGGCGCCGAGGGCTTCCAGAAGGCCGATGCCAAGGGCTGGGGCGGGATCATGTCCCGCTACTTCATGGCGGCCTGGGTGCCGGATGCCGAGCAGGGCAACACCATCTTTGCCCGCGCCGCCGGGCCCAGCAGCTTCGCCGGCTTCTACAGCCCCTTCCCCGCAGTCGCCCCGGGTCAGCAGGCCAGCGTCACCCAGACCCTGTTCCTGGGCCCCAAGGACCAGGCGGTCCTCGACGGCGCCGGCCGCCACCTGCGCCGGGCGGTGGATTACGGCATCCTGTCCTTCCTGGCCATCCCGCTGTTCGAGGTGCTGCAGTTCTTCCACAGCGTGGTCGGCAACTACGGCTTCGCCATCATCCTGGTGACCCTCACCATCAAGCTGATCTTCTTCCCGCTGTTCTCCATCAGCTACCGGGCCATGGCCAAGATGCGCAAGGTCCAGCCCGAGCTGAAGCGGCTGCGCGAACAGTTCGGCGATGACCGTCAGAAGCTCAATGAGGAGATGATGCGGCTGTACCGCGAGGAGAAGGTCAACCCCCTCGGCGGCTGCCTGCCCATCGTGGTGCAGATCCCGGTGTTCATCTCCCTGTATTGGGTCTTGCTGGAGAGCGTCGAGCTGCGCCACGAGCCCTTCCTGCTGTGGATCACCGACCTCACCAGCCAGGACCCGTTCTATGTGCTGCCCATCCTCATGGGCGCCTCCATGGTGGTCCAGCAGCTGATGAACCCGGCTCCCATGGATCCTATCCAGAAGAAGGTGATGATGGGTCTGCCGGTGGTGTTCACGCTGTTCTTCATGCAGTTCCCAGCCGGCCTGGTGCTCTACTGGGTGTCCAATAACCTCTTCTCCATCGGCCAGCAGTGGTGGATCATGCGGAAGGTCGGCTGAAGCGGCGAACCATCGCCGCCATCGCCACCCCGCCCGGACGGGGCGGGGTGGGGGTGGTGCGGGTTTCCGGAACCGACGCCGCCGCCGTGGCCGCCGCCGTTTGCGGCCGCTCCGCCTTCACCCCCCGGCACTGTCATTTGGCGATCTTCCGCGATAGCTCCGGGGCGGAGGTGGATCAGGGCCTGGTGGTCCACTTTCCCGCCCCCCATTCCTATACCGGCGAGGACGTGATCGAGCTCCAGGGTCACGGTGGCCCGGGGGTCATGCGCGAGCTCCTGCGGGTGGTGCTGGAAGCCGGAGCCGCGGCCGCCGGACCCGGGGAGTTCACCCAGCGGGCCTTTCTCAACGGCCGCATGGACCTGTCCCAGGCCGAGGCGGTCGCGGCCCTCATCGAGGCCGAGCACGTTACCGCCGCCCGTGCCGCCCTGCGCTCCCTGGAAGGCGAGCTGGGACGGCTGGTGGGGGAGCTGGCCGAATCCCTCACCGAGCTGCGCGTGTTTATCGAGGGCTCGCTGGACTTTCCCGACGAGGACATCGACTGGCTGGCCGAGGCCGGGATCCAGGAGCAGGTGGACGGGCTGCTCGGCCGGCTGGCGGAGATCCGCCGGCGGGCCGGCACCGGCGTGCGCCTCGAGCGCGGCTTCCGGGTGGTCCTGGCGGGGCGGCCCAACGCCGGAAAGTCGAGCCTGCTGAACGCCCTCTCGGGCCGGGAAAGCGCCATCGTCACCGAGCGTGCCGGGACCACCCGGGACGTTTTGCGGGAATCGGTGGAGGTCGGGGGCTACCCGGTGGAGCTGGTGGATACCGCTGGCCTGCGGCAAACCGAGGATGTGGTGGAGAGGGAAGGGGTCCGGCGGGCGCGGGACCTGGTGGCCGCCGCCGATCTCGTGGTGTTCCTGGCCGACGCCGGCGAGGGCTGGTCCGAGGCGGACCGTACGGAATGGCAGCGGCTGCCCGAGGGAACCCGGATTCGGGTCTGGTCCAAGGCGGATCTTGGCGCGGTACCGGCCGGGGAGACCGCCATTTCCACCATCACGGAACCGGGCGTGGAGCCCCTGATCGAAGTCCTACGGGAACGGCTGGCCGGGGACGACGCCGGCGACGCCCTGGGTGCCCGTCAACGGCACCTGGAGGTCCTCGATCGGGTGCGGGGCCACCTGGAAACCGCGCGGGCCACGCTCGCCGAGCATGGCAGCGGCGACCTGGCTGGCCAGGACCTTCGCTGGGCCCAGGAGGCCCTGGGGGAGATCACCGGGCGCATGCATTCCGATGACCTCCTGGGGCGGATCTTTTCCACTTTCTGCATCGGCAAGTGAACCGGGAGCGGCCATGAATCCGCAGCCCTTTGACGTTCTCGTTGTCGGCGGCGGCCACGCCGGGGTGGAGGCGGCCGCCGCCGCCGCCCGCATGGGGGCGCGCACCCTGCTGGTTACCCACAACCTCGACACCATCGGCCAGATGTCCTGCAATCCCGCCATCGGCGGGCTGGGCAAGTCCCAGCTGGTACGCGAGGTGGATGCCATGGACGGGGTCATGGCCCGCGCCGCCGACCGGGCCGCCATCCAGGTGCGCGTCCTCAACCGCCGCAAGGGACCGGCGGTACGGGCCACCCGGGCCCAGACCGACCGCCTGGAGTATCGGCGGGCCGTGCAGGCCGCCGTATTCGCCCAGCCGGGCCTGGAGCTGCTGCAGGCCAGTGTGGAGCGCATCCGCATCCAGGGGGACCGGGCCCGGGGTGTGGTCCTGGCCGGCGGCGAGACCATCGATGCCGAGAGCGTGGTGCTGACGACCGGCACCTTCCTTGCCGGCCGGGTGCACATGGGCGAGGACCGCCACGACGCCGGCCGGGCCGGCGAGGCCCCCTCCCTCGGTCTGGCCGAGTGGCTGCGCGCCCAGGGGTTCCACGTGGAACGTCTGAAGACGGGGACCCCGCCGCGTCTCGACGGCCGATCCATCGACTGGGACCGCCTGCAGGCGCAGCCCGGGGAGGAGCCCCTGCCGGCTTTGTCGTCGCTGCCCCCGGAACGGCGCCTGCCCCAGGTGCCCTGCTTCCTGACCGGGACCGTTCCGGCGGGGCATGAGATCGTGCGCTCCGCCCTGGACCGCTCCCCCATGTACTCGGGAGCCATCGAGAGCAGCGGTCCCCGCTACTGCCCGTCCATCGAGGACAAGGTGGTGCGCTTCGCCGACCGCGACCACCACACCGTATTCCTGGAGCCGGAAGGCCTCCATACCCCGGAGGTCTATCCCAACGGCATCTCCACCAGCCTGCCGCGGGCCGTGCAGGAGGAGCTGGTGGCCACCATCCCCGGCCTGGAGCAGGCCCGCATCACCCGTTACGGCTACGCCATCGAGTACGACTTCCTCGATCCGCGCCAGCTGCATCCCAGCCTTGCCCTGAAGGAGTGTGGCGGGCTGTACCTGGCCGGCCAGATCAACGGCACCACCGGCTACGAGGAGGCGGCGGCCCAGGGTCTGCTGGCCGGTGTCAACGCGGCCCTGGCGGTGGCGGGGCGGGGGGAATGGTTCCCCCGGCGGGACGAGGCTTACCTCGGGGTGCTGGTGGACGATCTGGTCACCCGGGGCGTGGACGAGCCGTACCGCATGTTCACCTCGCGGGCCGAGCACCGCCTGGTCCTGCGGGAAGACAATGCCGAGAGCCGCCTCACCCCCTTGGGGCGGGAGCTGGGCCTGGTGGGCGGGGAACGCTGGACCCGCTTCCGGGAGCGGGAGGAGGCCGTGGCGGCCCTGATCGGTTACCTCGACAACCACTGGATCGATCCGCAGCAGGTGGAGGCCGGCTTCGCCGAGGAGGTGCTGGGGACGCCGCTGTCCAAGCCCAGCCGCCTGTCGGATCTGCTGCGCCGGCCCCGGGTGGGGCTGGCTGATGTGGCGCGGCTATGGCCGCCGCTGGAAGCCGACGGCTACGAGCCCGCGGTGCGGGAGCGGGCCGAGATCGAGGTGAAGTATGCCGGCTACATCGAGCGCGACCGCGACGAGAACAATCGGCTGAATGCCGAGCTCCAGCGTGCCATTCCCGAGGGCATCGACTACCGCCAGGTGGGGGGCCTTTCCAATGAGGTGGTCCAGCGCCTGGAGGCGGCCCGACCGCGGACCCTGGACCAGGCCAGCCGCATCCAGGGGATGACGCCGGCGGCCCTGAACCTGTTGCTGGTTCACAGCAAGCGTCTGGCCGGCTAGAGGCCGCCCCTTTCCGTCACGTGGCAACCCGACGGCGGCAATTTTTCCGCCCGGCGGCCCCCGCCGCCCCAAGGCTTTCCTTCCCGGAATTCAGATACTTGCCAGAATAGTCCCGGCGCGACGGGGCCTGGCAGAGGCTTGGCGCCGGGCGCGATGGGGGGGTATGCTACCCAGGATTTCGGCGCCCATCGTTCCACGTGGAACCCGTCGCGCGCCGACCCCGGCGGCTGCCACTTCCAAGGAGTGCAAATGGCCAAGGTGATCGCGGTAACCAATCAGAAGGGCGGGGTGGGCAAGACCACCACGTCCGTCAACCTGGCCGCCTCGCTGGCGGTGGCCGAGCAGCGGGTGCTGGTGGTGGACATCGACCCGCAGGGCAATGCCACCATGGGCCTGGGCTACGACAAAAAGGCGCAGGAAACCACCGCCTACCAGGTCCTCATGGGGGAGGTGCCCATCGCCGATGCCATCCTGCACGCGGAGGATGGCGGCCACCGCACCCCCGATCTGATCCCGAGCAACAGCAACCTCTCCGGGGCGGAGGTGGAGCTGGTGGACCAGGAAAACCGGGAGCGCCGCCTGCGCCGAGCCCTTGCCGAGCTCCACGATGCCTACGACTTCATCCTCATCGATTGCCCGCCGTCGCTGAACCTGCTCACGGTCAACGCGCTGGTGGCGGCCCATTCGGTCCTCATCCCCATCCAGACCGAGTACTACGCCCTCGAGGGCCTGTCCCAGCTGATGGAGGTGATCCAGAAGATCCGGCGCCGATCCAATCCCCAGCTGCGCATCGAGGGCCTGCTCCTGACCATGTACGACAACCGCAACAACCTGGCCAACCAGGTCTCGGAGGAGGTGCGCAGCCACTTCGGCCGCAAGGTCTACGAGACCGTGATTCCCCGCAACGTGCGCCTCGGGGAGGCCCCCAGCTACGGCATGCCGGTAATCTATTACGATGCCCTGTGCAGGGGCTCGCGCTCCTACATGGATCTGGCCAACGAGATCATGGACCTCGGGGTCCCGGCATGAGCAAGCGCCGCCTGGGACGGGGACTCGATGCCCTGCTGAGCGAGGACTACGGGGAGGAGCCCGGCGGCGGGGGCGAAGGGGTGCAGCAGCTGCCGGTGGACATGATCCGCCCCGGCGCCTTCCAGCCGCGCCAGCAGATGGACGACGGCGCCCTGCAGGAGCTGGCGGAATCCATCCGCGCCCAGGGCATCGTGCAGCCGGTGCTGGTGCGCGCCGATCCCGAGCGCGGCGATTACGAGCTGATCGCCGGCGAGCGCCGCTGGCGGGCCGCCCAGCTCGCCGGCCTGGACAGCATCCCGGCCATGATCCGGGAGCTGTCCGACGACCAGGCCCTGGAAATCGCGCTGATCGAGAACATCCAGCGCGAGGAGCTGACCCCGGTGGAGGAGGCGCGCGCCTTCGAGCGCCTGACCAAGGAGTTCGGCCTGACCCACGACGCCCTGGCCGAGGCGGTCGGGCGCAAGCGCACCACCATCTCCAACACCCTCCGGCTCCTGCGCCTGCCGCGCGAGGTCCAGCAGGCCCTCGACGAGGGCGCGCTGCGCATGGGGCATGCGCGCGCCCTGCTGGCCCTGGAGGGCGACGACCGGCTCGGCGAGGTCGCCCACGAGGTGATCAAGAAGGGCCTGTCGGTGCGGGCCGCCGAGGACCGGGTGCGCAAGGCCACCAAGGAGCCCGCGGCCGGGGAGACCCCCGCCAAGCCGGCGGCCAACCGCAAGGATCCGGATGTGGAGCGCCTGGAGCAGGACCTCGGCGAGCGCCTCGGTGCCAAGGTGCGCATCACCCAGCGCAAGAACCGCGGCCGCCTGGAGATCGAGTACGCCTCCCTCGAGGAGCTCGAGGGTATCGTGGAGCGCATCCGCTAGCGCCGACGGCCGGCGCGCCGGCGAGGGATGATTGACTTCCCCGGTGCACTCCCTTAGTATCCGCGCCGGATTTCGAACCGCGTACCCAGACGCCTGCAACGCCAGAAACAGGGCGGCCGGGCCCCGCGCCCAATCCCAAGTTCGAGCGCGGGGCGCGGGCGGGCTCGTTGCCTGCGGGTCGCCGGTCCTCCCGGTCGCAGCAGCGGTGCGGCCTGTGCGACCTCCGGAGAGGCCCCGTGGACCATCAGCGGCAGCTGATCAACCAGACCGCCCGCCTCATCGCCAGCCAGGTCCTCGCGGTCGCTGTGGCGGCCGGGATCCTGGTCTGGCAGGGCGAGCCCGGCTGGGCCAAGGGGCTGGCCTACGGCGGCGGGCTGGCGGTGCTCCTGGCGGCCATGCTTTCGGCCAGCGTCCAGCGCGCCGGCGAGCGCAGCGACGAGGGCGGGGCGGCGGTTCTCTACCGCGGGGCGGTAGAGCGCTTCGTGGTGGTGGTGGCGGCGGTGATCGCCGCCGCCACCATCCTGCACCTGAACATCGGCGGCGTGGTCCTGGGCCTGATCCTGGCCCACGTCGTTAGCTTCATCGAGGCGGCCCGCCTGTATGGGCCGCGCCGCTCGACCAAGGGTCGAACCGAATAACATCGGGATTAGGGAGCCAACGGTGAGCACCGGGAACGAGCACGGAACCCAGGCAGGAGCCGCGGT
This sequence comes from Gammaproteobacteria bacterium, assembly GCA_035267605.1. Classification (GTDB taxonomy): domain Bacteria; phylum Pseudomonadota; class Gammaproteobacteria; order Thiohalorhabdales; family Thiohalorhabdaceae; genus Thiohalorhabdus. Next base: position 51,193 of record DATFLO010000087.1, read on the forward strand.
CCACGGCGCCGGGGAGGCCAGCCACGGGGGGCCTTTGACCTCCGGGGAGTACATCGAGCACCACATTACCAACTGGACCTTCGGCGACGGCTTCATGGCCATCAACCTTGATTCCATGATCATGTCGGTCCTGTGCGGCGTGCTCATCCTCCTGCTCGGCCGCTACGTGCAGAAGCGCATCACCGAAGGGGTCCCGACCGGTACGCAGAACTTCATGGAAATGGTGGTGGAGTTCGTCAACAAGAACGTCGACGACAACTTCCCCGGCCACAACCCCATCGTGGCGCCCATCGCCATCACGGTGTTCCTGTGGATCTTCCTCATGAACTTCTTCGACATCATCCCGGTGGACCTCATCCCCGGGATCGCGGAGGCCATGGGCGCGGACAACTTCCGAGCGGTGGCGACGGCTGACCTGAATGTGCCCATGGGCATGGCCCTGGTGATCTTCGTGCTCACCATGTTCTACAGCTTCAAGGTGAAGGGCTCCGAGTTCACAATGGAGTTCCTCACCCACCCCTTCGGGAAGTTCCTGTTCCCCATCAACATCATCATGAAGCTGGTCGAGGAGCTGGCCAAGCCGCTCTCCCTGGGGCTGCGGCTGTTCGGCAACCTGTTCGCCGGCGAGCTGATCTACCTGCTGATCGCTGCCCTGATCCCCTGGTGGCTGCACTTCCTGGGGGGGCTGCCGTGGACCCTGTTCCACGTCCTGGTCATCGTGCTGCAGGCCTTCATCTTCATGGTGCTGTCGATCGTGTACCTGGCCATGGCCGTCTCCTCGGACCACTGAGCCGACCGGATGCCGACCTTCTAACTTCCACGCTTCGCTAACCGCAGGAGGATTCGATGGAACCTGCCACCATCATTACCGCCGCTACCGCCATCGCCGTGGGCATCATCCTCGGCGCCGCCGGCCTGGGCTCCGCCCTGGGCTGGGGCATGATCACCTCCAAGGCCCTGGAGGGCATCGCCCGCCAGCCCGAGATGCGCCCGCAGCTGCTGACCAACACCTTCATCTTCGCCGGCCTGATGGAGTCGTTCCCGTTCATCGTGCTGGCGCTGGCCCTGTGGTTCGTGTTCGCCAACCCGTTCCTGGGCTAACGGACACTCCCGGCGACCGGGCGGCCGCGTGCCGTCCGGCCGGCTAGTTCGGGACCAATCATAGGGGTACGACCGTGAACCTGAATCTGACCCTGATCGGCCAGGCGATCACCTTCGTGATCTTCATCTGGCTGTTCCAGCGGTACGTCTACGCCCCCATCAATGCTGCCCTGAAGAACCGGCAGCAGAAGATCCAGGAGGGCCTGGAGGCGGCCGAGAAGGGCGAGAAGGAGCAGGAGCTCGCCGAGAAGCGGGCCAAGGAGACCATCCACGAGGCCAAGGACAAGGCCAACGAGATGGTGTCCGCCGCGGAGCGGCGCGCCAACGAGATCCGTGAGGAGGCCGCCAGCGAAGCCCGCCAGGAGGCCGACCGCATTCTGGCCAATGCCCGGGAAGAGACCGAGCAGGACATGAACCGGGCGCGCCAGGAGCTCAAGCAGAAGGTCGCGGACCTGGCGGTGGAAGGCGCGGAGAAGATCCTGGAGCGCGAGATCGACGCCAAGGCCCACTCCGACGTCCTCGACCGCTTGGTAGAGCGCCTGTAAGGAGGCCCCCATGGCCGACGCCCATACCATTGCCCGGCCCTACGCCGAGGCGATCTTCGAGCTGGCCAAGGAGCACGGCAGCTTCCAGGACTGGGAGGACACCCTGGAGCTGCTGGCCGCCATCAGCAGCGACGAGCAGATGGACAAGCTGCTGGGCAATCCGCGGGTTCCCCGCGACCGCAAGGAGAAGGTCTTCCGCGAGGTCGCCGGGGACCGCCTGGGGACGGAGGCCGGCCGGCTCCTCGACGCCCTTTTCGCCAACGACCGGGTGGCCTTCCTCCCCGAGGTCCTGGAGATCTACCGGGACCTGCGGCGCAACGCCGAGGGCGAGGTGCACGCGGTGGTGACCGCGGCGCAGCCGCTGTCGGAGGACAAGGAGCAGGCCATCGCCGATCGCCTTGAGAAGCGCCTGGGCCAGAAGGTCACCGTGGAGAGCCGGGTGGACGAGTCCCTGATGGCGGGGCTGGTGATCCGGGCCGGCGACCTGGTGATCGACGGCTCCATCCGTGGCGGGCTGGAGCAGCTCCGCAACCAATTGAAAGCCTGAACAGGGAAACGCCTGCCAGGCCGCGAGGATAGGGGATCGACGGTGCAACTGAACACCTCGGAAATCAGTGAGCTGATCCGTAAGCAGATCCAGGGCTTCGAGCAGGACCTCGAAGCCCGCAGCGAGGGCACGGTGGTGGCCGTCCAGGACGGCATCATCAAGGCCCACGGCATCGAGGACGTCATGCAGGGGGAGATGCTGGAATTCCCCAACAACACCTTCGGCATGGCGCTCAACCTCGAGCGCGACGCGGTGGGCGGCGTGGTCCTCGGCGACTACACCCACATCCGCGAGGGCGACACGGTCAAGGCCACCGGCCGCATCATGCAGGTGCCGGTGGGCAAGAACATGGTCGGCCGCGTGGTCAACCCGCTGGGTCAGCCCATCGACGGCAAGGGCCCGATCGAGGCCGACGGCCACGAGCCCATCGAGAAGATCGCGCCCGGCGTGATCGCCCGTGAGGGCGTCGACCAGCCGCTGCAGACCGGCATCAAGGCGCTCGACGCCATGGTGCCGATCGGCCGCGGCCAGCGCGAGCTGATCATCGGCGACCGCCAGACCGGCAAGACCGCGGTGGCGGTGGACACCATCATCAACCAGAAGGATACGGGCGTGACCTGTATCTACGTCGCCGTCGGCCAGAAGGCCTCGTCGGTGGCGCAGGTGGTGGCCAAGCTGGAGGAAGAGGGCGCCATGGACCACACCATCGTGGTCGCCGCCAACGCCTCCGAGTCCGCCACCCTGCAGTACATCGCCCCGTATGCCGGCTGCTCCATGGGCGAGTACTTCCGGGACCGCGGCGAGGACGCCATGATCGTCTACGACGACCTCACCAAGCAGGCCTGGGCCTACCGCCAGGTGTCCCTGCTGCTGCGGCGCCCGCCCGGCCGCGAGGCGTACCCCGGCGACATCTTCTACCTCCACAGCCGCCTGCTGGAGCGCGCCGCCCGGGTCAACGCCGACTTCGTGGAGGAGAAGACCGGCGGCGAGGTGAAGGGCCAGACCGGATCGCTGACCGCGCTGCCCATTATCGAGACGCAGGCCGGCGACGTGTCCGCCTTCGTGCCGACCAACGTCATCTCCATCACCGACGGCCAGATCTACCTGGAGTCGGACCTGTTCAACTCCGGCATCCGGCCCGCCATCAACGCCGGCCTGTCGGTGTCCCGCGTGGGCGGTTCGGCCCAGACCGGCATCATCAAGAAGCTGGCCGGCGGCATCCGCACCGACCTCGCCCAGTACCGCGAGCTGGCGGCCTTCGCCCAGTTCGCCTCGGACCTGGACGAGGCCACCCGCAACCAGATCGAGCGCGGCAAGCGCGTCACCGAGCTGATGAAGCAGGGCCAGTACCAGCCGCTGTCGGTGCCGGAGATGGCCGTGTCCCTGTTCGCCGCCAACGAGGGCTACCTCGACGACATCGAGGTGGAGAAGATCGTGGACACCGAGAAGGCCCTGCACGAGTACATGCACTCGCAGCAGAAGGCGCTCATGGACCAGATCGCCTCGGAGCTCAAGCTGACCGACGAGATCAAGTCCGGGCTGCACGAGGCCCTCAAGGACTTCAAGGAGAAGCACGCCTACTAACGCGCGCCGTTAGCCAGGCTGCCAACGAGCGGAGAACGGGATGCCGAGCTCCAAGGAAATCAAGAAGCAGATCGGCTCCATCGAGAACACGAAGAAGATTACTTCGGCGATGGAGATGGTCGCGGCCTCCAAGATGCGCAAGGCGGAGGCCCGCATGCGCAGCACCCGGCCCTACGCCGACAAGATGCGCCAGGTGATCGGGCACATCGGCAAGGCCCACCCGGAGTACACCCACCCGTTCATGGAGGAGCGGGAGGCCAGCAACGCCGGGATCATCGTCATCACCTCCGACCGCGGGCTGTGTGGCGGGCTCAACACCAACGTCCTGCGCGACACGGTGAACCTGATGGAGGACCTCCGGGGCCAGGGCATCGGCTACCGGGTGGCCGCCATCGGCAAGAAGAGCCTGCCGCTGCTCAACCGCCTCGGCGCCGACATCGCGGCCGAGAAGTCGGATTACGGGGACGCCCCCGAGGTGACCGACATCGCCGGCACGGTGAAGGTGGTCATGGACGCCTACATGGAGGGCGAGCTGGACCGGGTCTACCTGGTCTACAACCAGTTCGTGAACACCATGACCCAGAACGTCCAGACCGAGCAGATCCTGCCGATCACCGAGGTGGCCGAGCCGGACGAGCTGCACTGGGACTACATCTACGAGCCGGAGCCGCAGGCGGTCATCGACGGCCTCATGGAGCGCTACGTGGAGTCCCTGGTCTTCCACGGGCTGGTGGAGAATATCGCCTCCGAGCAGGCCGCGCGCATGGTGGCCATGAAGAGCGCCTCCGACAACGCCGAGGACCTCATCGAGGACCTCAAGCTGTCCTACAACAAGGCGCGTCAGGCGGCCATTACCGCCGAGCTGGCGGAGATCACCTCGGGCGCGGCGGCCCTGGAAGGCTGACCCGGCCGCGGCCACCCGGGCCAGGTTACACCGGTAAAAAAGATCACGGGGCGGCGCCGCAGGCGGCGACCGAATTCCCAAGCTAGAGGAAGCGGGCACGACAATGAGCGAATCCACTGGAACTGGAAAGATCGTCCAGATCATCGGCCCGGTGGTGGACGTGGACTTCGAGGTGGGCAGCATGCCCGAGGTCTACGACGCCCTGGAGCTGGTTGACGGCGACCTGGTCCTCGAGGTCCAGCAGCACACCGGCGACGGCACCGTCCGTTGCATCGCCATGGGCTCCACCGACGGCCTCAAGCGCGGCATGGAGGTGAAGGGCACCGGCGCGCCGATCACCGTACCGGTGGGCGCCAAGACCCTGGGCCGCATGATGGACGTCCTGGGCAACCCCATCGACGAGGCGGGCCCGGTCGAGCCGGACGAGACCGCGCCCATCCACGCCAAGCCCCCGGCCTACGACGAGCTGTCGGCCACCGCCGACATCCTCGAGACCGGCATCAAGGTGATCGACCTCATGTGCCCCTTCGCCCGGGGCGGCAAGGTCGGCCTGTTCGGCGGCGCCGGCGTGGGCAAGACGGTGAACATGATGGAGCTGATCCGGAATATCGCCGTGGAGCACTCCGGCTACTCCGTATTCGCCGGCGTCGGCGAGCGCACCCGCGAGGGCAACGACTTCTACTACGAGATGAAGGAGTCGGAGGTCCTCGACAAGGTGTCCCTGGTCTACGGCCAGATGAACGAGCCGCCGGGGAACCGCCTGCGCGTGGCGCTGACCGGCCTGACCATCGCCGAGAAGTTCCGCGACGAGGGCCGCGACGTGCTGATGTTCATCGACAACATCTACCGCTACACGCTGGCCGGTACCGAGGTCTCGGCACTGCTCGGGCGCATGCCCTCAGCAGTGGGCTACCAGCCCACGCTGGCCGAGGAGATG